>CAZLMY010000115.1:0-18741 GCA_964560845.1 uncultured Occallatibacter sp. | reverse complement strand
CATCAATAAAATACCTTTCTTGATGCCCAGAATCTATTCCCGACACACTCCTAGGTATCGATCAGCGCAACTTCTCCGAAACCTATAAGGTAGGCGAAGGCGCGGCGTTGTCGATTCCTCACAAGGCCGGGAGCTAAGATGATCTTGGTCAAGCCAAGGCGTTGAAGGGCACAGGCTTTCCAGTCTGCGGAAAACTCTCTTTCGATGGCTAGAAGTGTCAGGGCACGACCGGGGCACGGGGGGACCCTCCGGGTCGGGGTCGCGTGCCGATAAGGCCCATAGAATGAGTGGGGCTTTAGCCCCCGGGCATGCTTTCCGGGCTTCAACCGATTGCAGGCTGGAGGCAAATCGATGACCGCATTGCGTATTTGCATGGTGGCTGGGATGATGGCCGGAGAGGTTGTATCCATGGCGGCGCAACAACCGGCTCGTCCCTGGGCCCTGGTCCTTCACGGCGGCGCAGGCGTCATCGAACGCGCCAGCCTCGATCCCAAGACCGAAGCCGCCTATCGAGCCTCCATTACCCTGGCCGTCCAGGCCGCCGCCAGGATCCTCGACCACGGCGGCTCCTCGGTCGAAGCCGTCGAAGCCGCCATCCAGATCCTCGAAGACGACCCCCTCTTCAACGCCGGCCGCGGCGCGGTCTTCACCGCTGACGGCAAAAATGAGCTGGACGCCGCCATCATGGACGGCTCCAATCTCAAGGCCGGTGCGGTGGCTGGCGTCACCCGCACCCGTCACCCCATCAGCCTGGCCCGTGCGGTCATGGAGAAGTCCCCGCACGTCATGCTCATCGGCGCGGGCGCCGACGCCTTTGCCGCCGAGGCCGGCCTGGAGCAGGTCGACCCCAGCTTCTTCTTCACCGAGCGCCGCTGGCAGTCGCTGGTCAAGCAGCTTAAAAAGGAAGGCCGCCCCGTGCCGCCCCGGCCCGCTGGAGCGCCACCGGAGCCTCCAGTCCCGGTGGCCCAGGTCGAGCCCCCCAACGCCCACAAGTTCGGCACCGTGGGCGTGGCCGCGCTCGATCGCCACGGCAACGTCGCAGCCGGCACCTCCACCGGCGGAGTCCAGGGCAAGCGCTGGGGTCGTGTCGGCGACTCCCCCATCATCGGTGCCGGCACCTACGCCTCCAACCAGTCCTGCGCCGTCTCCGCCACCGGCACCGGCGAGTACTTCATCCGCCTCGGCGTGGCCCGGGAAGTCTGCAACCTGGTCTATTTCAAGGGAATGACCCTGCAGCAGGCCGCCGACCAGGTCATTCACAAGGAGCTCGAAGCCCTGCACGGCGACGGAGGCCTCATCGCCATCGCCCCCGACGGCCAGCTCGCCTGGAGCTTCAATACCCCGGGCATGTACCGCGCCCGCCTGACCCAAGGCGGAAAACTCCAGATCGGCATCTACGGCGACGAGCCGTAAAGGCCGATCTGGAGCTTGTCGGGGGTTCCTACTCCGCTCGCACAACCTCGACCGCGCTTGACCCATCGCCTTCTCTTGCCATCGTCCCGCGATTCTCGCCGGTCAGTCGCAGCCCGCAGCTGATCGGTGCATCCTGCAGGCTGCCGGGCGGATGCGCGCGCCGGTGACTCACTTGGAAGGTAAGCCTCCGGCCGTCGAAGCGGAGGTTCATCAGCGGTTCGGGAACTCCGGGAGTCGCGGTGACCGGCTTGCCTGGATCCCGCTGCAGCAGGTAGAACAGAACCGCGCCCTGCAAGCTCCCGGTCTCGTCGCTCAGGGTAAGAGTCATGGCCGGAAGCCCATCCATCTGAGCCCGCCACACCCCAACCAGAGCCGAGGTGTCCAGCAACACGCTTGTTGGCTTCAGCACCGCAGTTTGTGCATGCGAACCCGCCGCGATTATGATCAGCAGGGCGCAGGGAAGTACGCTCTTGATTCTCATGGTTCACCTCTTGGTCGATTGTTACCCTTGTTGTTTTGCAATGGACGCCGTCGCCAGCGATCCGCCCAGCCCCATGGTCTCCACGGCCGAAGACGGCACGATCACCATCGATCCCCGCTCCTTGATGGCCTCGTAAAGCATGTTCATGGCGCGCAGATGCAGTGCGCCCGGGTTGTCGTTGTAGACCCGCGAAGCCTCGGCAAACTGATCGGAAACCTGCACCTCCGCCGCTCCCAGAATCACGCGCGCCTGCCGCTCCCGTTCCGCCTGCGCCTGCTTTGACATGGCATCTTCCAGCGACTGCGGAATCCTCACATCGCGGATCTCCACCGACTGCACCGTGATGCCCCACGGGTTGGTCTTTTCATCCAGGATGCGCTGCAACTCCCGGCCCATCCCCTCGCGCTCGGTGATCATTTGCGCCAGCTCGTGCCGCCCGATCGACTCCCGCAGCGCCGTCTGCGCGCTCAGGCTGATGGCTTCCACAAAGTTCTCCACCTCCAGAATCGACTTCTCCGCGTTCCACACCATCCAGAAGACGATTGCGTCCACGTTCACCGGAACCGTGTCGCGCGTGAGCGTGGATTCCGCCGTAACGCTGTGCACTCGCACGCGCTGGTCGATGTAGTGACTCAGGCTCTCAAACACCGGCACCACGTGAAACCATCCCGGTCCGCGCAAACCCACATAGCGGCCCAACCGCAGCAGCGCCACCTTCTCCCATTGCTTCACCACCTTGATGGCGAACAGCAGGTAGATGCCCAAAAGCGCGCCCACCACGATCGACGCCGGTTGCCGCAGCCATAAGCCCAGCAACACCCCCGCCAGGGTTGAGAACACAAACAAGGTCACCGCTACCCGGTTGATCCGAACAAACTCGATTTTCGTTGTCATCTTTCCTCTCCTTGCGGCAGGCCTCCGGCCAATCCGCGTAACTCGTTCATGAGATCTTCCACCGTGAATCCCGCAGCCCCGGCGCGCGACACGCAATCGCCCACAATCTGGCTCAATTGCCGCGTCCGCTCCGCGCCGGCCTGCTCAAACTTCAGGGCGCCGATAAAGGTTCCAGTGCCTTGGTGCGTCTCAAGCAGGCCGCCCAGTTCCAGCTCGCGGTAAGCCCGTACCACGGTATTGGGGTTGATGGCCAGGTCCACGGCCAGTTGCCGCACCGTGGGCAGTTGGTCGCCCGCGGACAGCGAGCCGGAGGCCATGCCGCCACGAACCTGGTCGATTATCTGGCGATAGACCGGCATGCCGCTGTGCAGGTCAAGTTGAAAGCGAAACGGAGGCTTTGTTGTCTGCTGGCTCATCACGAAATCAATGTACTATAGAACTAATACACTATGTCAAGCGAAAAATCATGGCACGTGAAAAATGGTGCCGGGGTGCTCGGTGCGTTTTATTACAAGAATCTGGGTGCCCCGGGTCCCTCGCTTTTGGGGACCGGGGAAGCCTCAGCTCTCAGTTGCCCCATTACCGTGTAACGCAGAGGCTCCAGTTGCTGCGGTAACTGTACTTAAGTGCTATTGGCATTTGTCTGACAAACGCATAACATTCTGTCAGTCCACCATCAAGATCCGGCTCGCCCGGGGGGCGCATTGAAGTTCCAACTAACCCGCAAGACAGCGGCCGCGGTTCTGGCTGCCGCGTTGTTCGCGATCTGTGGGATAGCGGTCTGTCTGGCCGCCTATCGGCACACGCGCAACGGGGTTGATACTCTCCTGCATCCGGCTCTCAAGCCGGGAGACGCATCCCCTGCGGTGCAAGCCGAAGTGCGCGCTGCCCTTCGCGAGTTTCAGAACGGCTACATTCAGCGCGACCCGCGCAACTTGAACGCTTTCATGAACAGCCTGTTCGATAAGAACGACGACATCCTGATTCTGGGGACGGATCGCGCCGAATGGGTGCAGGGCTATCCCCAGGCGGCTGCCTTCATCAAGGCGGACTGGGAGGGATGGGGAGACCTCCGCTTTTCCGTCGACGACGCAGTGATTTGCACCTCGGGCGACGTGGCCTGGGTGGCCAGTGCCGGCACGGTGCAGTTCAAGAACTCCAGTAGCCCGGTACGGTTTTCAGCGGTTCTGACCCGCCACGGCCACAAGTGGCAGTTCAGGCAAGTGCAGTTTCAATGGGAGGGCCGGCGCTCGGCTTTGGCCCGATTGCTTACCTGGCGGAACTAGCTTGGCGCGAACTGGCGCCGAAAATGGACAGCCGGTCTCCTGACCGGCTGTCCTGAGGGCCTCCTGGCCCTCAGGGATTTGGACAGCCCGTGAATTCCGCTATTCCACTTCGTCTTTGAAAATCGGTGGCTTAGCGGACGATCTCGAACTTTTCCCAGGGGCATTTGCACACCGGGCAGCGCTCGTGCTCCTCTTCGATCTCCGAGGTGTAGCCGCACACCGGGCACACGTAAAAGTCACGCTGCGTGGCGATCCAGGAGTCTTTTTTTCCGCCCACCAACTCTGCAATGGCCTCGCCATAGAGCCGCGCGTGGGTCTTTTCCGCTTCCAGCGCGCCGGTAAAGGTCCGAATCGCCGCCGTGTTTCCGTTGGCCGTCGCCTCTTCAAGGAAGCCGGGATACATGGTGTCGATCTCGTACTGCTCGCCGCCCAATGCGGCCTTCAGGTTTTCCAGAGTGCCCTTCACCTCGACCGCGTGAATGGTGCACAGTGCCTCGCCGCCCAGTTGCTTGATGACCCGGGCATGGTTGGCGGCATGAATCTGTTCGGCGCGGGCTGCGGCCCGCAGCAGGCTGGCTGCTCCGTGCAATCCCTCGGTGTCGGCCTTGGCGGCGAAGGCCGTGTATTTGGCATGTGCGTTCGACTCGCCCTCAAAGGCAGCCAAAAGGTTCTGAACGGTAACAGTGTTTTCCGCGGCGATCCCAGACATAGATGCTCCTCCAACTCCGTCCAAAGGCTACGGGGGCCGGCCCGGATTCGCTGTGATGGGGACTACAGGGGTTTGTTGTGCCGGAAAATCGACAGTAGTCTTCGTTGCAGCGTTCACACCTCCTCGTGTCTCTCACGCAAATCGTGGATTATCGGCTTTGAAGGGAACGGGCATTACAGGCTGCGGAGAAACTCCCCTGAAGGCCTTGTGTGTCAGGGCACGACTTCAGTCGTGCCGATAAAACCATTAGAATGAGAGTGGCTTTAGCCACTGAGGGATGCATTTCGGGTTCCTTACCCAAAAACACGCCTTTTTCCGCAGCCTGTTTAGCCCGCCGGGGAGACCACTTTCAAGCCTGCCGGATCGCTTCGGTCAATGAAAAACTGACCCGAGCAGTGAGACACCCGGCTAGAAAAGTGTTGTACCGTTTACCAACCAGCTGAAGGGCTGCCGGTCTCTCCCTTACGCCCGTATCTCGAGTCTTCTATTATTGTGGTGTTCAATCAGGAGAACATTGAGCAGATATGGAACCGAAAGAACTTCTCCCGATGACAAAGGACACCCCCGTAATCCGGACCTGTTTTGAAGATGATGCTGCTTGGAAGGCGATCTGCGATCTCATTCGTCAGCCTTGGCACGAAGCAGGACAGGATTTCTACGCGAGTGTGGATTTTGTGGACAATCCGATATTTCGCGATCGTACCGACCAGGAACTGCTCACGATGGCTCCGCGCGACTATTGGCACTCGTTTCTATTTGTGGTCGATAGGACTTCATGCCATCGATCGGAGATTCCCATACTTGTTTTAGATTTGCGTGCAGAGCCAGGCCGCACATTCAGGGCGGTTCCCTCTGAGGTCCCTGGCATCCAGAGCAATCTCTCAATCGCCAACATGGACTTCTATGAATTTGCCGACAATGTTGATCATGACGGGGTCTTTCGCGGGTTCAAAATGCCGTGAATGGAGTCCCAAACATCGAGTCTCAATTGCCTTGCTGGAGTGAATTCGAAGCTCCGAATCGCTTCGTCCCCCAACGCCAAACGGCCATCCCCGCAGGGATGGCCGTCCGCACCGCAAAGCAAACCACACCCTACGGCGCAGCGTTCCGCGCAACGGCCTTTTCTGCCAGCACCTTGTGCGCCGTGTCTTCCAGAGCCTGGGCTTCCGGCAAGAAGGTCAGCGCCTTCTGAATCATCGGGTCCCAGTCGGCCAGCGTGTGCAATCCCTGCAACTGTCCGAATGCGATGGTGACGATCTTTTCCTTGATGCGCGCATTCAGCCAGTCCCGCACGCCCTTGATCTCGGCGTCGGTCCACTCCACATTCTGGCTGGTCAGATACGCCTTGAAGTCGCCCAGCACCGCGTCGTTGACTTCGAAGTTCTTTTCCACCGTGTGGTTGGCCACATACACCGGCGCAAAGTGGAAGAAGACGTCCTTCATCAGCAGCGAGTCCTGGAAGTGGTTGCTCTTGGGGCTATCCAGCTTCTCGTCCGGCGTAATGCCGCCGCCGCCATACACCGTTCGGCCCGAGTCGGTGAACTTCACCTCGCGGTTGGTGGCGTCGTTGGGCGAGGCCCCGGCGTGGTTGTAGTAGTAGTCGTACAGCGAAACGCCGGAGTAGTTGCGCTGGATCAGCCGCCCCGACGGCGTGTAATAGTGATACGTCGTCAGCGCCAGCCCGGTATTCTCGCTCAGGTTATAAACCGTTTGCACCAGCCCCTTGCCGAACGTCGTCTCGCCCACAATCAGGGCGCGGTCGTGATCTTGCAGGGCGCCTGACACAATTTCGGCCGCCGATGCCGTGTTCCGGTTCACCAGCACCACGATCGGAAAGGTTTTGCCGTCGTTGCCGTGGGTTGCCGTATACACCTGGTCGGGATAAGCGCGTCCCCGTTGCGACACGATGTTCTGGCCCTTGGCCAGCAAGTGGTCGCACACTTCAACCGCCTGGCTCAACAGGCCGCCGGGGTTGCCGCGCAGATCGAACACCAGGCCCTTCAGGTTGCTGAATCCGTCGACCGCATCGATGACTTCCTGAGCCGTGGTTTCCTGGAACTGCTTCAAATGGATGTAGCCGATGCCGGGGCGGATCTCGTATTTCAGGTCAACCGAGGGGTTGGGGATCTCGTCGCGCACCAGGTCGAAAACCAGAGGCTTGGCTTGGCCCTCGCGCGTCGTGGTCACCTGGACGTGCGTGCCCTTGGGGCCCTTCAGCGCCTTGGCCACCAAGTCCGACGTCATGCCGTCGGTGCTCTTCGCGTCGACGGCGGAAATCACGTCGCCCGGGTGTATGCCCGCCCGGAACGAGGGGGTGTTCTCGTAGGGCGTGATCACATAAACCTTGTCGTGGCCCTGCGCGTCGCGCTGCTGCTGGATCACCATGCCCACGCCGTAGTAGCGGCCATGCTGCTCTTCGCGCATCTTGGCATAGGCCTTGGGATCGTAGAAGTTCGAGTGCGGGTCAAGCGTCCGCAACATGCCGGGAATGGCCCCGTCATAGATGGCTGCGTCGGCCTTGTCGCCGTTGATCGGCTCGGCGTAGTTCTGCTCCACCAGCGCATAGACATTGGTGAACGACTTCAGGTTGTCGCGCAGTTGGCTCTCGTCTGCCGAGGATTGTGCCCCCACCTTGCGTTGCAAGATGCTGCCCACCAGGGCGCAGACTGAGAAGAAGAGTACGACGGTGAAGAGAGCGCGACGGGCGCGGGGATTCATAGGCGGGACCAACCTCCGGACGGCACTTGCGACAGGTTTCCGCGTTGGCCTCCCGGGATTCGCGTCCAAATCCGACTGGAACGGCCGGGCTGGTTCGCGACAAAAATTAACCTTGCCTTATATCTGGCAAGGCCAATGGTCCTGGGAAACCGCTCAAAAAGCCCGGGCAGAGCAGTCTTGGCAAGAGTATAACACTGCCTAGTTTGACGTGAATGCCCCGATTCGGGTAGCTGTGGTGCGCCCGAACCAGCGGCACGGCCCCGGCATCACCGGCGAAACCGCTTCAAGATGCCCCGATCTGCTCAACTCCAGGTCCAGGAGCCATTCGTTGTCGCTGGCACCCACCGATTTCACGCCGAATCTCGCTCGGAATCGCGCTCTTGCTGCCCAGCCATTTACAATGACGTCTATGCATCAGGTGGAGAATGTTTGCCCCCTGGCGTGTCCTTAACTATGACCCTGAATCCATTTCGCACTCCCGCGGTTGTCGTGCTTGGCACGGTGCTGCTCGCAAGTTTCACGCTGGCGCAAACGCGTCCTGCCGCGCCGGATAGCCCCTACGGGGGCACCACGGTTGAAGATATCGTCGCGCGCGTGAACGATCAGATCATTACGCACACCGACTACGACCGCGCCATGAAGGAAGTGGACGACGAGGGACGCCAGCGTGGCGCCACCATGCAACAGATCTCCGAGAGTCACAAAGATCTGTTGCGAAGCCTCATCGATCAGCAGCTTTGGCTCTCCAAGGGCAAGGAACTCGGCATCAACGGCGAGACCCAGCTCATCAAGCGTCTGGACGAGATCCGCAAGCAATATAACCTTGAAACACTCGAGGACCTAGAAAAGGCCGCCAAGGAACAAGGCGTTTCCTTCGAGGATTTCAAGGCCAATATTCGCAACCAGATCATCACCCAGGAAGTCATGCGCGACCAGGTCGGGCGCAAGGTCCAGGCTACGCCCGGCGAGGTGCGGCGCTTCTACGAGCTGCACAAGCAGGACTACGCCCAGCCCGAGAGCGTTCGCCTCAGCGAGATCATGGTCTCCACAGCTTCGGCGGACAGCCCGGACAAATTGGCCGCAGCCAAAGCCAAGGCAGACGACATCGAGGCCAAAATCCACCAGGGAGGCGACTTTGCCCAGTTGGCAAAGAGCTTCAGCGACGGCCAGACAGCCTCTGAGGGCGGCGATCTCGGTCAGTACCGCCGGGGCAGTCTCGCCAAAGTCCTCGAGGACGCCACTTTCGCCCTCAACTCCGGCCAGGTCACCGATCCAATTCGCACCCGGCAGGGTTTCGTCATTCTCAAGGTCGTCAAACATGTGCCCGGCGGCGTTCCGGAGTACAAAGATGTCGAGCAGCAGGTAGAAGAGGCCTTCTACACCGCCCGGATGGAACCCGCCATGCGGGAATATTTGACCACCATGCGCGAAGAGGCCTACATCGATATCAAGCCAGGCTATGTCGATACCGGCGCCAGCCCCAAGCAGATCAAGCCGGTCTACAGTGCCTATGCACCGCCCGCGCCCAAGAAGAAGAAGAAGGTAGAACGGACCCGCTTCCGCGAAACCACCCACACTTTCCGGCAAAAAACGCGCCCCGATCTCTCTGCCGCCGCACCTGAAAAACCAGCGACTCCGGCCAAGGCATCCAAGAAGAACGCCAGTGTCGACACCGCCTCCATGAAGCCTGGCAAGAAAGAAAAGATCCGCTTCGGCAAGGCGCCCACCCAAACGCTCCCTGAGGCTGCTGCCACCAAGGTCGAGGACGCAGGTGCGTTGCCGCCGGCGGCTTCCGCTCCCGAACCGGAAAACCCGTTGGAAGCCAGCACCAAGCCGACTCAGAAAAGCCGCTTTAGCGCACGCGCTAAAGTGGCCAAAACGGCCAAGGCTAAGGGGCTAACCCCGGATGCTCAGGCTGCTCCCGCGCCCGACGCCGCCGAAGTGGCCGATCGCCAGACGCAAGCCGCACCGCTGGGCTTGGCCGGGGACACCGCAAACAAGAAGAAGAAAAAGGCCACCACCGCCGGTGAAAAGAAGCGCATCACCGACAAGGCCAAGGAACCGGCGCCAAAGCCAGTCGACATCACGCTCGGCCCCGCGCCCCAAACCCCGCCTCCTGCTCCCGCACCCGCGCCACAGCAGTAAGCAGTCAAATCAATTCATCAAACAAAGCGGGCCTGGGATCTCAATCCCAGGCCAGCTTTGTTTGTTGACGTGTCGAACCACAAAGCAGGGGCATCTTTCGTCTCGGCATTTTTTGAAATATGGCCCGAGTCCCTCGACCCGTCACAGGCCAAAGCTAACTCGCTAACTTGCCATCTCCGCATAGCGGAGGCTAACTCGCTGCGTCTTGTGTCCAAAAGAATTCCGCACACCAGAAACAGGCCAGTCTTCAAGAATTATCACCTCTATCAGCCCATCACTACAACAACCTGATTAACGGACCCAGCCTCCTGCGCCTTGATCGGCCCTTGCAGCGAAATCCCATTCAGCGTGGTCTCGGCAACACCTTTCTCGACACCGTTGGGATTCTTCACAGCGATCTCGAACGTTGCTCCGCGCCACTGCCGGGTCACGCTGAATTCCTTCCAGTCCGCCGGAATGCAAGGATCCACAATCATGCCGTGAAATCCCAGGCGCACGCCCAGAATCCACCGCGTCACTGCCGTGTAATTCCAGCCGCCGCTCCCCGTTAGCCACGGATGCCGCGCCCGCCCGAACGCCGTGTGATCTGCGCCCATCACGAACTGGCAATAGGAGTAAGGCTCGGACTGGCGAATCTCGATGGCGTCATTCTGATTGCAGGGCAGCATGGAGTCGTAGAATTTCATTGCCCGCTCACCGCGCCCCAACTTGCACTCCGCAATTACCGCCCACGGATTCGGGTGGCTGAAGATAGCGCCGTTTTCTTTCACGCCCTTGTAGACGCGCCCCATGAAACCGATATCGTCGCTGGGCTTTGAGAAGGCCGGCCACAAAAGATGAATGCCATATTCCGAGAACAGATACTTGTCCACCGCATCCATTGCGCTCTTGCCGCGCTCGACACCTGCAGCATCCGAAAGCACCGCCCAGGTGTTGCTCTCCAGAAAGACCTTGCCCTCTTCGCATTCCTGCGAGCCAACCTTCAGGCCCTTGGCCGTAAGTCCGCGCAGATACCACGCGCCATCCCACAATTCCTTTTCGCAGGCCGCACGCACCTTGTCAGCCAGCGCGCCATACTTGGTAGCGTCTTCGCTGCGGCCCAGATATTCCGCGGCTTCAACAAACGCGCGCAGCGCCCAATGGTGCATGAACGACACCATCGCGCTCTCGCCCCCACCCAGGTTCAGGCAATCGTTCCAATCCGCGCGCAGGCCCTTGCAGATGCCCGTCTGGCCCACTTGCTCGGCTGAGAAATCGAGCGACCGCTTCAGATGCTCGTACACAGTGCCTTGACCCTTGTCGGCAAAGGGCAGTACTAGGTCGAACAGCGCCGTATCGCCGGTTTCTTTCACATACTCGCAAACCGTCACCACAATCCACAGCGCATCGTCGGAACACGCGTGCTCGATCCCATGAATCATGCTCTTCACATCGGGCGCGTGGGCAATGGTCGGCGATTTGAACGGTGGCGCCTTCTGCTTTTCCGCGTCGAACCAATCGGGATCGAATAGATGAAGCCCGTACCCCTGGCTCACCTGCGCCTTCAGCAATTCCACAATTCGTTGCCTGCACTTTGCGGGGTTCGTATGCACCACGCTCATCACGTCCTGCGACGTGTCGCGAAAGCCCAACCCGGTGCGCCCGCCCACCTCAATGAACGACGCAAAGCGCGACCACACGACGCAGGTCTCCGCCTGGTAGAGCGTCCACGTGTTCACCATCGTGTCCAGGCCTTCATGCGGCGTCTTGCATTGCAGAACGGCAAGCTTCTTCGCCCAGTAACTCTTCAGCGCGGCGAACTCGCGGTCGACCGCAGCCAAGTCGGAGTACTTGCTCTTGATCGCTCTTCCCTTTTCACGCTCCCCCACGCCCAGCATGAATACCAGGCGCGATTCTTCACCGGGCGCAACGACGATCTTCTTCTGCAGAGCGCCGCAATGATTGCCGCCAAGCTCGGCGCTGCCGCTGCCCGTTCCTTGCTCCACGGCCAGCGGGTTGGTCTCCGTGCGATAGTTGCCCAGAAAGCCGTCGCGCATGGTGTCGTAACTATCCGGATCAAAGCTGCCTGCAAAATAATGAAAGGCATCCGGCTCGTAATAGAAGTCGTATTGAATCACGCCATCGCTGTAGTCGGTGCCGCTGGCATACAAGCTCATCTGCAGATTCTGGTTATCGATCTCGATGTGGTGAAACGAGAATTCCACGTACGCGAAGACACTCAGATGGCGCGGCTTCGCACCGGTGTTCCGGATCTTCACATCCCACAACTCGACGTCGTCCTCGACAGGAATGAACAGCGTCTGTTCCGCATGAATGTCCCGGTAGTCGCAAGAGAATTTCGAATACGAAAGCCCATGGCGGCATTCGTAGCGCGCTTCATCGAGGCTCTTGCCCACAGGCTGCCATGACACGCTCCAGTATTCGCCCGTGTCGTCGTCGCGCAGATACACATAGTGGCCCGGCCTGTCGAGCGGCACGCCGTTGGCGCGAAAGCGCGTGATGCGGTGGTGTTCCGCATTATTCAGGAACGAATACCCGCCCGCGTTATGCGAAAGGACCGTGCACATATCCTTGACGCCGAGATAGTTGGTCCACGAAACAGGAACGTCCACGCGATCGATCACGTACTCGCGATTCTCGTTATCGAAATAGCCGTAGCGCAAGCAATGCCTCCGAAATGAAATGCGACTGAATCGTTGTCAGTCAACCGCCAAAAGCCGGGTGCCCCACCCTCGCGACGTATTTGCTTTTGTCGCTAGGGTGGGAAACCTCAGATCCAATCGAACCGATGGGAAGTAGAAGCGGACGCCTCAACTTCCGTCGCTGACGAGGCTCCCTGTTCCCTAATCCCTGTTCGCTGCTTCTTACCCTACCGCCGTCACAAATTGCCGCAGCCATTGGATCAGTTCCTTGGCTTTCTCTTCCGTGTCGGCCTGCACTGAAAGCCTCAACACCGGTTCGGTCCCCGAGAAGCGCAACAGCGCCCAGTTCTCGTTCTCGAGAAAAAGCTTGGTCCCGTCGGCATGAGAAATGTGCGTCACAGGATAACGGCCAATGTGGCTGCTAGGTGCATCTTTCAGGCGCCGCGGAACCGCGACCCGCATCTCCGGCGTTGCCGGAATGCCTTCTTCCAAATCGAAGAGCGGACCGGTAATGGCATAGACTCTGTCGCGCAATTCGGAGATCTTCTGACCGGTGCGCGCCAGCATCTCCACCACCAGCGCCGATGCAAAGATGCCGTCTTTGCCCAGGATGTGTCCGCGAATGGTGAGCCCGCCCGACGACTCGCCGCCCAGCAATGCGTTGTGCTGCTGCATCACATTCACAATATGTTTGAAGCCCACCGGCACTTCATAACATTGCTCGCCCATCGAGCGCGCCAGGCGATCGAGCAGGTGAGTCGTGGCCAGGTTGCGCACCACGCCGCCGCGCTCGCCGCGCACTTCGTGCAGATACCAATAGAGCAGCAGCAACAGGTCGTTGACAGAAATATACCGGCCCTTCTCATCGAGAATCGCAATGCGGTCGGCGTCGCCATCCATTGCCAGGCCCACGTCGTAGCCGTCCTCTTCCATCTGCGAACTCAACATGCGCAGCGCCTCAAGACTGGGCGCAGGCGAACGCCCGCCAAACAGCGGATTGTGGCGTTCATGAATGAATGTCACGCGGCAACGCGCTTCAGTCAACACCGTGCCCAGCGTAAGTTGACCCACGCCATACATGGGATCGACGATGACCTTCAACCCGGCTTTGCGAATCGCGTCCATGTCGATCAACTTCTCAACCGCATCGACATAAGGGTTGTTGTAGTCCTTGCGCTTCACAATTCCGGCCTCAAGCGCGATATCGAGTTCCAGCTTGATCACCTGGCTCGGTGTCAGCGCATTCGTCTCCGTCTCGATGCGGCGCGTGTCGTCGTCCAATAGCAGCGAACCGTCGCTATTGAAAACCTTCAGCCCATTCCATTCAGGCGGATTGTGGCTCGCCGTGAACACCAGGCCATAGGCCGAGTTCTCAAGAGCCGTGGCGTAAGTCACCAGCGGCGTGGGCGCGTCTTCGCTTAATAAGATAGTGCGAATGTTATTGCCGGCGAAGACCTCCGCCGATGCTTCTCCCGCCTGTTTCGACAAGAAGCGGCGATCGTAGCCGATGATCACGCCCTGCTTCTCGCAACCTCGCCGCGTAATCTCGTTCGACAACGCCTGGCTCATGCGGCGCACGTTGTGCATGGTGAACCCTTCGCCGATAATGGCGCGCCAGCCGCCGGTTCCAAAGGCCACCATGTTCTGTTCTTCCTGGCGGCGCGGACGAAACAGGCGCTTTTGCAGAATGAATTCTGCGTGTTCCAAATCTTGTGCGCAGTTGATACCTTGTACCTCGTCCTGATCGTAGAGTTGATAGTTGGCCACACGCAGCCCGGTGCGAATCAGTTGATGCACACAGTCGGTGAGCCGATAATCGCCGTCTCGCGGCGAAGGCGACAGTTTCTCTAAAGCAGCGGAGATCGAGGCCGCGTTTACCACATACGCGCCCACATTCAATTCGCGAATCTGCCGCACCTCGGGCGTAGCCTCAAGGTCCTCGATAATGTCGATGATGTTCCCGGCGGCGTCGCGAATGATGCGCCCGTAAGGAAGCGAGCGATCCACGTCCGCGGTCAGCAGAGTCAGATGCGCCTTGCGCAGTTGATGCCGATTCAGCAGTCCGCGAATCGTGTCCGGCCGGAACAGCGGCGTGTCGCCATAGAGAATCAGCATGTTGCCTTGAAAGTCCTTGAGCTGGTTCGAAACCTGCAGCACCGCATGTCCCGTGCCCAGCGCTTCTTCCTGCACAACGTAATTGAACTTGGGCCCCAGGTGCGCCCGCACGTCTTCCTGGTGGTAGCCAACGACGACATAGGTATCTTCAGGCCGCACCACTTGCAACGCATTCTCAACTACACACTGCAGAATGCTGCGCTCGCCCAGCGTTTGCAAGACCAGGGGCTGGCCATCGGCCGTGATGCGGTCTTTGCCGGCCGCCAGAATCACGGCGATCAATCCAGTCTTGGCCTCAATTGCCGGGCGCTCCTGGACTTCCAATTGGGTCGTCTTTGCCATTCGAATTCCTCCATATGAAACGTGCGTTGCTCTATCCCTGCGCCTCGACAATCTGAGGTGGCGCAGTTTGTGCGCCGCCCCGGATCGGAATGAAGCGCGATAGAATCAACGCGGGCAGTGCTGCGATAATCACCCAGATAAAGAAGTTCGTGTATCCGAGCCTGGTCTGAATCCAACCACTCGCGGCTCCAGGCAAGATCACGCCGAGATTCATCAACGAGTTGGCAAATGCGTAATGCGCTGTCTGATATTTCCCCGGCGCAATCTCCTGCATCATGAGCAGAATCACGCCGACAAATCCGAAGCCGTATCCGAACATCTCAACACTCATTGCGGTGGTCACTAGCACTGGATTCTCCGGCAGCGCTACGCTCAAATACCAATAGGCGAGCATGGGCAGGTTCAACGTGAGAATCAGCCACGGTAACGCGCGCTTCAATCCCAACTGCGCGATGAAGTAGCCACCCAGCACGCTGCCCAGAATGAAGGCGGCGCTGCCGAACACGCCATAGATGGCGCCGACTTTTTGAAAGCTCAATCCCAATCCGCCGGTTGCGCGCGTGGCTCGCAGAAACAGCGGACCGACCTTGATGACTTGGCCTTCGCCGGCACGGTAAAGAAAGATGAACAGCAGCAGAAAGAAGATGTTTCTTTTCTTGAAGAAGGTTACGAGAACATCCCAGAAAGTCGCGGCCATCTGGCGAACACTCTCCGATTTGCGTTCTTCCCCGCCGGTGGGCAGCATGTGCGCGTGATAGAGGCTCAGCGCCACCAGCATCAATCCCACTGCGGCGAAGACCACCATCCAGGCGCGCACCAGCGGCGCAGCCACATGCGCCAGCGCAA
This sequence comes from uncultured Occallatibacter sp., assembly GCA_964560845.1. GTDB lineage: Bacteria > Acidobacteriota > Terriglobia > Terriglobales > Acidobacteriaceae > Telmatobacter. The sequence continues at coordinate 3,150 of CAZLMY010000115.1, read as the reverse complement.
ACTTCTCGCCCAATACGCCGATCAGCCACAACAAACCGCCTGTCGAAAAAATCCTCGCCAGGTTATAGAAGCCGCCTTGCCATCCAATATAGGCAGCTTGCTGCTTTGAAGTGAGCGAGGCAATATAGATGCCATCCGCGGCGATATCGTGCGTCGCCGAACAAAATCCAAGCACCGCGAAGATAGCAATCGAGTAGCGGAAATAACCCGGCATGTTGAGCGACAGCGCAATCAACACCAAACTCAAGCCGCCGATCAACTGCGTGCCCACCACAAAGAACTTCTTGGTTTTGTACATCTCCAGCATCGGACTCCAGATGGGTTTCAGAGTCCAGGGAAATGCTAGCAGGCTGATCACCAGCGTGGTAACGGCGTTCGCCACGCCCATATTCTGATAAAAATAAAGCGCCATGTAATTGACGGCGTAGAAGGGAAGTCCCTCAGCGAAATAGAGAGTAGGAACCCACGCGGCAGGATGGCGAACTACTGGCTGGCTGACGATGCTGCTTGCGGTCATCGATTTCCTTCTTCTTGCGGCGCACCATCGCGCCCATCGAAAACAAGTTGTGAACAGCATCGCCAACCGGACCAAAACCTTGAAGCCGATCGAGAAGGCCCCGTTCAACTGGGGCAATTTATATCACGCGGCGCATGGATCGGGAGTCCTTCGCAGACATGCCGCAGCCAACGCCTCGCTAGGCTTCCTTTTCCACCACGGCCTTGGACAGATTCCTGGGACGGTCCACGTCAACCCCGTGCTCCAGCGCCATGAAATACGAGAACATCTGCAGCGGCACCACTTCGGAGATGGGCAACAAATACTCGGGTGCGGGCCGCACCGGCACAAAATCGCTCACCAGCGCTTCTACCTCTGTATCGCCCTCATTGCCAATGGCGATCACCTTGGCGCCTTGCGCTTTCATGTCGGCCAGCAGTTGCACCGTGCGCTCGTAGCGCGCCACAGAGGCATCCAGTTCTCGATCCACCGTGGCCAGAACCACCAGCGGCACGCGATCGCTCACCAGCGCATTGGGCCCGTGCTTCAACTCACCCGCGGGATAGCCCTCGGCATGAACATACGAGGCTTCCTTCAACTTCAGCGCGCCCTCGCGCGCAATGGCGTAGTGAATGCCGCGGCCCAGATAAAGAAATGTGGAGGCATCCTTATACTTGTGCGCCAGGGCCGCCATCTGTTCGCGCCAGCCATCCAGTTGTGCTTCGATGCTGCCGCTCTGGGCGCGCAGATCGGCAATGTGTTGTGCCAAGGCGGCCTGGTCCATGCGGCCAAGCCGGACGCCCTCGTAAAGCGCCAGCAGATAAAGCACCGCCAACTGGCAGGTAAAGCTCTTGGTGGCCGGAATCGCCCGCTCTACGCCTGCGGCCAGCGGCATGGCCACCAGCGCCTCGCGATCCATGGTCGAGTCGTTCGTGTTGGTGATCGCCAGCGTCTTCTGCCCGCGCCGCGCCGCCTCGCGCAAGGCCGCCAGCGTGTCCGACGTCTCGCCCGACTGCGACAGCACCAGCACGCTGGGGTTCCGAATCGCCAGCCGTTCCGACCCGCCGCGGCAGCTATATTCGCTGGCGTACTCCACGTCCACCGCCAGTCCGCACAGGTCTTCCAGCAGAATCTCCGCCGCCAGCCCGCTGTGCCGGCTGGACCCGGAAGCGGCAATCAACACCTCGCCTGCCGGAATCGCCCATCCCCGCAGCCGCTCGGCTACCTCCGGCTTCAGCCCACCCTCGGTCAAATACAGGGCAAGAGTCCGGCGCAGCGCCTCCGGCTGTTCGTAGATCTCGCGCAACATCTCATGAGCAAAATTCGGCATCGATGGGGTCCCCGGGGGCCTGCACGCACAGGCTGAAATTGAGTTCAATATGATCATATACCGCATAAGTGATCATCGACATGAAAATTGTTTGGTATTTTTTGATCGTTTCAGGATCGTTTTGCACGATATCTTTCAGACTCGTCCCGCCGACAGAGTAAAATCGCGTTGATATGTCCGACTCCATCAATCGACGTTCCGAGCAGATCATCAAGTACCTTCTCCGCACCGGGACCGCCACCATCGAAGAGCTTCTGGCCGTCGCCGGCTCCTCGGCCCCCAGCATCCGCCGCGACCTGGCCCGGCTTGAAAACCGTGGCCTCATCCGCCGCACCCATGGCGGCGCGGAGCTGGTCGAGCCCCTGCTTTACGAGCCCTTCCGCTACGACAGCTCGTTCCTGGCCCGCGAACAGCGCAACGCCGCGGAGAAACGCCGCATCGGACTGGCTGGCGCGGAACTGGTCAAGGCCGGGGAGACCATCGGGCTCACCGCCGGAACCACCACCACCCATATCGGCCGCAGCCTGCGCCACCGCGACAAGATTCAGGTGGTCACCAACGCCATCAATATCGGCATGGAACTGTGCAACCAGCCCGGCATCCGCACCTATCTTACCGGCGGCGTGGTGCCCTGGGCCTGGTCGTTTTCGCTCACCGGCAACGCCGCGCTCACTTTTCTCGACAACGTCTATATGGATCAGGTATTTCTCAGCGTCACCGGCCTCGACGCCGAACGCGGAGCCACCACCCTGGAGGCCGACGAGGCCTTGGTCTACCGCAAGATGCTCAAGCAGTCCAAGCGCGTCATCGTCGCCACCGACTCCAGCAAACTGGGCAAGGTCAGCCCCGCCTTCATCTGCCCGGCCAACGAGCTGCATGTCCTGATCACCGACAGCGGCGCCGGCCCCGAAGCCCTGGCCCCCTTCGAGCGCCAAGGCGTCCAAATCATCCGGGTGTGAGCGGCGGTCGGCCCCGCTAGCCCGCCAGCGAGGCCGACTGAAGCGGGGCGAATTCCTCGTTCAGCAGCCGGATCGCCTCGCGCACATCCTCTTCCAGCGCCTCTACCGAACCAGCCGACAACCGGCCCTCTCTGCTGCTGAGCGAGCCGTGCAGATAGCGGACCCCCGAGCGCCGCACCACCTGCACCAGGTTCGACAGGCGCAACCCGCCTCCGGCCATCATGTGCAGACGCCTTCCAGCCTGTTTCACCAGGCGCCCAATCGATTCCGCTCCGCTCAAGACGTCCGCGGCTCCGCCCGAGGTCAGCAGGCAATCTGCGCCGGTTGCGATCACCGCTTCCAGAGCCTCGCACAGGTCTGGAGTT
>CAZLMY010000114.1:0-18787 GCA_964560845.1 uncultured Occallatibacter sp. | reverse complement strand
TGGATACCAACTGCGACCCGACGGTTGTGGACTATGTGATTCCGGGCAACGACGATGCGCTGCGCGCGATTCGCTTGTTCACCTCGAAGATCGCCGATTCGGCGGCCGAGGGCGTGAACCTGGTGGGCGACAAGGCATTTTCCGAAGAGCTCCCGGTGCCGGTTGCTGCCGAAGCTGAGGTCGCCGTCGAGGCTGCCGCAGTGGAAGAAGTGGACCTGGAAGCTGCCCTGGGCGGCGGCATCCGCAAGGCTCCCGCGGCTGTGGCTGCTCTGGACGAAGCGGAAGTGGCTGGCGGCGCGGTTTAATCCTGCTGTCGCACAATGTGCGGAGAATGAAAGCAGCGTGGCCGGGCAATTTGCTTGCCACGCTGTTTCTTTGAGCGCTTGGCACCTGCGGTGCGGCTGACCGTATTTGTGCGGTGACGGCGGGCGATACCGGAACCTATCGGTAGAAGATTGAAAGACTGGAAGCCCCGCAAGGGGCCACGAAAAACAGGAAAAGAGAGACGACCGTGAGCGTAAAGATTGAAGCCAAGTTGGTGAAGGAGCTTCGCGAAAAGTCCGGCGCGCCGATGGGCGACTGCCTGAAGGCTTTGCAAGAAGCGAACGGGGATATCGAAGGGGCCTTTGTGGTTCTGCGCAAGCGGGGCATGGCATCGGCGCAGAAGAAGGCGGCTCGCAGCACGAATGAGGGCGCCGTGGGCACCTACATTCACGCCGGCGGCAAGATCGGTGTATTGGTTGAAGTCAACTGCGAGAGCGACTTTGTGGCCCGGACCGATGAGTTCCAGGAACTGCTCAAGGACATCGCCATGCACATCGCCGCTTCGGATCCGCGCTACGTGAAGTCCGAAGACGTGAATCCGGAAGACATGGAACGCGAGAAGGAGATCTATCGCGCCCAGGCCGCAGCAACGGGCAAACCTGCTCCGGTGATCGAAAAGATCGTGGAAGGCAAGATGGGCAAGTTCTACGAGGAATTCTGCCTGCTGGATCAGCCTTTCATCAAGGAGCAGTCCGTCACCATCAAGGAACTGATTGCACAGAAGGTAGCCAAGATGGGCGAGAACATCACCGTGCGGCGCTTCGCGCGGTTCAAAGTGGGCGCGCCCGATTGGACCGTGGCCACCACCAAGGCAGTCGAAGTGGTAGCCGAGTAACCTGCTTGCAGTGAAATCGAATAGGCCCGGAGCTTCGGCTTCGGGCCTTTTCGTGCTTGTTGGCGGTATTTGGCGAGGTTTGGGATCTCGACAGCGAAAGGAAACGGGGGTACGCTGGGTCCATGAACGACATGCAACTGTTCATCACGGCCGGTTTGCCCACGCTGATGATCTTGGCAGGAATCCTGCTCAATCAGCGGTCCTTGAGTGGTCTCGGTCTTCGCATGGGCGGTCTCGAACAGCGCATAGGCGGTCTCGAACAGCGCATAGGCGGTCTCGAACAGCGCATAGGTGGTCTCGAACAACGCATAGGCGCTCTCGAACAGCGTATAGGCGCTCTCGAACACCGGATGGATGCCCTTGAACATCGCATGGACAACTTGGATCACCGGTTGGACCGAATGGAATCGCGGCTGGATCGGATCGAGGCGGACATGAAGGAGTTCTACAGGAGTCTGGGCCAGCATGATGCGCGGCTCGACAATCTGGAAAAAGGCGGCGCCTGATCTTTCCTGCGGGTGCATCCTCCAGCGCCTGGCTGTTCGGGAACTGACCGCAAAGTCTGCCATTCTTCGATTGGTATCGCATGCTCGTGGTGACCAAGGAGTAACGCCTGGGCCGTTTTGCATGTTGGAGATCGCGAGGCCAGGTGCTCCCCCGATATGCGATACTCGAAAAGATATGTACAAACGGATTGTTTTAAAGCTCTCGGGGGAAGTTCTGGCCGGTGCGCGCGGCTTTGGTCTGGATGCCGAAAAGGTATCGGGAATCACCGATGAAATCGTCGAAGTGCACGCCTTGGGCGTGGAGATCGGCATTGTGGTGGGCGGAGGCAACTTCTTCCGCGGCGTCGCCCAGCAAGCCAAGGAGATGGACCGGGTTTCCGCCGACAACATGGGCATGCTCTCCACGGTCATCAATGCCATCGCACTCCAGGATTCGCTGGAACGGCGCGGCGTTCCCTGCCGGGTCATGAGCGCGGTCTTCATGAACCAGATCGCCGAGCCTTACATTCGCCGGCGGGCCACTCGCCACCTGGAAAAGGGCCGTGTGGTCATCTTCGCCGCCGGTATCGGCAATCCCTTCTTCTCGTCCGACACGGCAGCCAGCCTGCGAGCCATGGAAATCAAGGCCGACGTGCTGCTCAAAGGCACCAAGGTCGAGGGCATCTACAGCGCCGACCCGGTGCTGGTGAAGGATGCCGTCAAATACGACGAAATCACTTACATGGAAATTCTGCGCCAGGGGCTGAAGGTGATCGATCTGACCGCGGTGAGTCTGTGTAAGGACAACGATATGCGCATGATCATCTTCAACATGAACCAGCCCGGCAACATCAAGCGGGTGGTCATGGGCGAGAAGGTCGGATCGCTGGTCACGGCGTAAGAGCAACTTCCAGCCGCCGGCTTCCCGTTGACTGCCGGACCGTATAGGCAGCAATTCCGCCTGGACTCCCCCGGGTCGCTCGACGTTCCCGCAGGCGGACAACAAAACTCAGCGGTACAGAGATTCGCGAGTGGCGAGCGGTTTGAAGCCGGCAGCACGGGCACTGGCTTGCGCGGCTGTACGGTGCCAACGCCAGGAGACGTCTAACTGCCAGTGGAGATCAAGAAACCAGCCCGGCTGAATGCTCTGACAGGGCTGCGCTGTTTCGCGGCCGTCAATATCGTTCTCTTTCACTTCTCCAATCCCAAGTGGTTTGGCTTCATGGCCCCGGTGGTCGACGCCGGCTATGTCTCGGTCAGCTACTTCATCCTGCTTTCGGGCTTCGTGCTGGCTTACAACTACTCCGGGCGGGCGCGGGCCGGTGAGCTGAATAAGGTTCGCTTCTGGAAGGCGCGATTCACGCGCATCTATCCCATCTACATCCTCAGCATCCTGCTCAGTTGGGGGCAGCTCAACCGGGAATACGTCTCCCATACCCACGGCATGTTCTGGGCCGGGGTGGTGCTTACGCCGCTGCTGCTGCAAGGCTGGATCCCGGCCATTGCCACGTTCATGAACACCCCGGCCTGGACCATGTCGGCCGAGGCTTTTTATTACGTGATCTTTCCCTGGCTGGCAGCGTGGAAGCGGCCCCAGCGCATGAGCACGCATCTCTGGAAGATGTCCGCCGTCTGGGTGCTGGGCATGGTGCCGGGCGCTCTCTACATGATCTTCAATCCCGACGGCATCGCCCATCCCGATCGATGGAGCTACGGCCACTGGCTCTGGGCGCTCAAATATACCCCGTACTCTCACGTCGCCAGTTTCGTTTTTGGCGTGATGCTGGCCGAGTTGGACGAATTGATCGTGCGCGAAAGCCGTTTGCGCTTGTGGCTGGGGCTGGCTGGTTTTGCCGGCATCTACGGCATGTTGATGATGGGGCCGGTGGTGCCCTATGCCATTTTGCACGACGGCCTGCTGATGCCTCTGTTCGCCTGCATCGTACTTGGTTTGGCCGGCGAGAATTGGCTCGCCAGCATCTTGGGGGCGCGTCCGCTGGTATTCGTGGGCGAGGCGAGTTTCTGCCTTTACATGCTGCACTTCACCATGTGGACGCTGATTCACGACTCGCACGTGCTCAACCGGCTCGGCCTGGCACGGTTCGACCCTTGGTTCAGTTATGTGCTGCTGATCGGGCTGGCCCTGCTGGCATTACACTTCGTGGAGAAGCCGGCGCAACGGCAATTGAGAAAGTGGATGGGAGCCTGAGCGGACGCGGCGAGTCTACCGGTAGCGCCGCGTCAGCTTGATCACCATCGAGAACACCCCTGACTCGTCTCGCGCGATCAGCACCGAAACGTGGCGATTGATGGCCACTTCGGCCTGCAGCAACTGCTGGCTGGTCGAGCTTACGTTGGTGGCGTAGGTCAGGGTCACGTAGCGGCTCAACTGCTCCTCCACAATGATTCGGCTGGTGGAGTTGCCCAGCGTCCCCAGGTAATTCGGGTCCACCTTCACACTGCCTGCGCCGAACAGTTTCTGCACGCGACTGCTGACGGCCGCATTCAGAGCTCCGCCCAACAGCGCGTCGGTGGTGGGGTTGGCCCCGGTCTGCTCTTGTTGTTGCGTATAGAGCCGTTGCTGGCTTTGCGTCCGGCCCAGCGCCAACAGCGCCAGCACGTCGGCTTCCGGCAGGGGCGGATCGCTGCGATAGGTGACGGCCAGTTTGTCCAGAGGCCCGTGCAATCCCAGGGTGATGTCGTAATCTTCCACGCGCGCTGTGGCGTTCAGGTCGATGGCCGGTTCAATGCGCACCGGGTTGGTAAACGAGATGTCTCCACGCTGCAACTCATAGCGCGTGCCGGCAATCATGGCGTTGCCTTCGGTAATTGATACACGGCCCAAAAGCGAGGGGGAGGCCACGGTGCCGCGCACGCGCAGATCCACATCGCCGGCCAACTTGGCATAGGCGTTCTGAAAGTTCAGCTGCACCGAGGAGAGCACGTGCACATCCAGCCGGATGTGGTTCGAAGGCGCGTCGAGGGGCACAATCGTCGGCACGGTGTTGGCCTGCGCCGCCAGCGCCCCGATGTCCAGATCCTGATTCATGGTGAAGCGGGTAATCAGCACGTTTCCGCTGAGCAAAAGGTTGTTTTGCGAGCCCTGCAGGTGCAGCGTGGCATCGGCCTGCGAACTCACCCCCACGGGATAGCGAATGCGAATCCCCTTCCCGGTCACCGAAAGGTCTGCGAAGAGGCCGTGCTGGTAGGCCAGTGAGCCGCTCACGCTCAGCAATCCGCCTCCGCTCATGGCGGTCAGCGACTTCACTTCCAACCGGTTCTGGTTGAATTCCAGGGTGCCGTGCAACTGGCTCAAGCCGTTGGGAATGTCCTCGAGGGAGAGGGCACCGTTTTGAAAATCGATGCGGCCTTTCAGCTCCGGATTCGAGACCGGCCCGTGGGCCTCAACCTGAAATGTGCTGCTGCCTCCGGCCGTCAGATCGTGATCCAGCGTCTGTGCCAGCTTCAGGTTCACCGCGCCGCTGGCCGACATGTCCAGTTGCTGCTTGTCCTTCAAGGCCAGGCTGCCTTGCACGTGGAGATCTGTGTCTTCTCCAGTAATGTGCAGCGGGTCAAGGTTGACTCGTCCGTTGGCCAGCGTGGCGTGCACACCGCCCTCGCTCTTCAAATGAACGCCGGAGAGCGTCGCCTCCAGTTCCCGCAGCCGCGCTTCGCCGTGCAGTTGGTCGATGTGGGCCAGGGGACCGGCAACGGTGACCGTGCCAGCCAGAGAGGATTCGCCGCTAAGGCCTTGAACATGCGCCATCTTCAGCACGGCGCCAATGTTGAAGCGTGAAAACTCCAGCCGCGCCTGGGTCGCGTAATCGTCTTTGAGAGCGGTCTGACCGTGCAGGGTCAGTTGCACACCTTCCAACGAAGTGGTGGCGTCATAGATGAGTGCGCGGTTGACGGTGTGCGCCACCAGTTCCATCCCGCCCAGTGGCTCTCCGGCCACAACCAGCGAGCCTAGCGAGGCGCGAAGCTCCACCCGCGGGTCATCGAGCGTGCCGAAGCCGGCCACGGTGAACCCCAGCTTGCCGGTGATCTCCTGACCCTCTTTGTGGAGCCACTGGATGCGCGCCACGTCAATGCCGGCGCCATGTGCATCGAGCAGGAAGCGCTTGGAATTCAGATCGTAGCTCCCTGCTGCACCAATGGTGCCGGTGGCTTCATTCACATTGACCGAGGCCAGCTTGATCACGCCGTCGGCCATCGTCCCCTGGGCCCGGAAGCGCGCCACCGGCTCGCCGTAAAAGCTGCCGCCGTTCACTTCAAGCCAACCCGTACCCTCGGGAGAATGCAACGGCCCCTGCAACTCGATTTGCGCGCCCAAGGCGCCAGTGAGCGGCAGGTTCTGACCCAGAATCGGGAGCAGTTCCTCCAGGCCCACGTTGCTGGCCCGCACATGCATGTGGAGCGGAGAGTCGGCATCGAAATTGAGCTCCGGGGCCATGCTGTGGGCTGCGGCCGCCTCGGCCGGGGTGGGAGGCTCCAGGACTCCTTCAAGAGTGCCTTCCACCGCTATCTCCGCGTTGCCCCGGCGGAGCAATCCATGATCAATTGCCAAGCGTTGAGCGGAATAGCTACCGCTGGCTTCCACTGAGTCCCAGCGCACCTGCTTCGGCGCGGCGGCGGCAGGCTGGGCTCCGGGAGCAGGGGAGACGGGCGGAATCTCGACTGCGACCTGGGTGGCTTTGAGGTTTCCGGCGAGGACCGGATTCTGCATCGATCCGGCCCAGGTTCCGTGGAAATCGGCCTGCCCGGCCAGAGCCAGGGGCAAGGCCGCAGTGCCGCTCTTGCCGTTGCGCGTCAGCCCCAGGTCGCGGAAGACGGTATCGAACTCTCCCAGGTTGGTGGTGTGCACGTCCATGCTCAGCGCCGTGGGCGTAGTCAGCGGATAGGCCCCCAGCTTGCCATGCGCATCCACAGAGCTGGACGGCATCCGCACCTCGAGCCGGCGCAGGTCCACCGAGCCGTCCTTCTGCTTGTAGGTGCCGTCGATCCGCCCGCTAGCCGGAGCTTCCTGCGCATCGTAGCGCCTGCCAGGAACAAGATTCAGTGCACTGTCCACCACGACGTTGCTCTCGTCGCCGTTGGTCCAGTTGGCGGTGGCAATGCCATTCACCCGGGAATCCAGCCCCAGGCGCATGAAAGGAGCTTCGCTCACCATGTCCAGGATGGTGTCGAGCGCCACGTCTTTGAACTCGGCCGTCACCTTGCCGTTTACAGGAATGATGAGAGGCGGAGGTGCGGGAGGGACGAAGTCGCGGTCGTGGTGGACTGCCCGTGCCGTGTGGCCGGCAGCCTGCATGACTACAGGCCGGGGCGCTGTCGGCAGCCAAGGACTCAGGTCTACCGTGCCCGCCAGTTCTCCGCCTTGGCGCAACCGCGCCACAATCTGCGTGATCAGCAACCGCCGGGGATCGGCGTGTACATGCAAATCCATTCCCAGCCCGGTGGCGACCACGCCGGTCCCGATGTACGAGCCGCCCTCTACTTGAACGGTGCCGTCGCTGCTGAATTCTCCGCCGCTGCCAAAGCCAATCAAATCCAGTCGCGCAACGCCCTTCGGAGTTGCCGGATAGCCCGTTGCAGGTTCGATCCAGCCCAGATCCAGATCTCCGGCCAGTTTCACGTCCCAGTTGGGATGCGCAAAGTTCACAAGCCTTCCGGTCACCCGCAGGGAATGCGTCTTGGCGCTGCCTTTGGTGCCCTGGTCCTTTGATGTGACATCGAGCGAGCGCAACCAGGCCGAGGTGCGGCTCAGGTCCACGGTCGCCTGCACATGTCCGTGCATGGGCTTGGCCTTGCCCCGCGCCAGGTTCAGGTCGTCGGCGCCCCACTCGATGCGGTACATCTCGGGAGCTGGGTGCGGCCGGCCGGCTGCGGGAATGTATCCAACACGCAGTGAAACATCGACCGCGTTCAGGTCCAGGGGCACCATGCGGTCCTGGAAGTCGAATGCTGCGGCTCGATTTTCGAAGGCAATCAAGCCTTGGTCCACCACCACATGACCGGCCTTCAGAGCGAAGACCGTATCCATCGCGGACCCGCTTCGCTTTTGCGGCTTGCGCGGCTGCGGCTGGTTGGTGCTGCCGTCGGGATAAACAATGAAATGAAAGCCGGGCCGAACGATCTCCAGATTCCGCAGCAGCACCTGCGGACTCCACATCCCCAGCACGCTTAGATTTACGCGCAGATGGTCGACCTTTGCGTAGGGCGCTTCGCCGGCATCCTCGGTCCCGTGAATCACCAGCCCATCGGCGTCGGCTTCCAGGTTCAACAGATTCCAGTGAAACGCGGCGATCTCTACCCGTCCGCCTGTAGCTTGCTCCAGCTCTCGCACCAGCCAGGTACGGACCATCGCCTCAAAGCGCGCCGAGCTGGCCCAGAAATAGAACCCCACCATGGCCAACGACGCCAAAACTACCAATCCAGCTACCGACAATGGCAGATGGCGCAGAAAAAACCGCCGCAGCCGGCTAGGCTTGTGCCGTTTCGGCGTATCGGCTTTTGCATTGGTTTCGGGCGGGGCGGCCGGTTCCGTCTCCGGTTTGGATTCAGCAGAGCCTTGAAGCGGAGACTCGGGTTCGCTGCTCATCGGCTCTCTTCTCCCTTTTTGCCCGCGGGTTGGCTGGGCTGTTCATCTCCGGACTGCGATGCGGGGCTTTCCAGCGTCGGATCCAGTACTTCCACGTCGCCCTGCTTGCGCAGGTTCTGCAGCCATTCGTCGAACAGCACATTCACCTGCTGCTGCAGCAAGATCTCCTGGATGCGCGAAGACACCTTGTCCAGCGGCGGAATCACTTCTCCAGGCGCATATTGTGGCACCAACGTGTCCTTGTAGTAGGCTTCCACCTGCGGCGGCGAAATCTGAATGCCTTGCCGGAAGCGCTGCTCGATGAAGCGCAAAATCTCAAGCCGGTAGCGCAGATAACTCTCTACCCGCTCAGCAGTGAGATCGTGCGCGGCCAGGAACTTGTTCCACCCGGCATCCGTGGCGCAGTTCTGGCGCACGCAGGCAGGCACCTCTTTGCGGATCTCCCACAGCCGGGCATCCACCTCGGCCTGTGGCGGATCGGTGGCCTGCGCGTCTTCTTCCCGGATCTGCTGTTGCAGCAGCGCGCGGCCAATCAACTGGTCCAAAGCGCGCTTGCGAGAAAGCACACTGAGCCCGCCCTGCATTGGATCCAGCACCGCGATCCGGATCTCGTCGTCCACTTCGCTGGCCAGAATGGCGTGGTTGTTGACCACGGCCACCACCCGGTCCAGGACCTCGTCCGCCTGCGGTTTCGCCGCTTTCTGCTGTGCTTCGATGGCGGCGCCAAAGGCCGCGAGCAAGCATATTGCCAGAAGGGAAGGGAACCACCAAGCGCGTTGAACCACGCAGGTGCGCAGGTTTGGGAGCCGTGGCGCCATCAAAAGGTCTCCCCCAGGCTGAAGAAGAAGTTGAAATGCCGGGCTTCGCCCACATGGGGCTGCGAACCAGGCTGCGACAGCGAGTAGTTATAGATTACCGGGTAGATCGGCGTGTTCAAGTTATAACTGAAATCCAACCGGACCGGCCCTACCGGCGTGTGGTAACGCAATCCCATACCAGGTGCATGGGAAAAGTAATTGAAGCTGCACGCGCCCTGCGGTCCGGTCGAGTTAGTCGGCCCAATCGGCGGAGGCTTTTGCGGATCGGCGTTGTAGTTCGTCAGGTTCATGCACAGGCTGCGGTCCGGCTGGCGAACCCGCAAGGCGCTGGCCCACGCATCGTGGGCATTGGCAAACACGTTGCCCATGTCGTGGAACAGCACCAGGCTCAGCGTATCGCCCACCCACGGCAGCGTCGGCGGAGGCAAGCGCAACTCCGTGCTGTTCACCAGCGCTCCTGTGCCTCCGATCGGATATCCGGTCTCGGGATCGCGCGGCCCGGCGGCATTCACCGGAAACCCGCGCAGCGAAACCGGTCCCCCGGCATAGAGACGTTCGGGCAACGGAATCAGCTCAGCCGACTGGCCCCCGAAGGCGCGTTCCTGTCCGTAGCGGCTGTTGCGGGCCACCACGAAACGGCCTTTGTCGAAGCCGTAATAGCTGGAATTCGACACATCGAACCGGTTGAAGCTTGTCTCGGCCCCGAACGGCTTCGCCGACAGAAACTCCTGGAAGCTTGTGTAGGTTCCACGGTGCGAATCCAGCGGGCTGTCTCGCGTGTCGCGAATCCAGGTGAGCCCCGGGCCGGCTACGCGCACCGCCGTGGACAGTTCCACCAGGTCGAACGGGCCAACCTGCAGGCTGTCCTGGGCTACCTTCACGCGGCGGAAATTGTACTCGTACACCAGAGTGTTGGCCTTGGAGATGCCCGACATCTGCGGGCTGAAGTGCTCGGTCAGCCGCACTCCCGCCTGCAGCCTCGAGGCTACATAAGTGGTCACGTCCTTGCTGTTGGCGTATCCGCCAGAGACTGTCAACCCAAAATTCCGGTTGCCCTGAAAGCGCGGGTCCTGGAAGAGCAGGTCGATCTTCTGCTCCAGCAACCCGTAGGTCCCTTGCAGCGAGGCCGACAGCTCCCGGCCAAACAGATTATTGCGCGTCAGATTAGCCAATACCCGGGGACTTACGCCTGTCTTGCCGTTGGGGTTGCAGGGCTCTCCAATGATCAGTGCGCTGCCGCAATCGTTCTGCGGCGTGCCGGTCTGGGCTTCGAAGCCGCCGCCATAGGTCAGCGCCCAGCGCCGGGCCTCCTGAGCCTGGAGGAGGATGGTCTTGTAGGTCTCGCCTCCCGAGGGGTTCTCCACCGCTGTCCCCACCTCGTTGAACAAGGCGAATTCGTAGAAATTCCGCTGCGTCTCGGCCAGTGCCGTCAGGTTGAGCGGATCCCCCGGGTGGAGCGTGATGGCCTGCGCCACCGTCTGGGGCCGTGTGAAATGTATCCCCGTCAGCAGTACCTTGCGCACAAACACCTGCTGGCCCTCGGTAATGTGGAATACCACGTCCACCTTGGCGGCGTCGCCCGGCCCGGGATGCTCGCTGACATCCACGCGAACCTTGTCGAAACCGCGGCTATAGTAGTCGGTCAGCAGCGCGTCCCGGTCCCCGGCCAGGTTCTGCGGAGAAAGCAACTGACCCGCAGTAGTGTTGAACTGCGGAGTCAGCGCCTTGGCGTCGACGTGCTCGTTGCCCTCCAGGCGCACCGTTCCCACTCGCAGTTGCTGGCCCTCCTCGATGTGGTAAACCACGTCAAGCGTTCCCGCTGTTTTGCCTTTCGCTGTGCCCGCGGCTTCCGGGCTGCTGGTTTCAGCTGTTACTTTGACCTTGGCGAATCCATTATTCTGGTACACCGCCTGCAGGGCGTTCACATCGGCCGAAACCAGCGCCTGACTATAAATGCCATGGTGATCGAAGGTGTCCGCAGGGCGCACGGTCAGCAACTGCTGCAGCGTCGCCGCGTCGAAATAACGGTTGCCCGCTACCGATACATGCTGCACCCGTCTGCGACCGCCGAGAACAACCTTGTATTGAATTACCACCTGCCCCGGAGTGGACGGCTCCAGGCGGTGATCCACCGTCACATCGAAATAGCCAAGCCGCTGGTAGTAGTCGCGCAATCGCCGATTGCCTTCGTTCAGCAGATCGTCGTCCACCGTGCCCTCTTCAAACACCGGAATCACGTGCTTCACCCGCTCGGCGCTGAGGGTGGCACCCTCCACCTGCACCTTCACCACCGGTCCCCGGGTCGCTGAAAAACGATAGTCTGTCCGGTTGCTGGCAGGGATGTACTTTTGCGACTCCAGCTTGATCTCGGCTTCCAGCCGGTCCTGTTTCTGGTAGTCCTTCAGCACGCCGGCCAGGGCACGGTTGGCGGTCTCGTGATCCACATGCGCACCGGTTCGCAAATGCGCATGTCGGCGAAATTCCTCGACGCTCATCTCCGCATCGCCGGCAACTTCGACGGCCCCAACGCGCGCCTGAGGGCCGCTGACCACATGAAATGCGATATCCACCAGCTGTTCTTCCGGGTGGGGGGTGAGAGAAAACGCGATCGCGGGCTCGTTGAATCCGTTTTGTGCCAGGGTCAGCCGCATCTGCTCCTGCGCTGTCGCCATCTTGGCTTGCGTGAACCGTGCACCCGGCGCAAGCTGGCTGGCGCGCTCCAGTTGCGTATTCAGGGTGGCGCCCTTGGCGCCGTCCACGCTCACCGTGCCAATGAAGGTCCGCGGGGTGCCATGAAACACCAGTGCAACGCCATTCTGCAGCGGTTTGGCCTGTACCTCGATGTTCTCGAAAAGTCCGGTGGCAAACAGTTGCCGCAGACTGCGCTTCAACGACTCCCGGTTCAGCGGCGTGCCCTCGGCCTGGGCCAAGTGCCCCGCCAGGGGAACCAGCCGGCTCAACGCGATGCCCTCGATGGAGATGCTTCGGACCGGCGACCCCTCCCACCGGGAAAGAGAACTTCCATCGGAGCTGCTCGAGCCCGCTTGCTGGGTCCATGCAATCGAATAGGCGCCCGGAGCAAAAGCCAGCACCGCCGCGAGCAGAATCCCGGCGCTCTCAGCCCTCGCCCGTTTGAGGCGCAGACTCCTGCCGTGTGGCAAGCGCGGCCGCTCGTCATTCGGCCATGGCGCACCGGCGACGGGAACGTGCCCCTGAGGATCCGGGAATCTGCCGCAAAGCCCGCACGGCCTTGTCTTCGAAATCATCGCTCTCCCAAAACTGCAGGCACCCAAAACCTCTTTGTTTGACTCAAACATTTCATTACGTCAAGTTTGAAGCTGACAAGCCTTGTCGCTTACCCCGAAATGCCGTCACTTGACTGCTTCCCTTATTCTATCGAGGATAGATGCAGGGTGCAGGCCTCTCCAGCACTAAGAGCGATCCCCACACGCGAGGAAGCGCATGCCCGAATCGAGCGAATCGAAGCTGAACTTTCAATTATCCCCTCCCCTCCCCAAGCCGCCTCGGGAATTGCCGACCGATGCGGTTCGAAGTTCCTTCGGCATGACCCCACGCGAAACGCCCAATTTGGCTGCTGCCGAGATTCTGGCCAAAGCCCAGGCCGGCGACCACATGGCCTTCGAGCAGCTCTACTCGCTCCACAAAAGACGCATCTATTCCCTGTGTCTGCGGATGGTGGGCAACACGGCCGAAGCCGAGGACCTGACCCAGGAGGCGTTTCTGCAACTGCACCGCAAGATCGCCACCTTCCGCGGCGACTCGGCCTTTTCCACCTGGCTTCACCGGCTGGCCATCAACGTCGTGTTGATGCAATTGCGCCGCAAGGGCCTGCCCGTGATTTCGCTCGACGAGGTTATGGAGCCGGCTACCGAAGAGCGGCCAGGACGCAGTTTTGGCGTTCCCGACCTCAACCTGGCCGGCGCCATCGACCGCATGGCCCTGGAACGTGCCATTGAAGAGCTGCCCGCAGGATATCGTTTGATTTTTGTGCTGCACGACATCGAAGGTTACGAGCATAATGAAATTGCCTCCATGCTCGACTGCTCGATTGGCAACAGCAAGTCTCAATTGCACAAGGCAAGACTCAAATTAAGGGACGCGCTCGCTACCCAATCCCGGCTGGAGGCTCGCCGATGACTGTCGATACCAACAACGTGATGAACCCTATCACCTGCGCTGCGTTTCAAGATCAACTGCCGGAACTGATCAGCTCCGGGGATGACGTCACTACACACCCTCATCTGCAAAGTTGTGAGCTCTGCCGTGCCTTGTTGGCCGATCTCGAGACAATCGCTGAGGCTGCACGCCAACTGTTTCCCATTGTGGAGCCGCCAGACGATCTCTGGGAACATATCGAATTTGCCATCAAGCACGAAAAGAGCGTCCCCGACGGCCGCTGATCGAATCTTCGGAGAGGTGCCATTCGCACATCGGTGTCGAATGACTCGGCTCCAGAACTGTGCGCTCGCGCCTCTTCGGCATCCAATTTCCCGCCACCGGCGAAGCATGTCCCAGGGGCATCCTCTCCACAGAGCCTCTCGAACCCCGCTTTCCAAGCCTGCACGTAGGCGCCGTTTCGGCAGACCCGGCATAAGGGGAACCAACTCAAACGACGCGCCTTCCTCACCTTTCGCTTCATTTTGCCGATACATGCTTCGTGCAACATTGCATCCAAACCAGTTGGGAACGTTGGTGTGTGCGTGCCCGGTTGGGCGGCACGTAAAGACGGCGCAGGCCTTGGACGGGAACGCGGGCCAAGGTTGGACCGTATTTTACGGAGGTGTGGAGGCTTGAAGCCTGGGACTCTGATCGCGGGGCGTGACAGATCTCTGAAACTTTTGGCAAATCTGCGCCATCAAACAAAGGAAAGTTGATACGAGGACACTCAGTGCCTAGCACCCCTTCCAATCCGATCGTCCTGAACAGCCCCCCGGGGAAACCCATCGTTCGCAGGATCCCTGTCTTGCCGGTCCGCGACACCGTCTTGTTGCCCCATGCCGTTCTGCCCCTCACCGTAGGGCGGGAGAGCTCGATTCAGTTGATCGAGTCGCTGGGCGAAGACCGAATGATTGTGGTGACCGCGCAGCTGGACCCGCGTCTGGATGCGCCGAAGCCTGGCGATCTGCACAGCGTAGGCACCCTGGCGACGGTCCACAAAGTGGTGCGGATGCCGAACCAGAGCCGCTTCGTCTTCACCGAAGGCGTTGAGCGGGTGCGGTTGCTGCGCTATACCCAGACCGAGCCGTTCATGATCGCCGAAGTGGAGACGCTGGAAGACGCGGACGGGTCCGCTACCTCGAGTGTGGAAGCGCTGGTGCGCAATGTTATCAGCCAGTTCCAGCAGATCGTCTCCGAGTCGCCCACACTGTCGGACGAACTGCGCACCATCGCCGCCAATATCGAAGAACCCAGCCGCCTGGTGGACTTTGTCGCCTCGTCGCTGCCCTTCCTGACCACCGACGACAAGCAGAACCTGTTGGAAACGGCCAGCATCCTCACGCGGCTCGAGGTGCTCAACAACCATCTCGCCAAGGAGATCGAGGTGCAGCAGTTGCGCGCCAAGATCCAGACCGAGGTGCAGGACCAGGTGCAGCAGTCGCAGCGCGACTACTATCTCCGCGAGCAGCTCAAGGCCATCCAGAAGGAACTGGGCGATGTGGACGAGGGCCAGCGCGAGACCGAGGAACTGCGCCAGAAGATCGAAGCCGCGGGAATGCCCGAAGACGTGAAGAAGGAGGCGCTCAAGGAACTGGGGCGCTTGTCGCGCATGTCTCCCATGGCCGCCGACTACTCGCTCACCCGCAACTACATCGAGTGGCTGGCCATTCTGCCCTGGGCCAGGAGTTCCGGCTCCAAAATCGACATCGCCAAGGCCAAGGAAATTCTGGACGAGGACCACTACGAACTGAAGAAGGTGAAAGACCGCATCCTGGACTACCTGAGCGTCCTCGAGCTGAAGCCGGACATGAAGGGGCCGATTCTGTGCTTTGTGGGGCCTCCGGGAGTGGGCAAGACCAGCCTGGGCAAGTCGATTGCGCGGGCGCTGGGCCGCAAGTTCCAGCGCATCTCGCTGGGCGGCATGCACGACGAGGCGGAGATTCGCGGCCATCGCCGCACCTACATCGGCGCGCTTCCCGGCCAGATCATCCAGAGCATTCGCCGCGCCGAGACCAACGACCCGGTCATCATGCTGGACGAGATCGACAAGCTGGGCAGGGACTTCCGCGGCGATCCGGCCTCGGCACTGCTGGAGACGCTGGATCCGGAGCAGAACAACACCTTCCGGGACAACTACCTGGATGTGCCGTTCGACTTGTCGAAGGTGCTGTTCATCTGCACGGCCAACCAGTTGGATACGGTTCCGCCGCCGCTGCTGGACCGCATGGAACTGATCTTTCTGCAGGGCTACAGCGAAGAGGAGAAGGTGCAGATCGCCTTCCGCTTCCTGATTCCGCGCCAGATCAAGGAGAACGGCATCACGCCTGAGCAGATCGAGTTTCCCGAGGATGCGGTGCGCTACATTGTTCGCCACTACACGCGGGAAGCCGGAGTGCGCAAGCTGGAGCAGACGTTGGGCACGGTCTGCCGCAAGCAGGCGCGGCGCGTGGTTGAGGGCAAGACGGAAAAGCTGGTGGTGACGCGAGAGTCGGTCAAAGAATTTCTGGGCGGCATTCAAGTGCGCGTTGACACCGAGATCGCCGAGCGCATCAAGCGCCCAGGAGTGGCCGTTGGCCTCGCCTGGACGCCGGCCGGAGGCGACATTCTCTTCATCGAGGCCAACAAGATGAAGGGCAAGGGCAACTTCACCATGACCGGCCAGATCGGCGAGGTGATGCAGGAGTCCATGCAGGCGGCCCTGACCTGGGTCCGCTCGAACGCCGCCAGTGTCGGGCTGGAAGAGGACTTTACCAAGGACCTCGACCTGCACATCCACGTACCAGCCGGAGCCATCCCCAAGGATGGGCCCTCGGCCGGTGTCACCATGGCCACGGTGCTGGTGTCGCTGCTGACCGATACGCCGGTGCGGCCGTTGACGGCCATGACCGGGGAGATCACGCTCAGCGGCAATGTGCTGCCGGTGGGCGGCATCAAGGAGAAGTTCCTGGCGGCTCGGCGGGCGGGCATCGAGACCATTATCCTTCCCGCTGAGAACCGGCAGGACGTGGAGGAAGACCTGACCCCCGAGCTGATCGAGGGCGTCACGATCCACTATGCCAGCCGCATCGAAGACGTGCTGGCTGTGGCGTTGCCGCTGCTCAAGGCCCACCCCGATACGTCGCCGATCGAAGAAGCCGTGATTGCGGTAGGCGTTCCGGCGTAGCCGGAGGTTTGGTCTGGGGCGGAGTTTACCAAGACCTTGGCGCCCGATCCAAAGCGCCAAGGCACCTTTCAGCCTCGCGGCACAGCCCAGCTGTCGCGAGGTTGGGCAGGCGCAGACATCCAATACAGAAACCAATTAGTTTTGTAACTCGATAAGGGCGCTGCGGCCTCGCAGAAGTTTGCCCTTCCCATCCCGCCTAACCTGCCTGTTCTAAACAAGAGCAACTTTAGTGTTAGAAAGCTGTTGGAAACGGTAATCGCGCCGATGAAAAACAAAGACTCCAGTGCGCGGTTGCGCACGCAAAGTGGTGATCATGGCGACTTCGACTCCGGCTCCAGCGAATTCTCGGCTGAACGTTCCGCTCCATCTTTCCGGTAACACCACAGAGCTTCAGAACGAGATGCTCAAAAACTCTCTCGAAGAGGCTCTCAAGCGCGCCTACCAGATGGCCATTGAGCAGCTTGACCGCCATAGCGCCCAGTTGGTTCTCGATCGCGATAAAAAGCTGACTACGGAAGTGGCCAACCTGGTGGTGGAGATCATCCATCGCCATACGGTCAGCGACCTCTACAAGGACGAGGTCTCAGCCTCGAAACGCGAATATCCGCCTACTTACAAGGTGCGGCCCATCGAAGCCCAGGTCACCGAGCTGCGCAAGTGCTTCCCGGGGCTCAGCAGCTGCAACGAGAAGATTGCGCGCCGGCCGCTGCCGGAGGGCGCCGAAGACTGGTTTGCGGTTCCACGCTGGCAGGCCGTAGCCCCCACCTATAACGAGGCGGTGGAGAAGATGGTGGCAGTCCTCGCCACCAAGCGCCGCTTTTCGAATCGCATTCCCGAACGCATGGGGCCGCGTTTCCTGCGTCAAAGCCAGCGCCTGCAATTGGCTGAAAACATTCTGGCCGAGCAGCAACAGCAAGCCGACATCCTGGTGGTGGCCGCGCAGACCGGCATGATGTACCGGGGTTGTTCCGCCCGTCGTGCCCGAGTGCTGATGGCCGGCAACGAATTCGGGCTCGGCACCTTTGCGATGGGTTGCCTCCTGATCACCCATCCGGAGCGTCTTTCCTCGCTTGAGACCCTGATGATCGACTGCAGCGGAGACGAGTACGCTTTCCAGGGCGGCCTGGCCTACGACCGCGTCCCTCTCTTCGACTACGATCTCGGCGGCATCGAATTCAGCATCTTCTACGAAGACAGGGCCCGCAATCTGTGGGGCACTCCGACGGGTTTTCTGTTCCAAATGCACTAGGTTTTCTTGTCCCACATTTCCCGGATCCAGCGAGCCCGGACCGATCCTATTCGAGGACCGATCCGGGCTCGCTGCGTCTAACCTGCAGGCGGTATTCTGCTAGCCATGATGCAAGTGCGAGTTCTTCCCTTTGGGGTGTTGAAAGACCGGCTGGGCGCTTCCGCGTCGACCATGGAGTTGCCCGAGGGGTCGACTGTGGCCGATTTGCTTGAGAGCCTCAAATCCGGCCCCGGGACTCGCCTGACGCCCGAGGCCTTGCAGGGCATTGCGGTCGCCGTGAATGCCGAGTTTGCTACCGCGGCCCAAGTGCTTAGCGCGGGCGACGAGGTGGGGCTCTTGCCTCCCGTTTCCGGTGGGGTCGACTCGCTCCCCGGCCCGGCTGCCGTCGAACCGGCCGATATTGGCCCTGGAACCGTCGCATTGACCCACCAGCCGATCCAAGTTGAGAAGTTGACTCATGAGTCCAGGCGCGACGAGGACGGCGCGCTGGTGGTCTTCGACGGCGTGGTCAGAAACCATTCGCGCGGCCGCCCGACGCTGCATCTGGACTACGAAGCCTACGAAGAGATGGCAGTCAAACAGATGGGTGAGTTGGTACTCGAAGCGCGCAGCCGGTTCGATCTACGCCAGGTCACTATGATCCATCGATTGGGGCGGCTGTTGGTGGGCGAGACCAGCGTGCTGATCGTGGTGGCTTCGGCGCATCGAGCCCCTGCTTTCGAGTCCTGCCGCTGGCTCATCGACACGCTGAAGAAGACCGTTCCCATCTGGAAGAGGGAGACTTTTGTCGACGGCGCCGTTTGGGCTGCGGGAGAGCCTTTCCCACCGGGAATGGCGCTGGAGCCTTCGGAGGCTTCCCATGAGGAGTAGCCACGCACGAAAGATCATGCAAGCGCTTCAATGCATGGCGACTGGGCTGTTTCTTCCCGCTCTATTGCCGGCGCAGGATCTTACCCTACACATGGATGTGCATCTGGTGAATGTCTTTGTGAATGTCACCGATCGGAACGGAGCCATTGTCGGTGGGCTCACTCGCGAAGACTTCGCCCTCACCGAAGACGGCCGTCCGCAGAGCATTGCGGTCTTCGAGATCGGAAGAGCACACGTCTGAACTCCAGTCACTGACCAATCTC
>CAZLMY010000113.1:0-19325 GCA_964560845.1 uncultured Occallatibacter sp. | reverse complement strand
TTGCCCTGCAGGCTCAGAGTTTCACCGAGGCCGAGGAAGTTGTTGGTCTGGTAGTTGACGCCGAGAAAGGCGCCGGAAAGGCCGCTGATGCCGCCATTCAGGCCGATTGAGTTCTTGCCCTTTTCCTTGACTTTCAGCAGCAGATCGACCGTGCCGGCTTCCGCATCCTGATGGGCTTCGGAGTCCTGATCGACCTTGAGGGGCTCGAAGTACTCGAGCTGGTTGAGGCGAAGCAGGCTGTATTCCCAAAGCTGGGAATTGTAAACCGAACCCTCGTCGAGCATCAACTCGCGGCGGATGACCTTGTCGCGGGTGATGGTGTTTCCCTGGAATTCGATTCTGGACACATAGAACGGCTTGCCCTCGTCGATATCGATATCCATCGAGACGGTCTTTTTCTGCTCGTCGAAGACCGGCTTGGGAATCGCGCCGAAGTTGATATAGCCATTCTGTCCGTATGCCTTTTTCAGGTTTTCAAGGCCCTTGCCCATGAGCGTAGCGTTGAACAGGTCGCCGTCTTTCAACGGAAACGTTGCGCGCAAAGCCCTGGTGTTGGCGATAGCCTTGTTGCCGGTGAAAGTGATGGAACCGAGGCGATAGCGGGCGCCCTCTTCAATGGGCATCAAAATGTCGATGCGCTTGCCCTTGTTGGGGCGGAAGGTAAACAGGTTCAGGCCGCCTTCGTCGCGGATCTGTGTCTTGGGCTCTTCAATCGCGGCGTTGTAATAGCCCTTGTCGCGATAGGCCTGGCGCACCCGTTCGGTATCTTCTTCGAGCTTCGAGGCATCGAAAGTCTGCGAAAAGAGATTCTCGAAAATGAGCGAATAAGGAATGCCGATCGGCTTGAGGTTCTTCATGGAACGGCGCAAGG
This sequence comes from uncultured Occallatibacter sp., assembly GCA_964560845.1. GTDB lineage: Bacteria > Acidobacteriota > Terriglobia > Terriglobales > Acidobacteriaceae > Telmatobacter. The sequence goes on along the minus strand of CAZLMY010000113.1, from coordinate 18,454 downwards.
GCAGACTGCCGATATGCTCGTTCCCGGTGAAACGGATCTCGCCCACTTTGACGGTGGGACCTTCCTTCACGTTGAAGTTCACCTGGACCGAGGCCGGGGGAATGTCCTTGATGTCCAGCTTGACGACGGCAAACTGGTGGCCGTGCTCGGAAAGAATATCGCGGAGGACGGTCGTGGCCCGCAAGATCTTGGCCGGATCGTACTGGCTTTCGACCGAGATGCCGACTTTTTCTTTCTTGAAGCGATCAAGGACGTCCGACACGGAGACGGAATTGAGGCCGTGGTAATTGATCTCGCGAATCGTGGGTCTTTCCCGGACGAACACGTCCAGAATGATGCCCTTCTCGGTATCTTCGCGCTCAATCCGCAGGTTTTCGAAGTAGCCGGTGTTCCAGAGAGAGTTGAAATCGCGCTCGATGGAAATCGGGTCGTAGGTGTCGCCCGGGTGGGTAAACAGACGGGCGAGAACGGTTTCTTTCGGGATACGGCGGTTGCCGATAACCCGAATTTGGTCAATGACCTGCGACTGCTGGGCAAAGGCTGTTCCGGCGGAAAAAAGCAGCGCCAGTGACAGCATCATCCCTTTCAGGCGGTTGTTGCTTGCCAGGCGGCTCGCGGTCCGCGGGGTCCGGGAGATGCAAATGTGCTTTGTCTTCACCGGGCTGGAGCCCTCCGGCGAGCACAGGTACTGGTGCGGTCCATAGTTCGGCTTCACGGGAAGAATATGCACACCCTCACTGCTGAAAATCTGGTTCTGCCTTAGAGAAAGACTGATTATATTGGACCGCAGGCACACTACCCAAACCACTGGGCAGCCCGTCGGCACGGAAACCGTGTCTTTCCCGCCATTTCCCTGCCGCGATTGGCCCCTGCGGACTCGGGTTGGCCCTCAATAGGGCTCATCCCACAGTCTACCGGAACCAGCCGGGTCAGGTCCGAGACTCGGCCGGATGAAGGCGCAAGTTCACGGGCCAAATCCGTTTTGCATCCTTGCCTCTGCTCGTCGCATCCCCTTTAGACGCAGCTAAGGCGCACAGGACATCCTCCGCATCGAGGTTTTGCATTGAATCAATTGTCGCCAGGATCGGTTTTCGATTTTTCTGCTCCGCTCTTGAATCAAGAGAGCGCTGGGCAGCCGTTTCCCCTTGCCCGGTTCCAGGGGCGCGTCCTGCTGATTGTGAATACCGCAAGCCGCTGCGGGTTCACGCCTCAATACGGCGGGCTTGAGGACCTTTATCGCCGGTACAAGGACCGCGGCTTCGAAGTGCTGGCCTTCCCTTCGAACCAGTTTGGCGCCCAGGAGCCTGGCCCGGATGCGGAGATCGGCGCTTTCTGCCAGAGGAACTACGGAGTCGACTTTCCGGTTTTCGGGAAGATCGATGTCAACGGGGCTGACGCCCACCCGTTGTATCAATTTCTCAAAAAGCGCCGGCCCGGATTCCTTGGCATGGAAAAGATCCGGTGGAACTTCACGAAATTTCTGTGCGATCGGAAGGGCGAACCCGTGCGACGGTACGCATCCTGGACGGCCCCCAAGGAGATTGCCCCCGCCATCGAAGGGCTGCTTTAGGGGCCGCGGAAAAAGGTCTTGTATGGGTGAAATCTCTTGGGAAACGTCGCCCAGGGGCTAAACAGGCTGCGGAAAAAAGTGTTGTTCGGGGTTCAAAAAGCCAGGAAAGCATCCCTCGGGGGCTAAAGCCCCACTCATTCTATTGGCCTTATCGGCACGCGACCCCGACCCTGAGGGTCCCCGGTGCCCCGGTCGTGCCCTGACGCACCGAGCCTTCCAGAAGCGTTTTTACGCAACCTGTAAAGCCCCACACATTCTATTGGCCTTATCGGCACGGCTCAAGCCGTGCCCTGTTACCAGGCCGCCTTTTCCGAGCTTTTCCGCAGCCTGGTTAGCCGAGACAGGTGTTCAGGCTGGGATACTGACGCTACTCGATGCAGTTTCGGAGCCCCCTCAGTTGCTGTAAGTCCTTTGTTTTCAACGCGTGTTTTCAGGTATTTTCAGCGTAACTTGTTTATTTTGTGTCGGGTACGGCTAAACAGGGGGGAGGGGAGGCTAGGGGTGGGTTCGGAATTCTTCCCGTTTTCGACCCCAAAATCGCTCTCAAAGAGGGCCTTCGATGTCTCTAATTATGCGCCAATCGGAGATAATTCTACGCAACGGACAGGAATCCGGGAATCGTTTGAATGTTTTTGGAGGGGAATGGAAGCTTCGCGGCGTCCCTCGGGGAAGGTGGGTTTCCGGGCTGCAATTGCAGTAGCCGGCGGAATCAAGCAATGCAGCAAAAAGAACGTTCATGCGCTTGCGCGGAGGTATCAGAGTCCATTTTTTGTTGGGAATGCCGCGAAAACTCGGACGGATACTTGTGGACCCGGTTTGGGTCAGCGCTTAAGGGGTGGATCCGAATGTTCGGTCCTGGCGGGTGGAGGCCGGCTGCGATCTCCAGAATGACGATGCAAATTTCAACATCAATTCATACCGTGAGGCCCCTAAGGTATGCTTTCTCCATATCTGGCTCAACTGCCGGCCCTGGCCCGAAATCTGGACAGGCTCTCAGAAGAAAAGTCCAGCGCCGGGAGGCACGCATGCGCCGAGAACTTCCCATGATCCTGATTCGGGTGATCGTGGGTTTGGTGTTTCTGATTGAAGGTGTTCTGAAGTTCATGCGCCCCGAGGAGTTGGGCGAAGGACGGTTCGCCCTGATCGGCATCCCTTTTCCACATATCGTGGCTCCCATGGTGGGAGGATGTGAAATCGCCAGCGGCGCGGCGATCATGCTGAACCTGTATGCCGGCGACGCAGCTTTGTTGATGCTGGCCGTTTTGGTGTCGGCCTTGGTCACGACCAAATTGCCCATTCTTTTGGGCCGCCCGCTGGGACCATTTTCGCTGGCGAACCTTCCACATTACGGTTGGTGGAGCTTTCTGCATGAGGCCCGGATTGAATTGTGCATGCTGTTCGGGTCGTTGGCAGTCCTGATCGAAGCGGGGCTCAAGGTGGGGCGCAGAAGGCACTGGTATCAATCCAAGGGGCTCTGAGAGGTTGCGGAAAGCGGCACTTGACTCCGGGCATTTGCCGGAATTTTGTCTAATCTTCATTTGTCCGATCCTGCTCGGCGGGGACGATCTGGAACGATGCCCACCTTGGATCCGAAATCCCAGCGCGGCAAGACCGGGGATCTTCTCCGGCTCTTCCTGTTTTTCGGCTTGACTGCCTTTGGAGGTCCCGCAGCGCATCTTGTCTCGATGCAGCGGGAGTGTGTCGAGCGCCGGAAATGGGTAAGCCGGGAACGGTTTCTGGACCTGGTGGGAGCTTGCAACCTGCTTCCCGGTCCGGGGTCGACCCAGGTGGCCATGGCGCTTGGCTATTCGCGGGCCGGTTGGCTCGGCCTTCTGGTGGCCGGCATTTGCTTCATTCTGCCCGCCTCGCTGGCCACGCTTGGCCTCGCCTGGGCCTACGTCCACTTTGGCAATCTGGCGCAAATGCAGGGGTTGCTTTACGGCGCCAAACCTGTGATGGTGGCCATCGTTGGGCAAGCGATTTGGAATCTTGGCCGAACCGCCTTTCGAAGCCGGCTGCTGGCGTTGGCCGGCATGGCGTGCTTTGCCGCGGCCCTGGCGGGCGTGGCGCCGATTGTGGTGCTGCTGGCTTCAGGAGGCCTGGTTCTGCTTTCCGCGCGATTCCGGTCACGGCAAGCGGCAGTCCAGGGATTCGTATCGCTTTCCCTGGGATTGGGCGGCGCAAGCGCAGGCGGAAGTTCACTTGCATCGATCTTTTTAGTCTTTCTCAAACTCGGCGTGGTGGTCTTCGGATCCGGGTATGTCTTGCTGGCCTTTTTGAAGGACGATCTGGTGGATCGCCTGCACTGGGTGACTTTGCCTCAACTGCTGGACGCGGTCACCGCCGGGCAGGTGACGCCCGGGCCGGTATTCGCTACCGCTACCTTTCTGGGCTTTTTGGTTCGCGGCTGGGCAGGCGCGGTGCTGGCTACGGTCGCCATTTTTCTGCCTTCGTTTTTCATGGCTGCCGCAGTGGGGGCCCTGGCGGCCCGCATCCGCAGTTCTCCCATGGCGGGCGCATTCCTCGACGGTGTCAATGTTGCCGCGGTTGCGCTGATGGGCTGGGTCGCACTGGTTCTGGGGCGCGCCTCGCTGGTTGACTTTTGGACAACTGGAATGAGCCTTGTGAGCGTCGTGCTGCTCATTCGCTTCCGGTTAAACGCCACCTGGCTCATCCTCGGAGGCGCCGCACTGGGGATTTTGCTGAAAGCAATTGGCGCGTGAACCGGGGGCGGTCGGCCGCCGCCGGTCTGCTGCGCAGCACGAAGCTCCCATTGCCCGGAGCAGGACACTCGACTCGTGTTTGCGGCTTGGGATGCCGATAGAGAAACTACTGGCAGCAAGCGCTCTTCACGCCCCGCTTTGAAGCGGACGTCTCATCTGGGAAAGATCCAGGCCAGGAGCAATTGCCAGTAGAAGGAGCCTTCATTGGCGTCCATCGCATTGTCCAATGCTGTCTCTCCCAATCCAGAGAAAAACGATTCCATCGCGAAACCGGCACCGGCATCCACTGCAACCCAATCAGGGCCATCAGCCAGACTCAAACCAGACACGGTCAACCTGTCGGCAAACGCGCCGCAAGGGGCAAGCGTTGCGGCCGTCGACGGGTATCCCGGCATCACGGTGGCAAGGCAGATTGCGGCAACCCTGATTACGGCGGCCACGGTGGGGAGTCCATCCGGCGCACCCACGGCGCCGCCGGAGATGACAGGCAAGCGCTGAGAACGGACCCAACGAGAATCTGCCGAGAGCCAGAGTCTTTCTCTACCTGTCAAATGCGGTTGGCGGTTCCAGCGCCAATTCAAAACAATCAGAAAAACAAGTCGCGCGGTCCATTCGTGCGCCGACGCGGGCCAAAACGGCGGATTTGGCGCGGCAGCGATGTCGCGCCGGTTCAGTCGAACCGGTAAGCGCCGATTGCCGCGCCCATCGGTTCGCCGGCAAAGATGCGTTTGCCCGGCAGCGCTCCGCCGGCCCCGGCCGCCACCATCAGCGGAATCAGATGCTCCTCGCGCGGATGGGCATAGGCCGCGAACGGCGCGGCGCGCCAGGCAGTCAGCAGCGCATCGCGGTCTGCCGCCGGGGACTCCACTGCGCTGGTGAGCCATGCGTCGAAGGCACGGGCGCGTTCAGCGGTCTCGGGCCGGAAATAGCCGCGCAGATTATGGAAGCTCATGCCACTGCCCACGATGAGGACGCCCCGATCGCGCAACGGCGCGAGCGCGCGTCCCGCGGCGAGGTGCAGCGCCGGATCGAGCGAAGAGGCCAGCGACAGGGTCACCACCGGAATCCCGGCTTGGGGAAACGCCACTTTGAGCGGCACGAAGACGCCATGATCGAAGCCGCGGGTTGCGCTCAGTGCGGCCGGCAATCCCGCCTGGGCCAGCAACTCGGCCACGCGGTTTGCCAATTCCGGCTCGCCCGGGGCGGGCCAGGTGAGCCGGTAGGTGTGCTCGGGAAAGCCGGAGTAATCGAAGATCAAGGCGGGCTTCGCAACGGTGCTTGCGGTGAACGCGGATTCTTCCCAATGGCCGCCGATGACCAGAATCGCCTTGGGCGGCGCGGGCAGCGTGGCTGCCAGCCCCTCGAGAAAGCGCTGGGTGGCACTCCAGGTGTCGGCGGGGCCCCATGTCCAATCCATGAAGAAACAGGGGCCTCCGCCGTGGGGAAGGAAGATGGAAGGCTGGCGATGGGGAGTTGTGGGCACGGGGTTCCTCCTGGGCGGCTCCGGCCGGAGGTGCGGGCCGGAGCGATAGTTGTTTGAACAACTATCAAGTAGATGCCGTGGCCCGCCCCACGATTCACCCTTTCTCGATGGGCGGAATTGGAACGCGAAGAGAATTCAGCCGCAACCCATGTGCAGGAATGCCGGAAAGAGTTGGCTGCAGTGCCTGCGCGGCGGCCGCCTCACTCGACCGGGGCGGCTAGAAAGAACACGTAGACGAGCATGGCGATGCCGATGAACCCGGGAATCAAACCGCACAGATAGACGGGCTCAGCGCCGATGAGGGCGCGCAGAAAGATGACCAGTCCAACGCCGACGCCGACATTGATGAGGCCACCGATCTTCATTCCCTCCATCATCTTCTGTTGCTTCTGCCGGCTTTCTTCTCTCAAGAGCTCGACGGCAGCCTTGGCGCCATCGCCGGAGGACTCAGCCACCCTGCGGAAGGTTTCCGCCTTGTAAAAAGCCTCGCGTTCCTTGCGCTGGCTGTCGATCCAGGTAACGGCGGGGATGAAGATAACAAACAGGGCGACCGCGCCGATGGAGAGAAACAGCCACATGCCATAGTTGGTGAATACTTCGTCGCTGCCGAACAGCATGGATGCCAGATGTGTCATAGAATCCTCCTGAAACTGGTGCCGGGGATTTTCTCCCTTGCAAACGGTGGGACCGGAGCGGGCGGAATGCGGTTGCATTTTGTTTTGAACCGGCGTTTCAAAAGATAATGCAACCGGAACCGGAAGCGCCTAGTCGCACAGCACGGAGAGAGCAGGAATTGGCCTTGACCTCAAAAAGCGCGACAGAAGACCTGGCCGACGTGGAGCGGGTGCTGGGCGGCGATGTGCGGGCTTTCGAGGGCATTGTGCGCCGCTGGCAGGGACCGGTGGTGAACATGGCCTGGCGCTACTGTCGAGATCGGGCACGTGCCGAGGAGATGGCCCAGGAAGCGTTCATCCGCGCGTGGCGGGGGTTGGGGCAATGGCGGCGGGAATCAAGCTTCTCCACCTGGCTTTTTGCGCTGGCGGCGAATGTCTTCCGGAGCGAGCTCAAGCGGTTCCCGACCGTGGATCTGCCGCTCGACGAGGTCGCCGAACCGTCGGGTCCTGCGTCGCAATACCGCGCGCTCGAAGAGAAGGGGCGGCACGAAGTGCTACGGCGGGCAGTGCTTGCCTTGCCGCAGCGCTATCGCGAGCCGGTGGTTCTGTTCTATTTTCATGAGATGGACCTGGCGGCCGCAGCAGCCACAATGGGCCTGCCCGAGGGGACAGTGAAGGCGCGTCTCTCCCGGGCTCGCGCACTTTTGAAGCGACGCTTTCCGCATCTCGAACAGGATGCCGGCGCATCTCAAATGGGAACGCTCGACACCGGAAAGGAGGCCGCACGATGAACCGGGATTCAGCCGACCGCAAGACAACAGAAACGAAAGAGATCGACCGCATTCTGGCGACAGAAGAGGCGTTGATCCCCAGTTCCGGCTTTCTGGCCTCGGTGATGGAGCGGGTGCAGGAAGAAGCAGCGGCTCCGGCGCCGATTCGGTTCCCCTGGAAGAGGGCGATTCCCGGAATTCTGCTGACGGCCGGCGTGCTTGGCTGGGGTGGATACGTGTTGGTGAGAGAAGGCGTAGCGGCAGTCAGGGATCTTTCGTTTGCTCCGCCGCATCTTGCTGTGGCCTTGACCCAGCCGCTGGAACTAGCCGGCTGGGTGGCTATGGCTCTGGGAGCTTCGCTGCTGTCGTGGTTGCTGTCTCGGCGGCTGGCTGGACGGTCTGGGTTGCTGTAGCGGCTACTCGATGGCAAAGACTGCGTAGACGGTGGCCGTGCGGCTGACTTTGCGGGGCTCGATGGCCAAGGCCCTTGGCAAAGCCATATAGTCTCCAGCTACCGCATTATTGCCATTCATGAGACCGCCCGCGAATTGCGATGTCATAGATGTGTTGGTGGCGTAAAGCATCGCCCCCATTTGAACGCCCATGGCCTTCGCGAGAGCGGCAGCATCCGCCTTTGCTCGCACAGCGGCCTTAGCCAGCGCCTGGTCTTCCAGTGCACTTAGGTCCTTCAATGTCCAGTCAATTCGACCACTGTCTGTCGCACCTGCAGCGACGGCTACGTCTAGAATTTCCGCGGCCCGTTCAGGCGGGGATTTGACCGTCCATTCCTGCACCAGCCTGAACTTGTGGAGTTTTCCGCTCTCGCTGTTGAGATGCTGGTTTTCGCTGCGAATTGCGTTCTCGGGAATTCCCGCTAGCTTGAGGGCCGAGACGATGTCGTTTGAGGTCTTGGCGCCCAAGTCGTAGGCAGTTTTGGCGTCTGACGGCGGAGTCTGGAATCCAATATGCAAGATGGCGAGGTCAGGATCCGCGGTTACCCGCTCTTCAGCGCTGACGGTGAGCGTGCGATTCGTGGAATCGATCTTTAGCTGAACTTGGGTTGCCTGCTGCGCGCTTGCCACGGCGCAGCCGGCCAACACAACAATCATTGCGATAGCTTGCTTTACGAGCATGAATGAGTCCTCTGCACCCTTGGACGCAAAGGATACAGGAACAGTGCATCGACCGGAGCAATGGTCCAGCCCGGCCGCACTTCTCCCGGCCGCGGAATACCGCGATTGAACCCTTGGTTCTTGTTTTTTGAGGAAACTGCTCACGGCGTTGGTTTCGAGCAGGTGGCGTGCGAGCATTCGGGGAACCTCTGCTCAAGTCCCAACGCATTGTGATGCGGCAGCAATCGCTGCCATTTCAGGCGAGTCTTGGGAAGGTTGGCCGCAAGGCCGAGAGGGAGGTGGAAAGCGCGGCGGACTGAGTTATCTGACGGGGCCGATGTTCTCAGATAACTCGATCAATCGCTGTGCGGCTATCCGCCCGACGGGCTCGAGCGCGTATTTCTGCCGCAACCGAATCGTCCCAGCCGCAGCCTGCTCTGCTGCTTGTTCACGGTTTTCGAATACCTCGCGCATGAGCGATGCTGCCTGCGCGACATCCGGCGCGGCCCATGACATTTCCGAGGTGAGGGCAAAGTTTGCCGTATGCCCCTTCTGACTGGTCGCGGTCATTTGGTAGCCCACCAGGCGATGATAGCGTTCGTCGAGGTAGTCCATGGGCCCCGAGTAAGCGGTAGCAATCACCGGGGTTCCATTGCAGGCGGCGTCGAAAAGCGGGTAGCACCAGCCTTCGCCGCGATGGAGCGAGACAAAACAGTTGGCCCTTTGGGCAAGCGAAGCAACAGACTCTTCCGGCCAGAACTCCGAGCAAAGTTTCACGCGCGCGAGCGCCTTGGATGCGAGGGACGACCCGGCACGGGCAACCGCTTCGGCAATCTGGGTACGAATCAAGTCTTTGTTGGTGAAAGAGAGCAGGGTCTTAACGATCAGCACCGCGTTGGGTTCTTCGGAGAAGGCGCGCAAAAAAGCTTCGATGGCGGCGGGAAGATTCTTGCGTTCCTGCCAGGTTCCCATGGCTAGAAAGACAAAGGTGTTCTCGTCCCAGCCCAGTTGCTTGTCGATCTCGGCTTTGCTGAAGCACGCGGGGCGCGAGTGGTAAACCGGGTGGGGAATTTGAAAGACCGGCGTCTTGAGCTGCTGCCGAAAGACTTCGAGATTGAACCGGGACGGCACCCAGACTTCCATGACCTGATTGAGCGCGTCCACATAGACCTGTGGGAGCCTGTCGGCTTCCCAGGTCGTGACCACGATCAACCGGGAAAAGAGATCGCGGAGATGTTGAATGGTATGCGGCTCGGCGTGGCATAGATACAAAGCAGGATCGTTGTGCCGGCTAACGTAGGAAGCAACCAGGGGATCCTGAACGAAGGGTCTCTCGATAAAGTCCAGGTTGGTTACGGACATGTCGATGGAGGCTGCGTGAAAGGCGTGGATGTAGGCGCGCGCGGCCGTTCCAAAACCTGTGTAGCTTGAGACCCAACCGTAAAAGCGAATGCCGGGGGGTTGGTTTTTCATGACCGTTGGACTCTCCATCGATGCCTATGCCGGCCTGGACCGGTAGTAGTGGAGGGTCCCGAAGATGCAACTGCCGGGTTGCCGTTTGGCTTCCTGGATCTGCTCGCAGAGTTCTTCCATCACTGGTTTGCATTCGGCGGCACGCATGCAGTGCTGCACATCGACGATGGTCCAGTTGCGGCGCGACAGGATGGTTCTGACGGTCGAGGTAAAATCCTTCTCGCTGGAGGCCCAGGCCACCACATTGACAAAACACTTGGTGTCGCCGGACGGCGCCGGCGGGGTGAGCAGATGAAGTTGTGCAGTCCAGACTTCTTTCATGAAAACAGCCTCTAGCTGCTAGCTTCTAGCTTTTAGCTTTTAGCTCTTAGCTTTTAGCTTTTAGCTTTTAGCTTTTCTTGCTCGCTTCAGGCTTCGGGGGACCTCCGAAGCTAAGACGCGGTGACCAATGGCTAGAAGCTAAAAGCTGGAAGCTTGCAGCTTGCAGCTAGCCTCTTCCAATGACTCGGGCGAGGGTTGAGCCCATTTCGGCGGGGGAGACGACGACGTGAATGCCGGCCTCGGTCATGGCCTTCATTTTGTCGCTGGCGGTTCCCTGCCCTCCGGAGATAATGGCGCCGGCGTGGCCCATGCGGCGGCCGGGAGGCGCGGTTTGTCCGGCGATGAAGCCGACCACGGGTTTTTTGACGAACTCCTTGACGAAGGCGGCGGCGGCTTCTTCGGCAGAGCCTCCGATTTCGCCGATCATGATGATGGCTTCGGTTTCGGGATCGTCGTTGAGCAGGCGCAGGGCGTCGATGTGGGTGGTGCCGATGATGGGATCGCCACCGATGCCGATGGCCGTGGACTGGCCGATGCCGCGCTGGGTCAGCTGGTGCACGGCCTCATAGGTGAGGGTTCCAGAGCGGCTGACGATGCCTACCGAGCCCTCCTTGTGAATGCGGCCGGGCATGATGCCGATTTTGGCCTTGCCGGGGGAAATGACGCCGGGGCAGTTGGGGCCGATGAGCCGGGACTGCGAGTCCTTTAACTTTCTCCAGACCTTCACCATGTCCAGAGTGGGGATGCCCTCGGTGATAGCCACGATCAGGGCAATGCCCGCGCCTTCGGCTTCGAGAATGGCGTCGGCGGCGAACGGCGGCGGGACAAAGATCATGGTTGCATTGGCGCCGGTTGCGGCTACTGCGTCGGCAACCGTGTTGAACACCGGCCAGCCCTCATGCGTGGTGCCGCCTTTGCCGGGGGTCACTCCGCCCACCACGTTGGTGCCATATTCGGCGCAGCCCTTGGCGTGGAAAGTGCCTTCTTTGCCGGTGAGGCCTTGCACAATCAGTCGAGTTTCTTTGGTGACAAGTACAGCCATTGCGAATAGCTCCTAGCTCTTAGCTTTTAGCTCTTAGCTTTTGGCTTCGAGCTGAGTGTTTGGATGAACGACGTTAGCATCTTCGAAATCTCGTCACTTAGCGCCGCTGCCTCGCAGATTGCTTCATGGTCGCCCATCTCCAGTTTTCGTGCTACCAAGAGTTGCGTTTGAATTTCAAACGTGGAGCCCAGCGCAATACCGAGAAACTGCCGAAACTCCGCGGGATTTAACCGACCTCTTCCTTCGGAAATATTGCTGGCAACTGAAACGCCGGCCCGTCGTAGCTGTGAAACGAGCCCGTAAGTCTCTTCCTTGGGAAACTTTCGGGTTAATTTGTATATGCTCACGGTTAGATCGATTGCTCTTCGCCAAACCGCTAGATCGTGAAAGTCCTGCGGCATTCTGCCCCCTCGCCGTTCATTTTTCCAAATCCGAGGAAAGCAAAATCAGCTAAAAGCTAGGAGCTAGAAGCTGCTGTTACCACCATTTCCGCTGCTTCTTTCATTGTTTCGCCTACCAGGAAATTCAAGCCTGACTCCGCCAGGATCTTGCGGCCATCTTCGACGTTTGTGCCTTCGAGACGAAGCACGATCGGCACTTGTACATTCAGCTTGCGCGCCGCAGCGACCACGCCTGTGGCCAAACGGTCGACGCGGAGAATGCCTCCGAATATGTTGATGAAGATGGCTTTGACGTTGGCGTCGGAGAGCAGGATCTCAAAGGCGTGCTCGATCTGCTCTTGGGTGGCGCCGCCGCCTACATCGAGGAAGTTGGCGGGGCTGCCGCCGGCATATTGAATGATGTCCATGGTGGCCATGGCCAGACCTGCGCCGTTGACCATGCAGGCGATGGAGCCGTCGAGCTTGATGTAGTTGAGGGCGTACTTGCTGGCCTCGACCTCAAGCGGATCTTCTTCGGCGGTGTCGCGCAGGGCCTTGATTTCGGGATGCCGAAACAGGGCGTTGTCGTCGATGGTGATTTTGGCGTCAAGGGCGAAGAGCTTGTCGTCCTTGGTGGTGATGAAGGGATTGATCTCGACCAGCGAGGCATCGATGTCGAGGAACGCCTTGTAGAGGCTTTGCAGAAAGGTGACGGCCTGGTTGATCTGGGTGGATTTGAGGCCCAGGGCAAAGGCCAGCTTGCGGGCCTGCCAAGGCCAGAAACCAACGGCCGGATCGATGGATTCCTTGAAGATGGCCTCGGGGGTTTTGGCGGCGACTTCTTCGATCTCCATGCCGCCCGCCTGGGAGGCCATGAAGACCAGCCTGCCGGTGGCGCGGTCGAGAACAATGCCGAGGTAGAGTTCGCGATCGATGGAGGCGGTCTCCTCAATCAACAGGCGCTGGACCTTTTGGCCCTGCGGGCCGGTCTGGTGGGTGATGAGCTGCATGCCGAGAATGTTCTTGGCGTGCATTTCGGCGTCTTCGCGGGTGAAGGCGACCTTGACGCCGCCGCCCTTGCCGCGGCCGCCCGCGTGGATCTGGGCCTTGACCACGACGCCGCCGGCGCCTTCGGTAAACAGCTTGCGGGCCACCGCTGTCGCTTCTTCCAGCGTATTGGCCACCTCGCCCCGGGGCACGGCGACGCCGTATTTCCCCAGGATTTCCTTTGCCTGATACTCATGAATCTTCATAGTTTGTCGGGGACCGCGCTCTTCCGCTTGGGTTGGGGGTTGGGGCGCGGCCGCTTCCGCGCCCGCACCGTATCAGCGGTAAGCAAATAGTATCTTGACGGCCAAAGGAGGGGCAAACGGGCGGGATGCGGCGCTTCCAGAATGTGGCAGGCTTGGGCGTTTTCCATGAATAGTAGGGACCGGAATCTTGTAGGTTTCCGACCCATTCCGCAGGAAAACGCGGAATGGATGGGCACGGAAGTTTACAGTAAATCCGAAAATGCCCTAAACCTACGAAACCTCACCGACAGCCACGCCGAAGGCAATTGGCCCCACCGCAGGTGGTGGGTATCATGGAAGGATATGGGTTCCTTGAGAGAGTTTTTGAAGCCGCTGGCGGAAGATGGCGCAGCGTTGACCCGCGAACAAGCGGCGGACGTGCTGGAACGGATCCTGGTCGGCGACGTGCCGGAGATCGAGACGGCCTCGCTGCTGGCGGTGCTGGCGACACGCGGCGAACAGGCGCCGGAAGTTGCCGGCTTTGTGCAGACCATGCGGGCCCATGCGACGCCGGTTCCACTGACTGAGGAAGAGCGCAGCGAGCTGGTGGACACCTGCGGCACCGGCGGCGGAGGGCCGTTGACCTTCAACATCTCCTCCGGTGCGGCGCTGGTGGCGGCGGCGGCGGGCGCCAAGGTGGCCAAACACGGCAACCGGGCGGTTACCTCGCAATGCGGCTCGGCCGACGTGCTTGAGGCTCTTGGAGTGCCGGTCACCTTGGGACCGGAACTGGCGGCCGAATGCCTGCGCCAGACCGGCTTCATGTTCTTGTATGCGCCGCTCTATCACCCGGCCATGAAAGTGGTGGGGCCGTTGCGCCGCGCGCTTGGCTATCGAACCATCTTCAATCTCTGCGGTCCGCTGACCAATCCGGCCGGGGCGCGCGCGCAGGTGATCGGGGTGCTGGCTCCGAGCCGGGTTTTGCTGGTGGGGCGCACGCTCGCGGCGCTGGGCGCGCGATGCGCTTTCGTGGTGCACGGCTCCGACGGCATCGACGAGTTGACCACGACCGGCGAGTCGATTGTGGCGCGCATCATCGAGTCCGAGACCGGAGAGGCCAAGCTAAAGGGCGCAAAGATTACGCCGGAGATGGCCGGGCTGACGCGTTCCACGCTGGATCAGTTCACGGGCGGCGATGTGGCCACGAATGCCGGGCTCCTTTATGACGTGCTGACCGGCATCGGCGGGGCGCGGCGCGATATCGTGCTGCTGAATGCGGCGGCGGCGCTGGTGGCGGCCGGGCTGGCGGGTGACCTGAAAGAGGGCGTGGCCCTGGGCACCGAGGCAATCGATTCGGGTGAGGCGGCGGCGACGATGGCCAAGCTGCGGGAGTTCGGGAAGAAGCACGTGGGGCAGTAGGCCGGCGTGACCAACGGAATCGCGGATGAGTCGATACTCCGGTACGGGCCATGCTTTTGTTCATCATCGCTAGGCAGGACGAGGTTGATGAGGGCTCGAGTCCCGGTCCCGGCAAGGCGCGGGCTGAATATTTATACAGGTAAACTTTACAGTTAGACTACATATATGAGATATTGACCCTGTGAGCAGTCAAATGTCTTCTACTCAAACCGAATTGGCTCGGACGCTTGCCGCCGAGATGCGTACCGTGTTCCGCAGGCTCAAGCTGCGCATACGCGAGCACGGGGGCGGCAACGATCTGACACCGTCACAGGCTTCCGTTCTGCTTCGACTCGAACAGGATGGTTCGGCCACGGTTTCAAGTTTGGCGCGAGCCGAAGGCATGCGGCCGCAGTCCATGAGCGCGATTGTGGCACCGCTGCAGGAGGCGGGGCTGATCAGTGGTGCACCGGACCCGGGTGACGGGCGGCAAACACTGATGTCGCTGACGCCCAAGTGCCTGAATTGGATTCAGGAGGGCAGAGCTGCGAGACAGGACTGGTTTGCCGCGATCATTTCCCAGAAACTCTCTGTTGGCGAGCAGGAGAAGCTTCAGGAGGCACTCGAACTGCTTAAGCGTCTGGTTGAGGATTGAACCTGTTGGTGAGGTGGGGATGAGTTCAAAAAGCGATGCGAGTGGGAAATCCGAACGGGTGTTCTGCGAAACGGCGACTGCTCGCTGGGGCTAAACAGGCTGCGGAAAAAAGCCTTTGGGGGGTAATTAGCCCGAAAAGCATCCCTCAGTGGCCAAAGCCACATTGATTCTAATGGCTTTATCGACACGACTGAAGTCGTGCCCTTTCAAAACAGAGGCCAAGTTGAGTTTTCCGCAACCTTTGAGGCCGAATGTTCTTATCAGGTGAAGTCGGGCGCTATTGCACAGCACAGCTTTTGAGGTGGACCCCAACGATTGACCTACCACGCGCTCGAGGACTCTCAGCCGCCGCTTCCAGGTTGAACCCACTGTGTCGCGCATTTACCCATGACCATTTTGGGATCGAAAAAAGGAGCAATACACGATGAATTGGCTTTGGCTTGTGTCGTACTTCTTCGGAGGCAGTTTTGCCGCAAACGCGGTTCCTCACTTTGTCGCCGGCACCATGGGACGTCCCTTCCAGAGTCCTTTCGCCAAGCCGCCCGGCAAGGGGCTATCCTCATCGACGGTTAACGTGGTTTGGGGATTCTTCAACGCGGTCGTCGCGTAT
Organism: uncultured Occallatibacter sp.; assembly: GCA_964560845.1. Classification (GTDB taxonomy): domain Bacteria; phylum Acidobacteriota; class Terriglobia; order Terriglobales; family Acidobacteriaceae; genus Telmatobacter. The sequence continues at coordinate 3,071 of CAZLMY010000113.1, read as the reverse complement.
CTGCTGGTGGCGCAGGTCGGCGCATTCAATCCGCGGAGCACAAGCCACATCCTTGTGCTTGGCTTGGGCGCGCTGCTTATCAGCATCCTCCATGCGCGGCATTTCGGGCAGTTTCATGGGGGCAACGCGCCGACGCGCCGATGACGAATCCAGTGTCCGGGACCTTTCGCTCGTTGAGAAGCTTCAACTTCCGTTTGTGGATGGCTGGCTCTCTGGTTTCCAACATCGGGACCTGGATGCAGCGGGTCGCGCAGGACTGGCTGGTGCTGACGCAACTTACCCATCACGATGCCTCGGCGCTGGGCATGGTGATGGGGCTGCAGTTCGCCCCGCAACTTCTGCTGCTGCCCTGGACGGGATCAGCGGCAGACCGGCTCAATCAGCGCAAGCTGCTGATGTTTACCCAAGCGACCATGGGCGTGCTTGCGCTTGTGCTTGGTGTTCTCACCATCGCTGGAGTCATCCAGCTCTGGCACGTGTATGTTCTGGCCTTCCTGTCCGGTTGCGCCGCTGCGCTGGATGCACCGGTGCGACAGACCTTCGTGGCTGAGATGGTGGGCGATGCGGATCTGCCCAACGCCGTTGCATTGAACTCAAGCTCGTTTAACGCTGCGCAGATGATCGGTCCCGCTGTCGCCGGATTGCTGATTGCAGGCGTTGGCTTGGGGTGGGCTTTTGTTCTGAACGGGGTCTCGTTCGCGGCGGTGCTGATCTCGATGTCATTCTTTCGTCTGAAGGAACTGCAGGCCAGCGCCAGGGCGCACCGCACCACGTCAGGATTCCAGGAAGGGCTCCGCTACGTCTGGAAGAGACCGGACCTGATGGCGATCCTGATCATGTTGTTTCTGATCGGCACGTTCGGGATGAACTTCCCCATCTTCATCTCGACGATGGCCGTGAATGTCTACCACTCGGATGCGCGCGGTTTTGGGCTGCTCTCCTCGATCATGGCTGTGGGCACACTGTCTGGAGCCTTGTTTGCAGCCAGCCGGCGGAGGCCGGGTTTCCCGACTCTTCTGGGGGGAGCCGGTGTATTGGGGCTCGGCTGTGCCCTAGGCGCAATAGCGCCTGGATACTGGCGGTTCGCGGCCACTCTCGTGATCATGGGCGCGGCAATCTTGACCTTTGGGAACGCCACGAACAGTATCATGCAGCTCTCTACGGAACCAGCGATGCGGGGCAGGGTGATGGCCCTGCGGGTAGCCATCGCACTCGGTGGAACGCCGATTGGGGCGCCGATCGTCGGATGGGTTGCCAACCGCTTCGGCCCTCGCTGGGCGCTCGGCATCGGCGCTGCGGCCGGGTTCGCTGCGGCCCTGGTCGCAGTCTACGTTCTGGCGCGCAGAGACAGTCGCAGCGCGTCTGGTAAATAGTCCTGCGGCCGGTGTTCGCCGTTCTACCTGGTCTGGGTTCAGCGGGAGCGCCAGGTCAGAGCGATTCCAGAATAGGTGTGCCCTATCTTGCATCGTGCCGGGTCGCCGCTCCTTGGGGTCGCGTCGACTTGAACGCTGCGGTTCCTGGGTACAGTCATTCTGGAATCGCTATAATCGAGAATCCTTGCCGTGTCAGTTTGCCTTGCAACTGACTTCGGCGGGCCGGATCGGAAAACCTGGTGGCGTCGTGTCTTCCGGTTCCAGCCGGCTTGAACTTGCGCGCTCGGGACCTTGGACGAGAACGAAGACAAGTACGATGGTCATCACGGCGACGCCAGCCCACATGGCTTGTTGCCAGCCGCAGACGAACGATTCCTGTGCGGACCTGAACAATACTCTTGAGTACGGATGGTCCCGGTTGGAGATTGCGAGAGCGCCCGCTATGCCTTTGCGTGCCGCGCAGGCTGCGTCGGCGGGGAAGCCTTCAAGATGCGATTCGATCGCGTTGCTGTATCCGCCGGCAAAGACTGCGCCCAGCAGAGCGACGCCGAGTGCGCTGCCGAACTCTCGGGCGACATCGTTGAGGGCGGAGGCAACACCTTGTTGGCTCCGCGGCAGAGACGAGGTGATGGCCTCGGTGGAAGGGGTCATGGACAAGCCCATGCCGAGTCCCATGACGACATAACCCGGAAGAACCGACAGGTAGCCGCCGTCGACTGAGACGAAGATCGCCATGAGGGCCAATCCAGCACCGCCCAGAGATATCCCGGCCGCCATGGTCAGACGAACTCCGATCCGAGAGGCCAGTCGTGGGGCGAGGGCAGAGCAGACGATGATCAGGACGGGCATTGGCATGAGTGCGATGGTGGAGCGAAGACCAGACCAGCCGAGCACCGCTTGGAGGTAAGGGTAGAGGACGACGAAGATGCCAGTCGGAACGCCGAAGACCGCGACTAGGGACACCGAGCCACTGGCAAGACCGCGGTTGCGGAAGAGCCTGACGTCCAGCAGAGGGGCCTGGTGACGCACTTCAGCCACAACGAAAGAGATGGCTCCGGCGACGGCGACCAGGAGGCACAGGAGGGTTCGAGGCCTGGTCCAACCTTGCTCGGGCCCCTCGTTGAGAACGAGGGTGAACCCGACCACAGCGACCGTGGATGTCAGCGCGCCGACGAGATCGAAATGGTGATCGGCTACTTCGCGCGCGTTGGGGATGGCGCTCCAAGCGATGGGCAGAGCCGCTAGGACGAGAACAACGGGCAGGACGAAGAGCCATCGCCATCCGGCCACGTCCACAAGGACAGCGGACCCGAACATTCCCAGGATCCCGCCGGCACCGGCGACGGCGGTCCACACGCCGATCGCCTTGGAACGCTCATCGTCCGGAAAGGTCGAGGTAATGACGGCGAGGGTGACGGGCATGATCATCGCGGCCCCGACACCGCAGAGAAATCGTGCTGCGAACATGACCGCGGTGGTAGTGGCCAAACCCGCCGCTGCGCTAGCCGCCCCGAAGACGATCAGGCCCGCGATCAGGACCGGTTTGCGGCCCCAGCGGTCCCCGACCGCGCCGAGCGGCAACAGCAAGGCGGCCATGGCGATGGTGTAGATGTTGATCATCCACAAGACCTCGGTTTGCGATGCGTCCAAGGCGAGTGCGAGTTGCGGCTGAGCGACATTCAGGCCGGACACCGATGC
>CAZLMY010000112.1:0-19409 GCA_964560845.1 uncultured Occallatibacter sp. | reverse complement strand
ACCTTGCTGCTGTTGAAGCCCGGCCGCATGAGATGCGACTATAGCCAGCCCGCCGGCAAGCTCTTTCTCCTCGACGGCAAATACGCCTGGTTCTACTCGCACGGGGACCCGCAAGTGCAGCGTGTACAGGCCAAGCAACTGGACGACTTCCGTTCGCCGCTGCGTTTTCTGCTGGGTCATACGGAACTGGAAAAGGAACTGAACAGCCTGACCTTGGCTGCGGCACCCAACGGCCTGTTCACCCTCACCGGCCAGCCCAAGGGGCAGGAGAAGCGCGTCAGCCGCCTCACGCTGACGGTGACAGGCGACGGGACGATTCGCGGCATCGAGGTGGAAGAGACCGACGGCGCGCTGACCCGGTTCAGCTTTACCGGCGAGGCCCCCAATGCCCCGGTTGCGCCTGAGACGTTTCGATTTACGCCGCCGGCCGGGGTGCCGGTGGTGGACGCCATGCCGCCGGTGTAGTGCCTCAGGCGAATTCCCAGCGTCGGGCGATTCTGCGGGCAACAAGGAACAGCACCACGGCAATGGCCAGCAAAACGCCCACTTGCGGCGCCAGGGCGGTGATGGGCAGGTCGCGCCAGAAGATCTTGGTGAAGCCGTCGATGGCCCATGCGTTGATGGTGAACAGGCCGGCCTTCTGGATGTTTTCCGGCATCAGGAAGCGGGGAAACATGCTGCCGCCGATGGCCGACATGGTGAGGATGAGCAGCGTGGACAGCGAGCCGAGCTGGGCGCGGGTGTGACAGATAGAGGCCAGCAACATGCCGAATGCGGCCACGGCTACTGCCGTGGAGAGTCCCATGATGAGGAAACCCGGGATGTGGCCGGGGAGATCGACATGAAAGACGAGCCAGGCATAGAGAAACATCACGGTGAGCTGGGTGAAGGCCAGCAAGGTGTTGAAGACCAGTTTGCCGCTCATCAGGCCGGTCATGGAGACGCGGGAGCTGAGCACCCGGTCGAGCGTACCGCTCTCGGCCTCATCGAGAATGGCGCCGGCCGAGCCCGAGGCTGTGAAGAGCAGGAACATGACGCCGATGGCGGCGGCATAAAACGAGATCAGGTCGTGCTTGTCCTGTCCGACGACAGAACGCGTCTCAACGGCGATGAATCCGCCTGAACCGGAGCTGGATGCGGCCGGGGCCGGGTTGGCGGCCTGTTGAGCCTGGAACTTGCGCATCTGGTCCAGATTGGCCTTCATGCGGGCCTGTTGCTGCGGGGTGAATCCGCCGATGGCGTCTGCCGTGGCTTTCATGCCCTGCTCGGCCATGGTGCTGGGCAGAGCGGTCATGGCCGCTTTCTGCAACATGCCGGCCACAATCTGCGGGGCGATGGTGTCGCTGGCGTCGTTGAGAATCTGCACAGTGGGCGCGGGGTGATCGGGATCGGGGCGCAGGCGGATGGGACTCGCGCCGAAGCCCGCGGGGATGATGAGGGCCACGGTGTACTTGCCGGCCTTGATGGCTGCCTCCGCGCTGGACGCCGTGTATTCCGGCTGCTCCGGCTCTTTTGCCTCGGACTGCGGGCGGGTTGCGACGAGCAGGGAGCCTTCGCGCTGCAGGGCCTGGACAAGCTGTTTGGAGGTCGCGCTTTGGTCCTGATCGACAAGGATCACGGCGAGCCGGGGCATGGCGTCATGACGCCCGCCGAAGACCACCGCAAAGATTGAGAAGAAGGCAATCGGCATGATGAAGCTGAGAGCCAGCGAAGGGCGGTCGCGGCGCAGCGAGACGATGGCGGTGCGAACGATGGGGTAGATCAATCGCGTAACTCCCTTCCGGTGAGGTGCAGGAAGACCGACTCCAGATTGGGACGGCGCAAGGAGAGGTCGACGAGTTGCAGACCGGCCGAAGCAGCCGAATCCAGCAGGGTGGCGATCTGGGTGGGGTGGTCGACGGTGAACTCGGCCGTGGAGTCGACCAGTTGGCCGGAATAGCGAGTGGCCCAGTCGGCGAGATCGGCGTGCGGGCCTTCGAATCGGGCCAGCACCTGGCTGCGCGAGGCAAAGGCGCCCTGGACCAGGGCCTCTTTGGTGTCGAGGGCAATGATTCGGCCGTGATCGACAATGGCGATGCGGTCGCAGAGCCGCTCGGCCTCTTCCATGTAGTGGGTGGTGTAGATGATGGTGGTGCCTGAGGCGCGCAGGGCTTCAATCATCTCGAAGATACGGTTGCGCGACTGGGGATCGACGCCAACGGTGGGCTCGTCCATGAGCACCAGCCGGGGTTTGTGGATAAGTCCCGCGGCCATGTTGAGGCGGCGCTTCATGCCCCCGGAAAGGGTGCGGGTGAGCTCATTGGCGCGGTCTTCGAGAGCGGCCCACTTGAGGCACCACGCGACGGCCTCGGCGAGCGGCGCGCCCGTGAGCCCATAGTAGCTGCCGAAAGCGCGAAGATTCTCCGCCGCGGTGAGCCGGGGATAAAGCGCCAGTTCCTGAGGCACCCAACCCAATGCGGCGCGAGCGGCCGCGGAGCCCGCAGGAGAACCGAAGATCGAGATGTAGCCGGAATCGGGCAGCACGCGGCCGGCAACGATGCGAATCAGCGTGCTCTTGCCGGCGCCGTTGGGCCCGAGCAGGCCGAGGCACTCGCCGGGGTTCTGCTCCAGGGAGATGTCGTCGACAGCAGTCAGGTCGCCGAAGCGCTTGACCAGCCCTGTAATCCAAAGAGGCAGAGGGTCGTGCGACGGGGAAGCGGACAGGGAACCTGCAGGGGAAGACATGCGCAAACTCCTCGGAGGCATTCAAGGCCATCGTACAGCATGGAGATGAAAGCCGAGTGGGGCCGGAACGAAAGGACTGGAGCCTTTGCGCGGTTGCGCAGATCTGGGATTCAGGAGAGCATCTGGGTTTCCCAGGTCCCAAAGGCGGGACCTGGGGCACCCAGGCTCGATTTCAGGCGCGATTTAAAGTCGTGCCGATGCCGGCCACGATGGCCGGTATTATTTCGCGGGCCCCAGCGCGACCTCCGCCGCCAGTTCCTGCTTCGAATCCAGCACGTTGACCAATGCCAGGGGACTGCCGGTCAGATCGAAATGGTAGGCTCCTGCTGCATCGGCGACGAGTTTGCTGGCCGGGTAAAGAAAGCCTGTGTTCTTGGTCTTGTCGTTGTCGTTCAGGTCGAATTGGCCTATGGCCAGATCGAGAGGCTGGGCCGTCGCCTGCGCGACGGAGCCGTCTGCAGTACGCGGTCGAGCGGCGATGAAGGTGATTTGGCGCCCGGAGGGGGTTGTAACCATCTGAATGAAGGTCACATCGTAACTGGTTGTTCCAGAGATCGAACAGTGACCGGCCGGCTTCATTTTGGAAAGTCCTTCGGCCAAAGCCTGATCCTGCCCCGTTTGAAACGCCTGAGAAAGCACTTGCAGGTCAGCCGGTGAGGCGTAACGGTAAATTACCAGAGAAACCTGGACACTGCGGCCGGCCAGGTTGGCTGAAGCTTCAATCACCTGGGGCACCCGAGGGGTTGGATCGCCTTGAACGCCCAGGGTGGCTCCCAGTGCCAAGGTGCCGCCCATCAGGACCTTCGAGACTCCGTAGCCGCGTACAAATCGAATGACGCTCGTGAGTGTTCCCATTTTGCGATCCTCCAGAATGTCCGCTCAGGCCACATGTTCAGCACAGCAGACTTCGAGTTATGCCGCTGATGCTTCGATGCGGGCTTTCTGCGCCAGGATCAGTTCGTCGAAGATGGCCCGGTATTGGATCATCGATGTTCTGAGCTCTTCAGTGGTGGCCAGGATCGGGCTGTTGCGCACGGCGATGGCATGGGCGAGGCGGTAGTTTTCCATCAGGTGCGGGTAGGTTACCGAAACGTCGGCCGCGCGCTGTTCAAAGATCGCCTTGGGATAGCCGCGGGCCTCGAGAAGCGCATTGACGAGATCGTCGGCTTCCGTCACGGCGGCCTTGGGGTAATCGACGAACCGGGACTGCACGGCCTGCCACTCGCGCACGAACCGTTCGCGCTCGGAGTTGCCGAGGTCGCGGATGTTGAGCGCATCGACGCGCGTTTCCCGATCTGCCAGCTTTGCTTCTGCCTGACGGGAGGAGCCGTGCTTCATGACGGCCAGGCCATATTCCGATCCGTAGCGGGCGCGCAGCGCAACGGACCTTCTCCGGCGTCTTTCAAAGAACACAACTGTGGCTACGATCAGAAGGGCCAGAAGCACCAGACCGGCGTCGGTGAGCTGCGAGTTCGAGAAGTAGAAATACATTTCGTTCTCCTTGGGCGGAAACATCCGCATAGCATGGCTTTGAGGCGTGGGCCGGGGAAGCCGCTTGACTGAATGGAGTATGGAGGGGTCGCGCAGGGGTACGCTGGGCAGAATTGCTCAGGAGGCGCCGATTCAAGGACCAGGGATCAGGGGTTAGGGATCAGGGATTAGGGATCGATTCGGTAGAGGCGGGGCGCGGGCCGAGGTTTCCCACCCATCCACGGTGAGACTGTGGATGGATGGGGCACGGAGCCATGTTGGGTAGCTCGCCGGGGGCGGCGACCTACATTTCGTCGCGGCCGGGGCGAAGCATGAGGGACTTGATGGCCTCGCGGGGATCCTTGCCCTCGTCGACGATCATCTCCATCTGCTCGGTGATGGGCATCTCCAGGTTGTGCTTGCGGGCCAGGCCGAGGGCGGCGCGGGTGGTCAGGACGCCTTCGGCGACTTTGCCTCCGAGGCTTTCCAGGATCTCCGGCAGGCTGCGGCCGTGGCCCAGCGCTTCCCCTACGGTGCGGTTGCGGCTGAGGGAGCCTGTGCAGGTCAGCACCAGGTCGCCCACGCCGGACAGGCCGGCCAAAGTCTCGCGGCGGCCGCCACAGGCCACGGCCAGGCGGGTGATTTCGGCAATGCCGCGGGTGATGAGCGCGGCAGAGGAGTTGTGGCCCAGGCCCACCCCGACCGCCATGCCGGCGGCGATGGCGATGACGTTTTTGAGCGCCCCACCCAGTTCCACGCCGATCACGTCGGTGGAGGTGTAGAGCCGCAAGGACTCGCTGGAGAACTCATGCTGGATGCGGGCGGCGATGTCCGGGTCGTCGAAGGCAATGGTGACCGCCGTGGGCTGGCCCTGGGCCACCTCCAGGGCGAAGCTGGGACCGCTGAGGGCGCCGATGGGCAGACGAAGCGACGGCAGTTTCGGATCGGCGCAAACCAGGCTGGCGGCAATGACCTGGGTCATGCGCAGGAAGGTATGGTCCTCCACGCCCTTGGTGGCGCTGACGATGATTTGTCCCGCGTGAAAATAGGGCCGCAGCCGGCCCAAGGCAGAGCGCAGAAATTGCGATGCGACCACGGAAACCACGATCTCGGCGTCGGCAATGGCGGCTTCGCTGCCGGTGACGGTGATTCCGGCAGGAATGGGAAAACCGGGCAGGAAGAGGACATTTTCCTGGGCGTCAACGATTTCCTGGGCAGCCTCGGGGCTGTGGGCCCACAGTGTGACCTGATGGCCGCCGCGGCGGTGAAGCGAAAGGGCAATGGCGGTTCCCCAGGCACCGGAACCTAGAACGACGATACGACTCATGCGGTTTTCTTGACTCCGAAGCGAGATTCTGTACCGGCCAGAAGCCGGCCTATGTTCTGGTGGTGCTTGGCGACGATGAGCAGCGCCACAGCAGACTGCACGGCGATGAAGAACACCGGACGGTCTCCGCGGGCCAGCAGCCAGGCGAAAAGCGGAAAGCTGGCCGCGCCGACGATGGAGGCCAGCGACACATAGCGGCTGAGCGCGAAGATCACCGCAAAAATGCCGATGGCGGTGAGCGCAGCCAGGGGAGCGGCAACCAGAAAAACGCCAAATGCCGTGGCTACGCCCTTGCCGCCCTTGAAGCGGAGCCAGACGGGATAGACATGGCCCAACACTGCAAACAAGGCGGCCAGGGCCTGGGCGTCGCGATGAGGGAATGTGGGCATGAACGCCAGAGCAACCATGGCGCCAAGCCAGACGGAAACCGCGCCCTTGAGCACGTCGAGCACAAAGGTGGCGGCGCCCAGGCCTTTGCCGCCGGAGCGGAGCACGTTGGTGGCGCCGATGTTGCCGCTGCCAAAGGAGCGGATGTCCTGTCCCCGGAAGATGCGGATCAGCAGGTATCCCGTAGGGATGGACCCGAGCAGGTATGAGGTGACGGCAATAAGCAAACTTGCAAGCAGCATGACGAGTCAGAGTTTAACAGTTCCCGCCTGCGGTGGGGCCAACTGCTCTTGCGCGCCACCTGCGGCGGGGCCATCTGCGCCTACGCACACCGGTATCGACGGCTGCGCGCCATAACCGGCGCAACCCTGGCTTCGTGGCGAGATCGGCAAGGAGTTTTAGTGCTTTCCCAGGCCCCAATCTCTGGACCGGGGCACCCAGCTCGTGGGCTAGCGCTACCAGTCGATTTAGTTGCAATCTCTCCAGGCGCGCAAGCGCAATTGGCCCCACCGCAGGTGGCAGGTGGTTAGTCGGAGACCATCAACTCGCCGGGCAGGATGGGGCGGGTGCGGTAGAGCTTGCCGCGATAGGCCAGGTAGCCCATGAACAAGAGGACAGCGACGTAGCCGTCGAGCTTGATCAGGTTGGCGGTGTGGAGAGAGAGGGAGGTCTGGGGCAGTGTCTTCCACAGAATCAGCAGAACGGTTTGCGCGGCGGTGACGGCCCACACCGAGCCGTAAAAGTAACGGCGCTCCGTGCCTTCGCGCCTGGTGGAAGGCCCGACGCGCGGCAGCTTGCCGGCTGCGCCGAGCAGAAGAATGAGAGCGCACAGCGGGAAATAGCCATAGGTGTATATCTGCTTCATGTACCAAACGCCGGTGATGGCCGCGGCCAGCAGGCCGGCCAGGTTGAGCAGGCCAAAGCTCAGCACCGCATTCCAGGCGAAGGTGTAGCAGACACGGCGATAGAGGGGGTTGGGCTTGTCCTCGTCGAAGCGCAGGATGTAAGGGCGCGGTTCCACGCCAGGCGATTGGCCGCGCAGGCCGGCAATGGCGGTGCCCACCATCACGAAGGCCAGCCACGCCATGTTGCCCGCGTGGAAGCCCCTGGCAAACAGCGAAAAGGTCAGCGGCCCGGGGGCCAGGAAGAAGACCCAGATCCAGATCGGCCAATGGGCCAACCGGTAGAGAGGCGTATTCCGCTCGCGGAGCTTGCGCTCGCTGGCGTACTCAACTTTCCCTCGATATTGCATTGCGGAAAGTTTCGCAGGGAGGCTGGGGGGAAGTCAATGGACAAGAAGGGACTAAGCGGGCAAGGACCAGGGGCCGGGGGACTAGGGAGTGAGGGAACAGGGACTGAGCGTTGGAGAGGCCGCCGGAACTCAGCGCTGAAGAATGGCATTGCGGGCGGAGCGCACTTCGGCGGCCAGGACCTGCAGAACTTTCAACGCCAGCAGCGGGTCCGATTGCATCAGCGCGGTGAAGTCGTCGCGGGTGACGAAGCTGAGTTCGGCGCCGGTGCGGGCCAGGGCGGTCAGCGTGTAGGGCTCGTTGCCCACCAGGCCGGGCAGACCCAGCAGCGACCCAGGCGCGGTCTGAACCGACATGACCGACTTGCCCTCGGTGGAGTTCATGGTGAGGGTGGCCGCGCCCTTGTCGAGGATGTAGAGGCCGGCAGGCACTTCTCCCTGGCGGAACAGAACCTGATCGGCGCTGCACAGGATCGGGGTGGCTCGCTTTTCGAGGGCCTGAATCAACGTGGTATCGGCAACGAATGCGGATGGATCGATCTTCACATCGGTCTCCAAACAAAAGAGAAATGGGGGCCCGAGGTCGTCGAAAGGCCACACATCATGGTTTCATCGATGAAGATATGCGCAGGTGATGAGGATCACATGCTTTTGGTTATGCCCCAGACGGCTTTCAGGAATGCCCGCGGGCGCCGCAGTGGTTTGGATGCGGTGCTTTCATTCCGGGACGCTCCAGGGCTGCGCCCAGCGGTCCCCGCAGCGCGTGTGCTGTTCCTCATAAAGGCCGACGCGCTCGTACTTAGAAATGACTAAATATGGTCACCCGGACGGGATTTCGTCAGAGAATTCTTCGTCACATCCGATTCCTTAAAGGGGACAAAGTGTATCGAATTGATCCAGGTCCTTTCTTTTCAATCGCGGCCCGAATCTTCGTTTTGGGCCCTGAGTTTGGCGCGAGCCGTGCATACTACCGGGCATGGGCATGAATGAACAGCACACGCTAACCATCGTGATTCACAGGACTGGCAATGCCATGGCGATCCGGCTGGGGGGCGGGATCACCGAACTGCGGGCGGCCAAACCAGGCCGTCCGTGGACCCAGGAGGCACCCAGCCAAACGCTGACCAAGATGTCGCTCGACACCTGCGATGCGACCTATACGGTGTTACGCGAAAGCTTCAAGCTCTAACCGGAGCTGGAAAGCCCGCGGACACCCGCTCGTGCCGGGCACAGGGCAGTCGGTCGACGGTCCTGTCCCAAAAGAAAAGATCTTCGTTCCCTGAGACCGTCGCCGGAATAAACAAACATCCGGCGATGGTTCAACGACAACCCAAACTCGGATGCAAGAACGTGGAGGTCATCATGAAAACACGTGCGGGACTTCTGACTCTGACCGCTTCTCTGACCTTGGCCGCCGCCAATTTGAGCGCCTCAACCGCCATCCCTGCGCCGCTGGAAGTGAAGAAGGCGGCGGAGCCTGGCAGACAGTTAGGCAACGCATTGCCTTCGTCTCCGCTGGCGCCGGATTCCTCGCCCGCCGCTCATCGCTTCCCGGTTCGCGACCAGAAGGGGCTTTTGTTGACCTGCATCGCGCCGGAGATCGACATCAACGCCAACACCGACATCTTCAGCAACTGCACTTTGGCGCCCGGCAGAACTCTGGACGATGTGATGCACACGTTTATCGGGGCGCTCCACTACGAGCAGCAACAGCGCATGCAGGAACAGGCCGAACGGGCCAAGGAACTCGAAGACAAATCGACCGAGAAGGCTGCCAAGAAGTAGGGCGGAGTTCGTTCAGCGAGTCAGTTCCGGAAGCACCGTTGAAGGTGGAGACCGCGATCACTGGGTCTCATTGGTTGAGCGAGCGGCATCAATGAGCTCCATGACTGCTGCGATTCTGATTTTCGGAAGCCCCGACGCGGTGTCGAGCCAGCTTTCCAGGTGCGCCGCGTAAGGGCAACATTCCGGTGAAGCGCCGTTTTCAAGCAGTAGTCTGACAAAAGAAACCCGGCCAAGGTGTGCCGCGTACCATAATGCCGTGTTTCCCTGGTTGTCGGCCAGATTTACGCTTGCCCCTCTCTCGATGAGGAGTCGGCCAATGTCGGTATTACCGACAAATGCTGCCATCAAGAAAGTTGCGGACAACCGATGAGTTGGGTTTGGGCTCATCCCTTCGTCCAGGGCATGGCGGAGCGAGATGAGGTCACCATTCTCGATGAACCGGTAAGGATCGCAGAAGGTCATCCCAAATCCTCTACCTCAACCTGCGCCGGATCATGTCCAGGGCCTGCTGGGTGGCCCATTCTCTTACCCGGTTGCGGTCGCCGCGGAACTTCTTTTCTACGATCTCGGTTTTCTGGGAGTCGGATATGGCCAGGTAAACCAGACCCACAGGCTTTTCTTCCGTTCCGCCTCCGGGGCCTGCAATGCCGGTGACGCCGACGCCGATGGTGGCTCCGGTGTTCTGTCGAATGCCCTGCGCCAGCGCCCTGGCCACTTCGCTGGAGACCGCGCCGTGCTCGGCGATGAGCGCCGGCGGGACATTGGCAAAGATGGATTTGAGCTGGTCGGAATAAACGACGGTTCCGCCCAGAAACGACCGCGAACTGCCCGATACCGCGGTGATGCGCTGGGCGATCATGCCGCCGGTGCAGCTTTCGGCAAGCGCCAGCGTGGCTTGGCGCAGGCCCAGGTAGTAGAGAACGATCTGCTCCAGCGACTCCCCGTCGGAGGAGTAGAGCCAGTCTTCCAGCGCCTCTTCCATGCGGCCTGCCAACTCGTCGACGCGGGATTGGGCGACGGCGAGCGAAGCCTTGGAGCAAAGCAGCGTCAATTGAATGTCGCCGGCGTGAGCCAGGATCGTGGTTTCGACGTCGGTGTAGGTGGTGTAGATGGGAGCCAGCAGTTTGTCGGCCTGGGACTCCGGAATCATGGCCGCCTTGAGAGTCCTTTTGGCGATGTGGCGAACGGGCAGTGCGGCGCGCAACCGGGGCATGCACTCGCTGTCGAAAAGCGGGCGGCACTCGTTGGGCGGTCCGGGAACAAGAAGAACAATTTTGCGATAGCCGGCATAGACCGTTTCGAGCCATTGGCCGGGAGCGGTGCCGTTGACGTTGGGCAGCACCGTGGCGCCTTCAATCACATCGGCCTGCTTGTAGTTGTTCGTGGCCATGGGCATGCGGCCGGCGGCAGCGCGCGCGTGCAGGGCGGCGAGCTGGGTGGCGTCGCGGCGCAGGTTGAGCGCGAGGGCCTCGGCAACGCACTCCCGGGTCAGGTCGTCCTCGGTGGGGCCGAGTCCGCCCATGATGGCCAGAATGTCGATGCGGCCCAGCGCAGAGCGGATCGCGCCGACCAGATCTTTGCGGCGATCGCCGACGATGGTCTTGAAATTGACCGTGACGCCGAGCTCGTTGAGCTTTTCGGTGAGATAGAGAGAATTGGTGTCCTGGCGCCAGGGAGTGAGCATCTCGGAGCCGACGGCGATGATCTCGGATTTCATGCTTTCTGACTCGTCCCTCTGGAATCGGCCTTTTAGCTGCTAGCTTCTAGCTTTTAGCTTTTAGCTATTAGCTTGTGGCTCTCGTTGTCCGGGCATGGTGGCTTCTGTGGAGTGTCTTTGCATCTGCCATCAGTTACCCTGGGCATTCACGCCCGATCCTGCCACAACCGAGCTGGAAGCTAGTAGCTAGAAGCTAGTAGCTTCAAGCCAGCCCCTAAAACAAGTACAGTCCCTCGACGCCCAGGTCCACATCGTAGACGGCGCCGTTGAATTCGGCAGAGTGCTCACCGCTGGTGGTCAGGACGGTGGTGCCAAGCGGGGAAAACGCGACGCCCACCAGGTTGGTTCCAGCCAGCACCAGGGTCGCTTCGCCTTCTGGCGTTACGCGAACCAGGCCGCGACGGCCATGCAGGCAGGCTGCCAGATAAATGTCGCCGTTCCGGGCGATGGCCAGGCCCTGTGGACGTCCGAGGCCGCGATACCAGGCGCGGGTGTCTCCGTTGGGCTCGATGGCCCAGATGGCGTCGTTCGACGAGAGCGTGGGGCCGGTCACGAACAGGGTGCCTTTGGCGTTGACGGCCAGGTGATAGGCAGAGACGCTGGCTTCCAGGGTGGCGTGTACAAAGATCTGGCGCTGGGGGTTGATCTTGAAGATGGTGCCGCTGCGATCACCCACAAACAGATTGCCTTCGGCGTCGAAGGCAGCGCCGGTGGCCACGCCCATGCCTTCGGCGTAGACCGTGGATTCGCCCGCCGCGTCGATGCGATAGACGTTGCCCTCGGCGCGCGAGGTCACAAAGAGGTCTCCTTCGGAGTTGAAGGCCAGGCCGGTGGGATTGAGGATGCCGGTGACAAAGGGCGTTCCGCGGCCGTCGGGGCTGACACGCACCACCGAGACCGGAGTCTGTTTGCCGCGGGAGCCGGAGATGGTGACATAGATCATGCCGGAGCGGCTGACGGCGGGGCTGGTGACCGGGTGAAGACTGCCGGAGAGCTCGCGAGCCACGCGCAGGGGCGCGGCGTTGCTGGCCCCGGCCGGGTTGCGCACTTCAACCGTTCCGGTAGATGCCAGTTCGGGAACGCGCAACGCAAGGCGAGTAGGACGGCTCATGAGCACGGTGGCGGGCTGCGCGTCCACCAGCACCACCGGCGGCCCGAATGCCATGGGCCCCAGATGGGCGCCGAGTAACTCGATCTCAGCCAAAGGCAGGCAGGCGCCGGGCACAATGCCATCAATGCGCGGTTCCTGCAGGGTCTCCGATCCGGATTGGGCGCGTGTGCGGGGCATGTCACATCCAGAAGTGAAGCAAAGTGGCTACACCCAAAGCATACAACCCCGCGCCAACGTCATCGAGCACAATACCCCATCCTTCCGGCAGGCTTTCGAGCTGGCGCACCGGGAAGGGCTTGGTGATGTCGAAGAGGCGGAAGAGGACCAGGGCCAGCAAGCCGTGACGCCAGTCGAGCGGGCAGAAGAGCAGCGTGATCCACTGGCCTGAAACTTCGTCGACGACTACGAATTGCGGGTCCTTGCGGCCTGATTCTCTCGCGACGATGGTCGAAGCGGGGATGCCCAGGACCAGCGACAAGACGATGCCGGCGAGAAGAACGAAAAGGAGGGTTCGCGGGGTGGGATGAAAGGCCCAGCCGTAAGCGGCCCACAGCAGCACCGCTGCGACAGAGCCCCAGGTGCCGGGTCCGGGCTTGCCGAAGCCTGCGCCGAAGAAAGTGGCTACGGTCCACGCCCACTTCGTGGCGTGCTCGTTTCCGGAGAGAGTTGGCGCGGGTTCAGTCTGCTGTTTCATGCGATGCCTCTTTCCATCGGACCCAATGGCCGTCCTGTCTGAATTCATAAAAGTTGGTGCCGAACTGGACGAGGGCGGCGAGGATCAATAGCGGACAAGTCAGGCGGGAGAACTCTGCCAAGGACCTGGCGACCCCGATGGAAGTCCCCTTCAAATCGTGGACAGAAGATGCAAGGATCGTAATTGCTGGGAACGGGACCAGGAACCAAGAGAACAGCCAGGCACGTTTCCAAACTGCCACTGTGACCGCGAAAAGTGGTAGCGCCAGCAGGTCCGGAAGAAAGATACCCAGAATTGATGCGGGTGAAGACTTTTGAGGGAATCCGCTCCAGGCCAGACCGAACAGTCCAAAGAAGGAGAGCAGCAGGCTCAGCAGCCCGGCGAAGATCAGCGAGCCAAAGCAAAGCCACTTGCTGCTAGTTTTCATCGGATTCCCGGTCGCGTCCGCCGCTCAGCCCGGCAAGGTCGTCCAGCACGTCGGGGTCGAGGATCGGCGAGCTGATCTTGTAGACGCCGGAGGCCCACTTGCCCAGGTCGATCTTGCGGCAGCGGTCGCTGCAGAAGGGGAAGTCCTCGTCGGTGAAGCGGACCAGCATGCCGCAGGTGGGGCAGCGGAGAAGTTTGGCAGATTTTTTTGTAGTGGCCATGGCGCTATTCCTGAGATCTCCTCAAGTCAATTTTCTCACCACGCGCACATCTGCGCTCAACCCAGCCTCAGACGGCTGATCCCTGATCCCTGGCCGCTTACAGCGGGCCGGAGGTGATGCAGGCGACGATGTCGTATTCGTGGGCTTCGGTGATGCGGGCACGGTAGAAGCGGCCGGGTTCGAGGGCTTCCTGGTCGCCGAAATCGTTGATGTAGACTTTGCCGTCGATCTCCGGGGCATGGTACTGCGTACGGCCTTCCCAAAGTAATTCTGTTTCTGCGCTTGGGCCCTCGGCCAGCAGCACCAGTTCGCGGCCCACCCATTGCTGCTTGGCCTGCTTGCTGATGGCTTGCTGCAGCTTCATGAGCTTGCGTTTGCGGGCTTCGATGGTGCGCTTGGGGACTTTGGCGTCGAGCGCAAAGGCGCCTGAACCTTCCTCGTCGGAATAATTGAAGACGCCCAGCCAGTCGAACTTTGCTTCCTTGATGAAGCTGTGCAGGACCTCGGTGTCTTCGGCAGTCTCGCCGGGGAATCCGACGATGAACGAGGTGCGGAGCGCGATGCCCGGGACGGCGGCGCGCACCTTCTCAAGGGTCTTCAAGAAGATCTCCGCTCCGCCGCCGCGCTTCATGGTCTTGAGCACGTTGGGAGAGGCGTGCTGCAGCGGGACGTCGAGATATTTGCAGATATTGTCGTGGCGCGCGATGGTGGCCAGCAGGGCGCCGGTGATGCGGTTGGGGTAGGCGTAGAGAAAGCGCAGCCAGCGCAGGCCTTCAATCTGGGCCAGGGCGTCGAGCAGCGTGGCCAGGCCGTCTTTGATGCCCAGGTCTTCGCCATAGCAGGTAGTGTCTTGGCCGATGAGGGTGATCTCCTGAATGCCCTGGGCCACCAGTTGGCGGGCTTCGGTAACGACCGATTCAAAGCGGCGGGAACGGAACTTGCCGCGCAGGTTGGGGATCACGCAGAAAGTGCAAGGGTGGTCGCAACCCTCGGCGATCTTGATATAGGCCGAAGACTTGGGTGTGGTCAGCAGCCGAGGGCTGTTTTCATCGTAAAGATAGGTGGGCAGTTGGCGAGCCGCGCCCTCCCAGTCGTCGCGACGGAAGCGGCCTTGCTGCTCGCGGAGATGCCCCTCTGCCCGGCCGCCCTTCGGGCCGTTCTCGATTTGGGCCGACGCTGGCAATGCAGCCTTGTGCGTACCGGAGAGCGATTCCTGGCCGGGGCGAGCGGTTGCCGCCGCGCCGGTGAGGATGTTGAACGGAGAAGTGGCTGCGGCGGGCATGGCCATGCCGGCGGCTTCGAGAATCGCTTCCAGTTCGCCGGTGCCCACGACGGCGTCGACTTCGGGAATGCTTTTGCGGATCTCGTCGCGGTAGCGCTCCACCAGGCAGCCGGCCACGATCAGCCGTTTGGCCGATCCGCTGGACTTGTGCCGGGCCATCTCCAGGATGGTGTCGATCGACTCCTGCTTGGCGGTGTCAATAAAGCTGCAGGTATTGACGATGAGGATTTCGGCATCTTCCGGATGAGAGGTCAGCCGCGCGCCGGCGCGGTCCAGAAGGCCCATCATCACCTCGGAATCAACCAGGTTCTTGGGGCAGCCTAACGAGATAAAGCCCACGGAAGGGGCCGTGGGAGAGAGGTTTTTGGTCACAGAGTCTATTGTACCGGGAGGTGAAGTTTGCTGCCTGCATCGTGTTTCTCCACGCCACTGTGCGACAAGTTGCGGCGATGCGCCGAGGGGCCCGTCTTCGGGCTCATTCTGGGCCTAAGATGTGTCGATGAGCGATCTTGTCCCACTCCTGCCGCTCCATCGGGATGGGACGCTCAGCGCCGCAAAACTCGCCCAACTCGATTGCTTTTCCACCGAGATATTGCGACAATCGCTGGTGCCGGGGCAAAAAGACTGCCTGAAAACCAGACCCGATGGCACGATTCTCGACGGGCATCATCGGATATTTCTGCTCAGGAGGCGTGGGGTGGACGTGGATTCCCTTCCGCGCGAGATTCGCGGGAAGGTGGGGGTTTAGACATGCTGACTCCGATTCATTGGGTGTATGGGCCGTGGAATGGGCGGCTCGGCCTATCGGCAAGGCCACGGGGCGGAGATTGGCTGGAAGACGAGATCGCGGCCTGGCGCGATGCGGGAGTCAACCTGATCGTTTCCCATCTGACAAGCGAGGAAGAATCCGACCTGGGCCTGCAAAACGAGAAGGACCAAGCTCTTCTGTGCGGGCTGAGGTTTATGTCGTTTCCGGTTCCAGACCGTGAAACGCCCCCATCCGTAGCAGAAGCTCTGGCCCACTACGAACTGATCGATCAGGCGCTATCCGCTGGCGAAAATGCGTTGGTACATTGCCGGCAAGGAATCGGACGAGCGGCGCTATCCGCAATTTGTCTGCTGATTCTGAAGGGAATCTCCGCGGATGAAGCCGTGCGTATCGTGGGCCATGCACGGGGGGGTCAGGTTCCGGAAACCGTGGAGCAACGCCTGTGGATCGACGATTTCGCCGCCAGGCTGATGGGAATTTCGACGGGTTGACGGGTCAGTCTCGCCCGAAATGGATTTGGGCTGGAGCCACCGCCCATCGATCCCTTTTTCCATCGGTCCGTAGTGTTAAAATCAACGAGTGCCGGGTCCTACGCGACGTAATCCCGCCAATCCCGCCAGGTCCGGAAGGAAGCAACGGTAACGGGCTAGTGCGTGTGCAGTGGGTCACCCGGCGCTTTTTGTGCCTTGGGGCACATGCATCGATATGAGTGGCGAGCCAGGGACCCTCTCCCGCGGCGGGGCCGCAAGGAGAAATACATTGACCCTCACCGTTCGTCCCGTGGTGGGATGCCGCGCCAAGATTACGGCCCTCGGCACCTACGTTCCCCCGCAAGTTCTGACCAATCAAGACCTGGAAAAGATGGTCGACACCAACGACCAATGGATCATGGACCGCACCGGCATCAAGGAGCGCCATGTGCTGGCCAAGGGCCTGGGCGTGAGCGACATGTGCGTCGAAGCTGCCAACAAGTGTCTGGCCGCGCGCGGCATTCCGGCCACCGAGATTGAGGTCATCATCGTGGGCACAGTGACGCCCGACATGATGTTCCCGTCCACGGCCTGCCTGGTGCAGCACAAGATCGGCGCCAAGGGCGCCTGGGGATTCGACGTCTCGGCCGGCTGCTCGGGATTTGTATTTGCGCTGCAGGCGGGCGTGAAACTGGTTGAGAGCGGCGCGCAGAAGAAGGTGCTGGTTTGCGGCGCCGACGCCAACACCCGCATGACCGACTACACCGACCGCACCACCTGCGTGTTGTTTGGCGACGGCTGCGGAGCGGTGTTGATTGAGCCGGCGGAAGAGGGCGAGATCGGCTTCATCGACTTTGTGCACGAAATCGACGGCGCGGGCGGCGTGGCCTTGAATCTGAAGGGCGGCGGCAGCCTGAACCCTTCCACCCACGAGACCGTGGACAAGAAGATGCACTACATCTTCCAGGACGGGCCGGCGGTCTACAAGTTTGCCGTGCGCAAGATGGCCGAGGCCACCGCCAAGGTGCTGGAGCGGAACGGCGTCACCGGCGCGGATCTTGGCTGCTTCATCCCACACCAGGCCAACAAGCGGATCATTACGGCCACTGCCGACCGCTTGGGCATGGACCCAGAGCGGGTGATCATCAACATTGAGAAGTATGGCAACACCTCGGCCG
Organism: uncultured Occallatibacter sp.; assembly: GCA_964560845.1. Classification (GTDB taxonomy): domain Bacteria; phylum Acidobacteriota; class Terriglobia; order Terriglobales; family Acidobacteriaceae; genus Telmatobacter. Next base: position 2,599 of record CAZLMY010000112.1, on the reverse strand, counting down.
GCACCATTCCCCTGGCCATGGAAACCGCCATCGAAGAAGGCAAGCTGAAGAAGGGCGATCTGCTGCTGATTGCTGCGGTGGGCGCTGGATTTACGGTTGGCGCGGCGCTGCTGCGGTGGGAAATCTAAATTCTCGGGAGTGGAGACCCAAGGTTGTGCTTCAACGCCCTCGCAGCTGGAGCTTCGGTTTCAGCAGCGTGCAGCCTGCAGGAATAACTGTGTCCCCTTCGGTCCTAGATAACGCAGACCACGGTGGACCGATTCACCCTTTACGGGGTCTTCGGCCACCGTGGCTTGGGTTAGGACGTTCCCTACATCTTTGCCGCATTCTTCAGTTCGATAATCGCAACGCTGACCTTCTTCGATGTTTCGGAAAAAGGCGAGCCGGCAGCCATCATGGCCTCAGCCTCCGCTGTCTTTTTCGCGTTGATTGCGGCGGCAACCTTCCCGGCTGCCGTGTGAAATTCAGCGTGAGACGACAGGCAATTCACGTAGGCGGGCAGCTTCTGGAATTGATTTTTTGCGTCCCCGTAAAGCCAGATCCCGAATTCGCAGCAGTTGTCTTTCGAAATCGTTGCCACATCTAGCGGTTCGTTTGACCGGACGGCAGCGGCAAACTTGAACTTCCATTGAGCGTGTTTTTGAATTGCCAAGTTCAAATCCATGAAATCGTCTCCTATGAGTTGATGAGGATTGATGATGTCTCAAATCCCGGCAGACACACCCCGCCGCGATGCTCTATTCACCCCTATCGGAGATGGCCTTCCAGTTCTCTAGCCCGATGCGGGCTCTATTGGACTCGAACGACGGAATTTAATCTGTTTTGGGCCAAACCAAGCACCGCTTTGGGGTTACACGAGTCGATTTGAACACCGGTGTCTCAGTTCAAGGCTTTCGAAGAGACAACCACGGTGCTTCTTCCACCAGCCAGGGATGAAGTGGTTCTTTCCGCTGGACGGTAGCCTGGCCCGCAGTTGTTCCCCCTGCGTCTCATCCGCTACCATTGGCCTCGAAATCTCGGCGGGTCTTCAACCGCCATGGGAGCCCCCGATGCGCCGTGCCGCACTGCCTGTTTTTGTTGCCTCGTTGCTTGCCTTGTCGATGTTCCCTGCCATTCCGCAGGCGCAAACCGTTGCCGCAAAAGCGGCCGCGCCGGCCAACGCTCCTTACCAGGATGCGAAGCTGCCCGCGGAGAAGCGCGTCGCCGACCTGCTGAGCCGCATGACCCTGGAAGAGAAAGCCACCATGCTCTCCGGGTCGGGCTGGATGGAGTCGGCTCCCATCGAGCGGCTGGGGATTCCGGCCATCAAGATGGCTGACGGGCCCATGGGAGTGCGTTCCTGGGCGGGCAGTTCGGCCATTACCAATTTGCCCGGCGGCACGCTCAAGGTGCTCTCCACTTCGTTCCCTTCAGGCGTGGCCATGGCCGCCACCTGGGACACCGACCTGGTGCAGCGCGAAGGCCAGGCCATAGGCCAGGAAGTGAAGGCGCTGGGCCGCGACATGATCCTGGGGCCGACGGTCAACATCAACCGCGTGCCGCTGTGGGGGCGCAACTTCGAGGGCTACGGCGAAGATCCGTATCTGGCAGGCCGCATGGGCGTGGCCTACATCAAGGGCGTGCAGGGCGAGGGCGTCATCCCCTCCGTCAAGCATTTCGACGCCAACAACGAAGAGTACGAGCGGCACCGCGTGGACGCGCACATCGACGAGCGGGCGCTGCGCGAGATCTATCTGCCCGCCTTCAAGGCTGCCGTGCAAGAGGCGGATGCCTGGACCGTGATGTCGGCCTACAACCTGGTGAACGGCGCCCACATGGCCGAGAACATGCCGCTGTTGCACGATGTGTTGCAGAAGGAGTTCGGCTTCAAGGGATTCGTGATCTCCGACTGGGGCAGCACCTATTCGACCGCCCCCACCGTGAATGCGGGCATGGATCTGGAGATGCCCGGCGGCCCGCCCATGAAGGCCTGGATGGAAAAGCCGGCAACCCTGGCCGCCGGCAACAGCGACGGCTGGCTGGTGCCTGAAAAGGTGCTGGCCGAGGTCAAGGCCGGGCACATTGCCGAGGCCACGATCGACGACAACGTCAGCCGCATTCTGCGCGTCATTTTTGTCAGCGGCCTCTTCGACCATCCTCATGCCGCCGGCGGCGAGGTAGACACCCCGGCGCAGCAGGCCGTGGCCCTGCAAGGCGCAACCGAAGGCATTGTGCTGTTGAAGAACGCGAATTCCCTGCTGCCGCTGGACGCGGCCAAGCTCCACTCCATCGCCGTGATCGGGCCGAACGCCGCGGTAGCGCGGACGGGCGGTGGCGGCAGCTCGCTGGTACGTCCCAAGTACGCCGTGACGCCGCTGGACGGCATTCGCGAGAAACTGGGCAAGGATGCGGAAGTGAAGACCGCCCTCGGCGTCGGCATGGAGGGCGAAGACCCGGCGCAAGATACTCCCGAAGCGCGCGCCAAGTTGCTGAGCGAAGCTGTGGACGCCGCCGCGCACGCCGATGTGGCCGTGGTGGTGGTGGGCCGATCCAGCAAGCTTGAGGCCGAGAGCTTCGACGTGAAGACCATGGACCTGCCCGCCGGCCAGGACGAGCTGAT
>CAZLMY010000111.1:0-19660 GCA_964560845.1 uncultured Occallatibacter sp. | reverse complement strand
CGCAGCAGCGTACCGGTGTTCTTGGCTCCTTGAATATGAGCGCCGACAGCTTCCGTTTGCTGCCGAGAGAAGACGAAACAACATCGGTGTGGACAGCCACCAAATGGGCCGAGACGCGGCAAGGCTGGATCTTCATTACGTCGCGTCCGACGATGCGCGAGGCTCTCCGCCCGCTCATCAGTCTGTGGATCGACACCTTGGTCTTGCGCCTCCTGAATGAACCCATGCCGCTTCAGAAACCTGTCTGGTTCGTGATCGATGAATTAGCAAGCCTCCAGCGATTGCCGCAACTGCATACGGCAATCACTGAGAACCGAAAATCGCAGAACCCGGTCATTCTTGGCTTCCAGGGACGGAGTCAGATGGAAGCCCGGTACGGCGAGGATGCTGAGGCCATGCTCTCCCAGCCAGCCACCAAGATCTTCCTTCGCACAACCGAACCACGCGCTGCTAAATGGGTGAGCGAGGCCATCGGCGAAGTTGAGATCGAGCGGATCCGCGAAACCCACTACGATGGCTCCCGCCCTGGAAAGAACTTCGCTCTTGACCGGCAGACCGAGCCGCTCGTGCTGCCATCAGAAGTGTCCGGCCTCGACGACCTGCGTGGCTTTCTGAAATATGGCAACCACGTCGCGAGATTCTCGTTCCCGTTCATTGCGCTTGAAGAGAAAAGCCCAGGCTTCGATGAACGCACAATGGATGACCTTATCGTGCCAAGCACGCCGCCTCCCGTGGAGCCGGAAGCGACTCAGGGAAACCTTCAATTCCCAGAGTATGAGGTTCAATCCGCAGGACATCAGCTGGAGTAGACAGCCATGCTCACCATCTCGAAACCCCTTTCCGCAAGCCAGGCGCAGAGCTACCACGCGAAAGAGTTCACTGCCAAGGAGCAGAACTACTGGTCGCAGCGCGGGGAAATTGCCGGCGAATGGCAGGGACGGCTGGCCTCGCAATTCGGGCTTGCCGGTGCTGTTACCTCAGAGGACTTCGCAAAGCTCAGCCAGGGCCAGCACCCGGCAACCGGGGAGCAACTGGTGAGGCAGCGTGCGTCGTACGAGTACCAGGACGCGGACGGCAAGACCATCAAAACCATGGAGCATCGAGCCGGGTGGGATGCGACCTTTTCCGCGCCGAAGTCCGTGTCGTTGACGGCGCTTATCGGCGGCGACGAGCGCGTGCGCCTGGCACATCGCGACAGCGTTCAAGTCGCGCTTGAGCAGCTTGAAAGCTACACGCAGGCTCGCATTGGCGGCAACCATCCGCCGGAGACTACGGCCAAGTTCGTTGCTGCCAAATTCGAGCACGATACGGCCCGCCCTGTCGATGGCTATGTTGCGCCGCAGCTCCATACTCATGCCGTGATCTTCAATGTCACCGAGCGGGAAAACGGACAGCCCCGCGCCATTCAGCCGCAGAGCTTGTTCGCGTCGCAGCAGTTCGCAACCGCCATCTACCAATCGGAGTTGACGTACAGGCTGACCCGCCTTGGATACGAAATCACCGTGGGCCGCAGCGGCGCGCCCGAGATCAAGGGCTATACGCAGGAGTATCTCGATGCATCGAGCCCGCGCAGCCAGCAGATTCGCGAATACCTGGAGCGCACAGGGCGCGCCGGCAAGGAGGCCGCGGAGATCGCCGCGCATTCCACGCGCGACCGCAAGGAGATTCATTCGCCGGTCGAAGTGATGGCCGCCCACCGCAAACTCGCCGCCGACTTCGGCCACCAGGCCGATGCCGTTGTTCGCGCGGCGCGGGAGCGCGTTCAACATCAGCAGAAGCCGGCCAACTCGATCGACCGTGTGCGTGAATCACTAACGTTTTCGCGCGACAAGAACTTCGAACGCGAGGCCGTAGTCGATGAGCGCGCCTTGATCCGGGACGGTCTACGGCGCGGCATGGGCGAGGTGACCTACGGCCAGGTGCGGAGCAATCTCGACGCGCGTCTCGCCTCCGGCGAGTTCCAGATTGTCGAGCGATCGCAGGCGGCCCCAGGACGGCAATTCACCACAGCCAGAACCATCGAGTCGGAACAGGAGATCGTTCGTCGTGTGCGCGAAGGGCACAACCAGAGCGAGCCGGTTTTGTCGCGCTCGCAGGCCATTGCCTTCGCCGATCAACACTCGCATCTCAACCGTGCCCAGCAAAATGTAGTCGAGGATGTCTTGAGTTGTCTCGACCGTGTCCAGGGCATTCAAGGCTTCGCGGGGGCCGGCAAAACGACCACTCTCTCTGTCATTCGCGAAGCGGTTGAGGCACAGGGCTATCAGGTCGAGGGCTTCGCCCCGACCTCGCGTGCCGCGCGCCAACTTGGCGAGGTCGGCATAGAGGCTGGAACCCTGCAAGGCTTTCTTGCCCGTTCCCAAAGCCCGCAAGCACCCGAGCAAAGGCACTTCTATTTCGTTGATGAATCCAGCCTTGCCAGCACCAACCAGATGCGCGAGTTTCTCTCGCGCCTAGGACCGCACGACCGCGTGCTCCTGATCGGCGACACGCGCCAGCATCAGGGCGTAGAAGCTGGTCGGCCTTTCGAGCAGTTACAGGAGGCAGGGATGCGCACGTCGAAACTGGACGAAATCGTCCGTCAAAAGGACCCTGCCCTGAAGTCTGCGGTCGAATTGCTGGCCACAGGCCAGGTCTCTGCGGCCCTTGAAGCGCTCCAGCGACAGGGGCGAGTGAGGGAGATTCCCGGCACAGAAGAGCGCATCAAGGCAATCGCCAAAAGCTACGTCGAGTCGCCTGAGAAGACCCTGATCGTCTCGCCCGACAATGCATCACGTCACGAGTTGAATGCGGCGGTGAGACAGAAACTGAAAGCCAACGGAACGCTGGCGCCGGAGGACCAAAACATTCGCGTTCTCGTTCAGCGCCAGGATATGACCGGCGCCGAACGATCGTGGGCCAGCCATTACGAAGTCAACGATGTTGTCCGCTATGCGCGCGGCAGCAAGAACGCCGGGATCGAAGCCGGAACGTACGGCTCCGTCGTTGCCATCAACTCCGGCGCCAACCTGCTCACCGTTCAGCATCCGTCCGGCGACCTGACTACCTACGATCCCCGCCGCCTCACCGGCGTCAGCGTCTACCGCGAGATCGGCCGCGAATTCGCGGCAGGCGACCGCATCCAGTTCACCGCGCCCGACAAGGCGCTCGGCGTCGCCAACCGCGATCTGGCCGTGGTTGAATCCATCGCGCCCGATGGCCGAATCTCGGCCCACCTTGAGAACAACCGCCAGATTGATTTCGATCCCAAAGAGCACCGGCACTTCGATCACGGCTACGCCGTCACCAGCCACAGCGCCCAGGGCCTGACCGCAGAGCGGGTCCTAGTCAACGCCGACACCGGCGTCCACCCGGACCTGCTGAATTCACGGTTCGGCTACGTCTCCATCTCCCGCGCCAGCCACGAGGCCACGCTCTTCACCAACGACATTGCCAAGCTCAACCCGCAACTCAGCGCCGATGTCTCGAAGACCTCCGCCCTCGAAATCTCGCAAGCTCCATCAATCGCCCAGGGGCTCGGGATGATGTAGATTCTCAAGACATCGTCGAGAAAGGTCTCTCGACGATGTCTGGAGGATCTGTAGCCTAGATTATTGGAAGGTAAGGGTGTTTCGTTAAGCAATTCGCGATCGAACCAGCATTCTCCCCCCATTCCGTATTCAAAAAGATGCGCATATTGCAGCTTTTCGCATACAATATGGCAATGGCCAGCCTCGATCAATATCTCGATGCCCAACTCGTTCGCGGGCGCGCCCACTTCACCCGTGAAGAGGCGGTGGCCGAGTTGCACCTGTCTCCGCTCGCGTTAAAGGCAGCAATTGGCCGGTCGACCAAAAAGCAGCGGGTGGCCAATCTCCGCCACGGCTTTTACCTGATCCTGCGCCCGGAGGATAGAGTTGCGGGCGCACCGGACCCGGCCCGCTGGATCGACCCTCTCCTGAAGTATCAGGGTATCGACTACCGCGTTTCCTTGCTCCGCGCGGCGGCTTTTCATGGCTCCTCGCACCAGGCGGCCATGACCTTTCAGGTGATCGTTCCGAAACAGCTACGTGACTTCGAGATCGGCCGTCACAGGCTCCAGTTTGTCTACCAGGCACCAGCAGCATTCGCTCAGGTCAACAAACCCGGTTGGCTCGCAAGCATGAAAAGCGAAACTGGCTTCGCTCGGGTGGCCGGCGTTGAATTGACTCTGCTCGATTGCGCACGGTATTTTCATAAATCGGCAGGCATCAATGGACTGGCCCAGATCGTTAAAGACATCGGGGGACAGGCCGACACCAGCAGACTCGCCCAGGCAGCCGCAGCATACGAAAACGCTTCCGTTCGCCGGCTTGGATACCTGCTCGATCAGGCTGGGCACGAGCCGCAAGCCACCGCCCTCGAACCCTTCGTCAAGGCAGCAAAAACTTCGTTGCCCCTCGACCCATCCTTCAGACCGCTGCTCGCGTCACTCCCTGAAGAAGCCCCGCGTGTTGCCAAATGGAAGCTTTTCATCAATGAGCCCGTGGAGGCCGACTTTTGATTCCCGCATCGTATATTCAGGAGTGGAGCGCCAAAGCTCCTTGGCCAACTTCGCAACAAGTCGAGCAGGATTTGATTATCAGCCGGGCGCTCTGCGACCTGTTCAATGCGCCAGCACTGGCGGGCAAGATCGCGTTTCGCGGCGGCACCGCCATCCACAAACTGCTCTTTAAACAGCCGCTTCGCTATTCCGAAGATATAGACCTGGTGCAGACACAAGCCGAGCAGATCGGCGCTACCGCCAGCGCCATTCGTGAGGCTCTGTCGTGGCTAGGCGACTGCAAGCGCGAGCAGGCGGGTCACTCCATGCATTTCGTTTTTCGATTTGCGCCCGAGGCCCAACCGGACACCACATTGAAAGTCAAGGTTGAGATCAATACCCGCGAACATGACAGCGTTCTTGGTTTTCAGAATTATCCCTTTGCGGTCGAAAACGGCTGGTATCAAGCCAAGACCAACATCACATCGTTCGCACAAGAGGAACTCTTCGGGACCAAGTTACGCGCGCTCCTGCAACGGCGCAAGAATCGAGATCTGTTCGATCTGCACATGGGATTGCACCAACTATCCATGAATCCAGAAACACTCCTTGCCTGCTTCGAACAGTACCTTGCGCTCGAAGGCAAGCCAATCTCCCGCGCGAACGCCGAGCAGCGAATGCTGGAAAAACTGACGCACAGCCTGACCGAAGACATTGCACCGCTTTTGCCTCCCGGCCTCAACTTTCATGAGGACGACGCTGTGGCGGCTTTCGAAAGCATCTGGACGACGCTCATTGCCAAAATCAAAGGCGATCCCTGGAAACAAACAGACCGCGCAATTCAGGAGCTACGGCAAAAGAGGTACCCCAGACTCTTGAATCGATGAGCATATTTCTTCAGCCCTGACGCGTTGCAACCAGTCAGCAGGAGAAAACGATATCACCTTTTCAGCGCGTACCATCCAGAAGTCACCAAGAAAAAGTGGCGTTTCGTTTGTATTTACGCATTGGTTCATCCGCTTTGCACGCATCTCTCTCTCTCCTCGCTGAGATGCGGCCATTGAAATAGGGACCGATGTTGAATTGTCCGCAGTGACAATCGGACATGCACCAGACTTCGGCCAAGTCCAGAAATCGAAATAGACGTTGCTACAAAGGCCACCCCGCCTGCCCACTTTCAAAACCAAACAACAGAAGGCATTCGTGACAACCTGCTATCGCCAGCCATGGCGTTGCCGCTGAATCCGTTTGCAGGTTGTATCTTTGATCCCACTTCGCTCCCTCGGGTGGACGGCCCAGCGCACACAGACCGTGCGCTGAACGGGCCTTCTCCGTCCGTTCGGAGCGCGGCTGCGCGCCAAACGGTGGTGCGTGTTTGTCACTTGCCGCGCCTTTCCTCCGGACTCCCGCCGTCGGGCACTGCGTTTTGTCTCGGTCCGCCGCCGTCTTCGTGCTTCCCAGCCCTGAGTGAGAAAGACACTCAGCCGGCAACGGCGGAACCGAGAGGACAAAAAACATGAATTTCACCAGCAACAACCACCGCACCAGCGGCAGCGGCCAACAGGATGGCAGCCGCCAGCAGTCCACCACTCAGCAGATCATTGCCGAGAACGTCAAGCATCTGATCGAGCAGCTTGAGCAGGGCAAGAGCGAAGCGCTCACGGCCTACCTCGGCGCAATGGCCCGCTTTCACAACTACTCTTTCGGCAACATTCTTTCCATCGCGAGATTTCGGCCCGACGCAACCCACGTTGCGGGCATTCGCACATGGAACGAGCTTGGTCGCTTTGTGAAGAAGGGCCAGAAGGGCATTCCGATTCTGGCTCCGATGATCGGCACCAAGCGCCAGCGCGACGAGCAGCCTGCCGAAGAGGACGCCAAGGCAAAGCCCGTGCTCATCGGCTTCCGAGTCGTGTATGTCTTCGACATTGCGCAGACCGAAGGCGCAGAGCTACCGGAACCGGCGAAGGTGACCGGCGAAGTGGGCGCATACCATGATCGGCTGGTCGATTTCGTGCAGCAGCAGGGCATCGAGCTTGAGTACAACGAGCGCATTGCCCCCGCGCAGGGCGTCAGCTACGGAGGCAAGATTGCATTGCTGCCCGGCCAGACCAAGGCGGAAACCTTCGCAACTTTGGTCCATGAAGTTTCGCACGAGCTGTTGCACAAGGCGGATCGCCGCACCATGACAACCAAGACCGTGCGTGAGACGGAAGCCGAATCCATCGCGTTCATTGTCAGCCGAGCCGTTGGTCTGAACACGTCGAGCGCCAGCGCCGACTACATCGCCTTGTACCACGGCAACGCCGAGTTGCTGACCGAATCGCTCACCGTCATTCAGAAGGCGTCCGCAACCATCCTCGACGCGCTCTTTGCCGAGGAAGCCGAGCCGTTAGCACAGGCAAGCTAAACGCGCACATCCGAGCGGGTGCGCTCCTCGCACCCGCTCGTGCCTCCACACTTGACAAGCACACAAGGAGAATCCCAATGTCAGCAGCAGTTCAATCCGAGTACCGCAACCTGCCGCTCGCAAGCCTCACGGAGTCGGCTTTGAATCCTCGTCACACCTTTGACGAGCCTGAGCTCAAGGAACTGGCCGCCAGCATTCAAAACCAAGGCATCCTTTCGCCGTTGCTGGTACGGCCGAAGACGCCGCACACGTTTGAGATTGTCGCCGGTGCGCGCCGCTATCGCGCTGCGCAATTGGCCGGAGTCGATTCCGTTCCCGTTCGCATAGTCGAACTTACCGACGCCCAGGCGATTGAGACATCCATCGTGGAGAACCTGATTCGCGCCAATGTCCATCCACTGGAAGAGGCAAGCGGCTTCGCAGCGCTGCTCCGTCTTGAAGAGCCGAAGTATTCGGTTGAACAGATCGCCGCGAAATGCGCCAAAACTGCGGGATACGTGGCGGCAAGGATCAGGCTCACAGAACTTGTGCCAGTCGTCACCGAGGCATTTCTCAAAGATGAGATCGGCACCGGCCACGCGCTCTTGCTTGCAAAGTTGCAACCCGCACAACAGGAAGAAGCGCTCACCGCGTGCTTCCGCGAGGAATACTCCAACGGCAGCAAGCCGCGGCGCACTTTGCTTCCGGTGCGCCAGTTGCAAGAGTGGATCGAGCGCAACATCCTGTTGGAACTCGATTCCGCGCCGTTCCCAAAGGACGACGCGGAGCTTGTGCCCGAAGCTGGGGCTTGCTTAACCTGCCCCAAACGCACCGGGTTCAACACTCTGCTCTTTGCCGAAATCAAGGCGGATGCGTATACTTCGCCGGAATGCTATCAGAACAAGGTGAACGCATTTGTTGCAAAGACAATCGCAGAAAAGCCGAAGCTGGTTCAGATCACCCGGACCTACGGAAAGCCGCAAGAGAATAGCCCGGCGATTCCACGCAACCAGTATGTCGAGATTCGCGCCGAGGCGCCGACCAACCCCAAGCAGCGCGATTGGCCCGAATACAAAACTTGCAAGTACACCACCGAGGCCATCGTCACAGAAGGCTCTGATAAGGGCGAATTGCGTCGGATATGTTCAAACGCCGATTGCCCTGTCCATCACCCGAAGAAGGAGAAGCCCGCCAACGATGCGGCATTCAAGGCCGAACAGGAGAAGCAGCGCCGCGAGGAAGCGCTGGCCCAGACGACCGCACTGCGGGTTCTAAGTGCGATTGTCGATGCGGTTCCCGTCCGCCTGATGAAGCGCGACCTGCTCTTCCTGGTCGAACGCCTGTCAACACTTTTGGACGAGTGCCGTCTGGCAATCGTTCTCCAACAGCATAGCATCGGCAAAGCCAAGAGCCCGACCGACACACCGGCCAAACTGCTGGTGGCATTCCTTCGCAAGTCCGACGAAAGCACCCTCGGACGGCTTTTGGTAGAGATCGTCATTTTGCACTTGAGCCAATCCCCGAACGACGCCGGCAGAGTGCTCAAAGAAGCCGCAGAGACCTACAAAGTAGACGTGGCCGCAATCACGGCCAAGGTCAAACAGGAGTTTGCCGCAAAGGACAAGGCAAGGGCAGCGAAGGAAGGCGCACCCAAGAGACCAGTCAAAAAGGCCAAGAAACCAAAAGCTGCATAGTTCCGATTCAACAATTCGGCGGAGCTTGATCGAATGGGCTCCGCCATTTTGTTTGCCATGCCCGTCTACCCGCCCTTTCTGGTGGCTCCAGCCCCGCGGCTGGAGCGGCTGGTTTGTCCCACCCGACGGGCATGCGAATGCCGCATCTCGCCACTTCGGATTGGTGACTATGGGCCTTTGTCCTTGACCAATCAAGCAGAAAAGGTGCAATCGTGGCTACCTGCAATCCTGTCGAATCCACTCTCGTCCGCTTCGCCCGCCACCTGCACGCGCGGCGCGGCCTGGCCGAGGCTACTGTCCACAACTACACTTCCGCGATACGACGCCTCGCGCCCGCGATCGGCCTGCTGCCCACGCCGAAAGCGGTCGAGCAGCAGATCGAGCGGATGCACAGAGCCGGGGCCTCCTACTCGCATATCGTCAACACCTCGATTGCCTTGGAGGCCTACTGTTCCTTCATCGGCCGGCCAATCAAGCTGGGCCGCCCGCGGAAGCCCCGCCACCTGGTGCGCGGCACCTTGTCCGAGGCCGAAGTCACCGTGCTGATCGCGGCCGCCCGCGGCCTGCGCGACCGCGCCATGATTGCCACGCTTGCCTACGCCGGTCTGCGCAACCGCGAACTGTGCCGGTTGCGGATCCGCGATGTCGATCTGGGCGGTCAGACGCTGCACATAGAGGCCACGAAGACCCAAAAGGACCGTTACGCGCACATCGCCGCGCCATGCGTGAGCCTGCTGGCCGACTATCTGCGCGAGCGCGCCGGGGAACCCGGCGATCCGATGTTCGTGTCTCTGGGCAGCGGGCGCCCCTATGCGCCCCAAAACCTGCGCAAGACGATTCGCACGGCGGCAAAGCGCGCGGGCTTGAAGAAGCGGGTCTATCCGCAGTTGCTTCACTCACTGGCGACGGCCCTGCTTCATCGCGGCGCGCATCTGCTGGCGATCAAGGAGCAGCTCGGCCACTCCTTTGTCGAGACAACCATGATCTACGTCCACTCAAACCCCGAGCACACCCGCCTGCAATACCGGATGTACGCCCCGTCGTACCTGTGACCGCCGGCGGTCCGGCATTGCCCGCCGTGGCCGCCAGGCACCTTGAAAGCTATTGCGCCTGCGGTTATTTGCAAAGTAGGGTCCCTCGCTCGCTTTTCACGAATCCGTGCGGACGAGGCGGGGGCTGCATGAGATCATTGCTTGACCTCTACTTACGCACTTTTCGGTGCCTTTAATGGGCTAGCTGTCTTGTGACAGCGGCGGTTCACACCGCTTTGCGCCTCTCATCGCACAAGACGGAGGAAGTCACCCGGGCCGAAGCGGCGGTCCTCGATCGCTGTGTCGATCGAATCCGTGTGCGTGTCAAGACAGCGCCGCATTAGACAAATGAGTTTCCCCGATGCAGATCGGCTACGAAAGGATCAAGAAGACAATGTCCAAGAAGATAGCGGCAACGGCAATCTGCATCGCGGCGCTCGCGATGGGCGTGGCGGCACAGACGGTGACAGGCACGGGAACATCCGGCACCGTACCGGTTTTCACCGGAACATCCAGCATTGGAAACTCAAGCTCGCCGATCACCGTCAGCAGCACAGGTAACGTCGGGATCGGGACAACAAGCCCGCAGGCTCAATTAGATGTTGTGAATCCTCAACAGACGAGCACCGTCATAAACTCGAACAAGGTTGCTCGTCTTTCGTCAAATGCTAACGGAGCGGACGCCACGTTACAAATCACGGACGGTGTCGCAAATAACTACTTCCTGTCTGGATCTCAAGGCAATATGTATTTTTCATCGGGCGGTGTAAATCCAGCACCTCAAATGACGATACTTGCTTCCGGCAACGTGGGCATTGGAACAACGTCTCCGGCAGCAAAGCTCGATGTCAACGGCAGCATCAATATCAGCGGTTCCGGTGGCGGCATCACATTTCCCAATGGCGGCGGAACGCAGTCTGTTGCATGGACAGGTGTTCTCTGCGGAGGCGATTACGCCGAAGCGGTCAATGTGAATGGACTACGGAAGTCCTACGAGCCTGGAGATGTCCTCGTGCTAGGGGCGAGTGAGGACGGCGAGGTACAGAAGTCCGTCGAGCCGTATTCAACTTTAGTGGCTGGAATTGTCGCAACGAAGCCCGGCGTCGTCGGTCGACGGCAATCGCTGGTCAAGGATTCCAAGGAAGTTCCAATGGCGATGATCGGCATTGTGCCGACTAAGGTCACCGCAGAAAACGGTCCAATTCACCGTGGCGATTTGCTGGTCACCTCATCGTTGAGCGGCTACGCCATGAAGGGCACCGATCGCAGCAAGATGCTAGGAGCCGTAATTGGCAAGGCGATCGGATCGATCGAGACCGGAAATGGCGTAATTGAAGTGCTAGTCACATTGCAGTAGCGGGGAGAGCACAGGAAACAGCACACAAGGACTTTGGCGACACAATAGGCGCGCTCGATTCGAGCCCGGAGGTTGTTGAGAGCAGCTTGATCATGTAGCAATCGGTTGCACCTCGGCGAAGGGCGATCAACAGGGGAGCGAAAGTGAAGACGATGCAGAGGCTGGTTATTGTATTGGCGCTCGGTGTTACGGCAATTGCCACCGGCGCGGCGGCGCAGACGGTAAGCGGCTCCGGGACCGCCGGCACCATTCCAGAGTTTTTCAACACGTATCTTGTCGGGAACTCTCCCATGTCAACCTGGTCCGGAAAGATGCTCAATACCGGCAGCCAGCAGCAGTGGGAGAAGATAGGAACGTTCTCCAATGCGGATGATAGCGGGGAGGTGCTTACCCTCCACTATTACGGAGGAGAAGGCTTCAACGATGCGCTGGTACAGCAGTCCAACGCGGAGATCCAGCTTCGCCAGTCCTGGTCGGGATCGTGCACCTCTATATGCGTGAGCGGATACTACTTCGAATGGGGCGGCGGAAGCACGGAAATCGCCAGTGTGGAAGTTGTGCAGACGGGGAACTATTTCTACGACATTTACGCGCTCATGAATCCCTCGGAAGGCGCGGATGAGTGGACAGCCTATGTGTCGCAGGGTGGGGCATTTGCGTGGGACATGGTCGTCGCGGCCCCTCCCAGTTCCGGCAGCAATATCTTAATGGTTCCTCAAAGCTATAACCTGCAGAACAACGCTCTTGTGGTTACGCCAAGCGGCGTGGGTGCCGGCACCACAGCACCGATAAGAAGCCTTACCGACAATGGCGAATTTGCAATGACCACGGCAGCCGGCGGCACAGCTTTTTTTGACGTCAGCGATGGGACGGGGAGCAATGGCAACAATGAAACGCTGGTAGTAAGAGGACTGGGCTCGAACGGAACCGCCGGTGTAAACATAAATACCATTGTTCTGGACGCCAACACGACCGTTTTGAATGGCGCCCTGCAACTAAGTAGCGCCGGTGTTGTGTTTTCCAACGGTACTCAAACCATGGCCTACACTCCGACTGCCGCTGCTTTGGATTCGGTTCTGGCACAATCGAACGGCAACATCGGGATCGGTACGGGAAGCACAAGCCCTGGACAGCTATTGCAGGTTGGTAATACCTATTCACAGAATCCCAGCATCATGATCGGTGGGCATGATAGTAACAATGCCAGTGTAGGAAACTATTCACTTTTATTTGGTGCATGGAGAGATGCTGAGCCAACCGTCACTTCGGGGATAGTTGCTACGCCAAGCTGGACTTGTTGCGGCGGTTACCCCGCATCCGGTTATGCAGGAATTAGAGAGAACACACTTGGTTTCTATACCATTTATGATCCTGCCAGCCCTTCTACCTATTCACCCAACATGTTCATCGCAACGTCAGGCAATGTCGGCATCGGCACACCAACGCCCGGCTCTAAATTAGATGTAGAAGGGGGAAGCGTGTCCATCGGCACCGGCGTATTGCATGTACCGGGTGGTGGCGATGGAACGAATCCTTCCTTGCACTTTAGCTCTGCTGCCCCAAGCGGCTTCAATCCTGGTGGTAACGTGGGCATTTGGCTGGCTAACAACGGTCTCATCACCATGAATGCCGGGCTTTCTGTTGCTGGAGGAATTACCTTTCCTGGCGGTGTGACACAGACAACGGCATATACGCCTGGCGCGTCGGCTGTAGACAACATGCTGTCGCAGTCCGGCGGAGCCCTCAGCGTCAGTGGAAGCGTACTCAGCAGTTCCACCCGGCTAACTGCCGGGACCGATTTGAACACTCTCAGTCGTTGGCAAATCAACGATGTTCAGAATCCTTCCGACGGGGTTACGGGGCAATTGTGGCACAACGTCATGACGGTTCCTTCTGCCGATACGGGCTATATCAGCCAGTTGAACTTCGCCATGACCGAAAATCAGCCCAACCTTTGGCTGAGGACCAAGACAGGCGGAAACTGGGGAACCTGGGTAAAGCTTGTTCACGACGACGGCAACGGCAACGTGGGCATCGGCACTACGGTGCCGGGGGCGGACTTGACAGGTCTGCAGAATCACCCCGCTTCCAACACGCCCATTTTCGAAGTCAACGGCGACATTGCGTTCACACAAGGCCACGGCGGCCAGATCTACTTTGCAGACGGCACGACGCAGAGCACGGCTTTCAACGGCCAGCTCTGCGGCGGCGATTATGCCGAATCGGTCGATGTGACCGGCAATCGAACGGCTTACGAGCCTGGCGACGTGTTGGTCATCGATCCAAACGCTCCCGGCAAATTTCTGAAGGGCAATCAGGCCTATTCGACGCTGGTCGCGGGCGTCTATTCCACCAAGCCGGGTGTGACCGGACGAAGACAGACAACAGCCAAGAGTCCCGACGAATTGCCGATGGCGGTGGTTGGCATTGTTCCCACCAAGGTGAGCGCGGAAAACGGCCCAATCAAGACCGGAGATCTTCTGGTCGCTTCATCCACCCTTGGCCGCGCCATGAAGGGCACCGACCGCGGCCTGCTGACCGGAGCCGTAATCGGCAAGGCGCTGGGCTCGCTTGAATCCGGTACGGGCGTGATCGAAGTCCTGGTTACGCTCGAGTAGTCCGGCCGGGACGCAACAGCCAGGACCGTTTCTGCCACATGGGCAGCAACCGAGCAGGATCCCGCAGTGTGGAGGGAAGAGTGTCAGTTCCTATTCGTAACGCAATGTTTGGTCTACTTCTTGTGATCAGTGTCTGTACTTGTTCGTCAGCTTCGACGACGGGAGCGATTACTGTCGGGGGCGCAGAACAGGTCTCCGCAGGGGGGATTTGGGACACTGGAACAGTGAAGATCACCATCAACGGGTCCTATTCGGAGACGGTCTCCTACGGGCAATACTCCACACCGTCCTCGATTGCCTCGGCTTTCGGGGCGAAATTCAGCCAGGACTGCAATTCTCCGGCCAGGGCCCACGCGGTTGGCGCGCAAATAACCTTCCAGATGAGGGCGTCTGCCACAAACCTCAGTTCGATCCAGCTGACGAGCTCATACAATACCTCAATTTCGCTCCCTGGCCCTTCCTTCACAACAGGAAATTCTCCAGGACTGGTAATGCTTCCCGGTCAGCCTGTCATCACGGGCCTCATCAAGACCAACGGCAACGCCGGAACACCGATTACGCTCACCGGGATCAACTTCGGAACGTCAACAGGGACTGTCACCATCAACGGTGTGGTTGCACCGCTCAAACCGCAGACAATCTGGACCCCGACCAGCGTTGCTGTTTCCATTCCCGCCAGTGCCGCCAGCGGACTTGTAATTCTTTCCACTTCTTCCGGACTGACCAGCAATGGCGTACCCATCAAGTTGACCGAGGCGGTCTCATGTCCGGTTCAATGAAGCCCAACGTTCATCCAACTCCACTTCGGGGCATCGCAAAGCCCTCAGCATCAGCGACGCGAATGGAAAGGCAGCTGCAAGCAATGAACGGCAACAACCAAGAGCGCATATTTAAAGTTCGTCGTGGAATCGCGGCGCATTCGTTCGGATTTCTCCTGTTGCTTGCGGCAATGGCCGGGGTAGCAGGTCCAGCCTGCGCGCAGGTTCCCATGGCGATCAATCAGGTTGGGCTTCCCAGCAACGGGGTTTTCAGCGGCGGGTCGATTGACAGCGTGCAGTTGAACAATGGCAATCTCCATGTCGACATCCCGCTCCTCCACCTGCCCGGCATCGGCATGGACACGGATATTCACTTTGTCTACGACAGCAAGGTATGGACGTTTCTGAACAACAAGCCGCCCAGTGCGGCGTCCTGGGTATATCTGTATACAACGCGCGGGCTATGGCTTTATCAAGATCCGCTTTCAGGAAGTGTAACGGAAGCAGCCAACTCTACTGTTTCCTGGCCATGCAACAACAGCCTGGGTATCGAGGCCAATATATGGATTACAGAGGTCAATTCAGTTTCCTACACGGATGAAGATGGAACCAATCACCCCTTTCCCGCTCTGATGGGAGCACCGACCTCGCAGAGCCTTTCGTGTACAAATCTTCCACAATCGTTGCCGCCGGTAGCCTATTCGGGAGACTCCTCGGGACATCTGGCGGCGACGAACAGTGCGGGCACGGTCACGAGTGTCACGGATAAACACGGCCGCAAATACATCTTCAACAATCCGGTTCTTTACACCAGTACGAACCCGCCCACTGCCCAATATTTCCCTGTGGCTGTAGAGGACACGAACGGAAACCAGATTACAGCCTCCACGGCGACTACGAATGGCTCCCCGGGCACCTCAACCTATACGCTAACCGACACCGTCAGCCGGAAGATTACCAAATTCGCGAATGAGACCTCCAACTACGACTCCAATCTAAGCAACGTCATTACATACCAGGACCAGAATGGC
Source organism: uncultured Occallatibacter sp. (assembly GCA_964560845.1). GTDB lineage: Bacteria > Acidobacteriota > Terriglobia > Terriglobales > Acidobacteriaceae > Telmatobacter. The sequence continues at coordinate 4,281 of CAZLMY010000111.1, read as the reverse complement.
AACCCGCAGACCATTACCGTCACCTATGTTGCCGTGTCAATCAGCTACCAGACGATTTGTTCTTTGGACGGCTTTGGTGCATCTGGATGCACCACGATTAACCTCCCTGGATATCCGCCAGCCACAACTGCAACGATGATGCTGCCGGGCTCGTTCGTTTTACAAAACGGCGACACCTACACCATCGCGTACAACTCCAACGGCCTCGGCGAGATCAGCTCGATTACGCTGCCTACCGGCGGGGTGATCAGCTACACCTATGGCGGCGCCTGGGATACCACGGGCGAACAGGTGCTGTCGAGGACGGTGACCACGAATGGCGCCTCGAGCGTCTGGAACTACAACTACAAACCTGTTTCCAATGTTCAGGGAGTCCAGTACAACGGTCTGTCGGGACAAGTGAGCGATACCACCACGGTCACCGATCCACTTTCGAACGACACGGTTTATACCTGCACAGTCTACCTGCCGGCCACACAGACTTCGTGGACTAGCCCAGGAGCTCCCCCCTGCTTCATGACGAAAGAGCAGATTTACGCCGGGAGCGCAGGATCCGGAGCGCCTCTTGCCACAAAGACGACCGGGTACGATGCGACGACAGGCGTTGCCATGCCGACCTCCGAGACCTTTACCTGGAACGCCACCGGCCAAACAGCGGAAACCGATACGGTGTGGGACTCAGAGAACCTCGCCAACAATCCACAGACGGCGGTTTCGTTTGGCAACGTGCTCTCGAAGGCCGTCTACGACTTTGGCACCAATGGGCATGGCTCGCTGCTGAGCAACACGCTGTACAGCTATTTGTATAATCAGAACGGCAAAGGCGCTTATTCTTCGGCGAATATGTTGGATCGGGTGAGCCAGGTGTCGGTTTATAACGCCCTCGGGTCGGGAGGTAATCCTCCCCCCAGCACCGCGCTTGTGGCGCAAACGGCGACCAGTTATGACACCGCCAGCCTGTCACAGACATCCGGAACAACGCAGCACGACTATACGAACTTCAGCACATCCAACGCCGTGCGGGGCCTTCCCACTCAGGTCACGAAATATACTGGCCCGGGGTCCGCTTCCATTAACACCTACGTGAGTTACAACGATCTGGGAAAGCCGGTGAATTCGACAGACGGGCGAGGATACTTGACCGCCTACACCTACGGTTCCCAGAATGCATTCGTCTCCTCGATAACACTACCGGCCACCTCGAACGGCGTGGCGCACGTGACCCGGCCAAACTACGATCTCAACACCGGCCTGTTGACGTCCGAGAACGACCTCAACGGCAATCCGACCACCTACACCTACGACTCCCGGATGCGGCCGCTTACCGTAGTGAGGCCGGACGGAGGAGTGACCTCGACAACCTATCCTGATCCGAACCAGGTCCGGACCTCGGTGAAGGAAGATTCGGCACGAACCGAGACCACGACCACGGATCTCGATGGATTGGGCCGCCCCGTGAGCGTCAGCAGCATCGCCGACGCGGTGTGCGGGTTTCTTATTGTGGATACAACCTACGACCTGATGGGCAGAAAGAGCTCCCAGAGCAACCCGCACTGCACCTTCTCCCAGCCTACCGACGGATGGACGAGATATTCCTACGACGCCATCGGGCGAGCCAGTGCGGTGCAAAATCCCGATGGTTCCGGTCAGAGCTGGTCGTACAGCGGAAACACGGTAACGTCTTACGATGCGAATGGAAATTGGTGGACGCGCACTTACGATGCCGCTGGCCGGCTGACGAAGGTGTTGGAGCCACCCGGAACAACGTCCGGCTCAGTCACGCCAACGCTTGAAACCGACTACACCTACGATACGCTGAGCAATCTTCTCTCGGTAAAGCAGTGTGGCGGCCCATGCTCGTCTCCAAGCGCCAACGGACCGGTTTACAGAGTGTTTGTTTACGATGCCGCTTCGCGACTGCTGGCGTCCATTAATCCCGAAAATACGAGCGCCACGACCCCGGCGAGCCAAACCTGCCCCGGGCTGACGCAGAAGTGGACGACCTGCTACGTCTACGATGGAAATAGCAATCTGACCTCGAAGACCGACAACCGGGGCGTGCAGATCGGCTATAGCTACGATGCGATGAACAGGCTCTTGAGCAAAACGTATTCGGGCGAGACGAATTCGAGCACGACTCCGCCTGTGACGCTGACCTACGATACGGCGACGGGGGGAATAGGCCTGCCGAGCGCGACCCAGGCCGGTAGCGGCACCATGATGGCTCTGAGGCAAATAGGCCCCTACGACTCGATGGGCCGGCTTCTGAGCGAGCAACAGGGCACGCCGGCGACCGGCGGGGCAACGACGTATGCTTTGAGCTATCTGTACGACTGGACCGGCGCGGTGATCCAGTCCACCAATTCGGTGGGCATCCTCGGCACCTCCACGCTTCAGTTAAACAATGGCTACGATGTGGCCGGGCGGTTGATCTCGGTAACCAGCAATTGGCCCGTCGATCAATATCACCCTCCGACGCTCTTTCTGGCGTCGTCGAGCGGTACGAACGCAGGGTACGGGCCCATGGGCTTGCAGAATGCTTCTCTCGGCGTGAATACCCAAAGTGGAAAGACGACCGGCACCCTGTTCCGCAACTACGACACCCGGGGCCGGGCGGTCTTCGAGGCGGACTCCGGTCAAGCTTCGATAGCCACCACGGACAGCTCAGGCACGATTAGCATTGGCGGGACAGGCGAACAGCAACTCACCAGAGTGGATTTTCCTGGAAGCATTACCTTATCGATAGGTGGCAGCGAAGGCACGAATAGCGGCATATGCCAGACATGGAAGCCGGCTCCCTACCAAAACCAATGCGCAACGTACCAGCCAGATTCCGGTAGCGGCAATGTGACAATCACAACGCCAACCACGACTTTCACAGGGAACTGGACCTATGGCAGCGGCAGCACTCAAGCAACTGTGGCTGCGGGGCTCGCGGCTTCATTCAATGTTGCAGGATCGCCCGTTTCCGCCACAGCCAGCGGCAATCTCGTCACGGTATATGCTAATACTCCAGGTCCTTCCAGCGACTATTGGTTTTCCATAACCGGCGGCGGCGATTTCCTGGCGAGCGCGCCGGGCAACATGATCTCCGGCAACCTGGCTGGGGGCTCTACGGCGGGCACCTATTACGATACCGGCACGATCACAGTCACCATCAGCGGCACGCCGGTTTCGGTCAACTTCGGTCCATGTTCCACGGCTGCGGGCCTGACGTCTTCGTTGACTTCCGCCATCAATTCAACAGCCGGCGGGTTTGTTTCCGCTACGGCTTCTGGGCAGACGATCTCGCTGAAAAGCACAAGCGGGGGCATTTCGACCGACTGGGACTTGTCCTCCTCCGTCACATACGATACCGCCGATTTTGGGCAGCCCTCGTATAGTGTTGCCGTCGACGGCACGAATGCTTCCAGTGGGAATATGACCGGCGGCAGCGACAATGCGGCAAACATTGTCTACAGCTTCGCCATTCCGGACGCGGGTGGCTTCGATCCAGCCGGCAACCTGCTGTCGGTCAACGATTCGGTGATGGGCCAGTGGAATTATAGCTACGACAATCTCAACCGTTTGGTGAGCGCAAATGTACCCAGCGTTCCCACTGGCCCCTACTCCAATAGCGCGAGCGCCTGGAGCTACGATCCTTTTGGCAACCGCACCTCGGAAATGACCCCGTACGGCACCACGCAGGCCTCCTTTGCAAACTTCAGCAATCAAGTGTCGAGCGCCACAGCGGCTAAAGCAGGATTCACTTACGATGCGGCGGGCAATGTGCTCTACGACGGAGGCAACCAGTATCTTTACGATGCCGAGGGCCGCATCTGTGCGGTGAACGCCTATACCGGCACCTACACCGGCTATTTTTACGATGCCGGGGGTACACGGGTGGCCAAGGGGATACTGTCCCAGTTCGCTTGCAATTTCACTTCGGCTAACTTCACCCCGACCCACAGCTACGTGCTCGGACTGGGCGGCGAGCAACTCACCGAGATGCTCGTCTCCGGGCCGGTGAACAATCTCGTGAGCACATGGGCGCATACCAACGTGTTCACCAGTATCGGCTTGGCCACATACGCTCAAAGCAGTACCTACTTTGCGTTGAACGACTGGCTGGGGACCAAGCGGGCCGAGGTGGGCGCAGATGGTTGTGTCGCCACATTCGCAAGCATGCCCTACGGGAACGACTCGATTCCCTCAGGCAATTGCCCGGACGCAACTGAACACCACTTCACCGGCAAAGAACGCGATACCGAATCAGGAAACGACTACTTCGAAGCGCGGTAC
>CAZLMY010000110.1:10546-19692 GCA_964560845.1 uncultured Occallatibacter sp. | reverse complement strand
CTGGCCGGCAAAGAGGCCTCGGGAACCGGCAACATGAAGTTCGCCATGAACGGCGCGCTGACCATCGGGACGCTGGACGGGGCGAATATCGAGATACGCGAAGAGGTGGGTGCGGAGAACTTCTTCCTCTTCGGCTTGACCACGCCGCAGGTGGAAGAGAGCAAGCAGCAGGGATACAATCCGCGGTCTTTCTACGACTCGAACGAGAACCTGCGCGAGGTGATCGACTCGCTTTCAAGCGGCGAGTTCTCGCACGGCGACAAGACGCTGTTCGCGCCGCTGGTGAATTCGCTGATGAACGGCGACGAGTACATGCTGCTGGCCGACTACCAGTCGTATATCGATTGTCAGGATCGGGTCAGCGAGGCCTACAAGGACCAGGAAGCCTGGACCAAGATGTCGATCCTCAACGTGGCGCGCATCGGCAAGTTTTCGTCCGACCGCTCGATCCGGGACTATTGCGCCGACATCTGGAAGACCTGGCCGGTCAAGATCCAGGTGTGAAAAAGGCAGGGAATAGGGAATAGGGAACAGGGAATAGGGAACAGGAGGGCGCCGTCGTTCCCTACCTATTCGGGCTGCAACTGCGAGACTTAGGCTGGATCATTTTACGATGTGTCGTAAAATGGTCCGGACTTTTTTACGATGCCGCCATCGTAAACCGGTCTGCCCATTGCATTCAGCTGCAGCGGCCGGCTGTGGACCCCTAGCAGCCTGTGGTAAAAGTCGAGTTTTGAAAGGGCACGACTTTGGTCGTGCCGCATGACGCTGAAAAGAAACGGTGGGCTTTAGCCCCTGAGGGACGCTTCTCCGGAAATTGGACTTTCGCCACAGGCCGCTAGCGCACCTTGCTCAGCCAACTGCCGTGAGTTAGCATGTTTCTTCGTTACGGTAGCTAGTGGTATGTCTCAAGCAGATCGTCGTTTATCGATCTTGAAGGGTACGGGCTTGAAGGGTACGGGCTTGAAGGGTACGGGCTTCAGCCCGTACGTAAGCCCCGCAAAATCAGGAGGGCTTTAGCCCCCGAGGGAATGCTGACCAACCCGTTCTGCCCATTTTGGGGCGCGAATAACGGATGCAATGACTGAGACACTCCTCTACCCAAAGCACTGTCATCCAGAGCCGCAGCGAAGGATCTGCGGCTCCTTTTTGGAGGCTTTCAAGGTGGCGTTACTTCGGGGTTGCCGACGATTCAGGAGTCATCGCGGAACGCAACTGACTTTCACTCGAGAAGTCGAGGAGCAGGGCTGGATCAGCGCGCCATAGCCAGCATCATAATAGATTGTTAGCTCGGAGTCGTTAGTCCATTTGATGTCAAATGGACTAACCGACTTCCAGCCTCCTGAATAGACGGTTTGGCTTCGAACGCCATGCGCCCAGTGCAAGGTGACAAAGGTGCCGCCTCCTGTAGCGCCGGTGTCCCAATTGTTCGTCCGTGCCGCTGTCCTGCCCGACGGGGAGCAGATTAGTGCTGAATGACTATCGCAGCTGCAGAGCGCAAGGTACGCCACGGTGGCGAAACTTCCCAACAAACTCACAAAGCCGCAAAGCAAAAGCCCAGCAATACGCAAAACCAGTGGTCGAATCTTTCCTGACTTGTTAAAGCCGTATATCGCAAGGGTCGTCACCAACAGTTCGGTGATGAATATTCCGACGGCCCTCCAGTCAATTGCGAGCATGCCTGATGATCTCACAAGAATGTGCAGGGCTGAAGGAAGCCAAATTCCTTTAGATAAAGCAGTTGTCGGTTAACCGGCAATTCGGAAGTTACCATTTCATCGACATTGATTCTCCGACGACCGAACGGCTGGAGGATCTGGCCGGAGGCATTTCGGGGAAGAGTTCGGACTTTTTGGGCAGACTCTGGGTTTCTTGGGCAGGTTTTAGAGTTTTTGGGCAGGAAGGCCTTTTTCTGCACTTGTTGGGCAAAGCCCTTCAGGGGTTATAGCCCCGTTTATTGTCTGGCACTTACGGCGCGACTGAAGTCGTGCCCTTTCAAGACATAGGCTTGGTCCCTTAGAGATATGCAGCCGGCGTTAGTTCGCTGGCCCAACGTCCACATGCGACCCATGCGCGGTGCGATAGTCTGGTCAAGTGAACGCAGCCCCATCTTCCCGCACCGGGTGAATCGCTTGATCGTCGAAATCCAGGCACTGACCAAAATCTATGAGGGCAAGCTCCGCGTGGTGGCCGTGGACGGCATCGACCTGGAGCTGAAGCAAGGCGAGATCTTCGGCCTGCTGGGCCCCAACGGCGCAGGCAAGACCACCACCATCAGCATCTGCACCACCCGCACCCTGCCCACGGCCGGCACGGTACGCATTGCCGGTGTGGATGTCGTGCAGCACCCGGCCCATGCCCGGCGGCATATCGGCGTGGTGCCGCAATTCAATACGCTGGACCGCTCGCTGACGGTATTTGAGAATCTGTTTTACCATTGCCGCTATTTCGGATTCAGCCACTCGAACGCCAAGGCACGGGCCACCGAGCTGCTGGCGCAATTCCTGCTGACCGAGCGCAAGGATGTGTATCCCGCACAGCTCTCGGGCGGGCTGGCGCAGCGGGTGCAAATTGCCCGGGCCATTGCCCACCGGCCCACCGTGCTGTTTCTCGACGAGCCTTCGGCGGGCCTCGATCCGCAAAGCCGCATGGCCATGTGGAAGGCCGTTGAGGGTCTCCGCAGCGAAGGGATTACGGTGCTGCTGACCACCCACTACATGGAGGAGGCCGATCAGCTCAGCGACCGGCTGGCCATCATCGATTACGGGCGGGTGCTGGCGCTGGGCTCGCCGGAAAAGCTGAAGTCCACCTTCGGCGCGCACACCATCTTCGACCTGAAGTTGAAGGCGCTCGAGGACCTCGAACCGGTCGTGGCGCAGTTGAAGGCGCGGCCCGACGTAACCAGTGCGGAGATCACCGCCCAGGGGCTGCGGGTGATTGGGGCCACCGCCGACGGCCTGCTGCCCGACCTGGTGCAAGCTTCGAGCCGCTTCGGCCTGCGCGACCTGAACATTACCGAGCCGAGCCTGGAGACAGTATTCATCCAGCTCACCGGGAGGGACTTGCGTGAATAGCTTTGCAGAGATCAGAGATCAGGGATCAGGGATCAGGGACGAAGGGACCGGCGGTACACAGGACAAGGCGATCTTCTTCAAGGCCTTCTTGGGGCTGTTTTTGCGCGATCTGCGCGTGCTGACGCGGGAATTGCTGCCGTTTGTGCTGCGCGTGGGCATGCAGCCGCTGCTGTTTCTGTTTGTGTTCACCTACATCCTGCCGCACATGGCGGGCAATGGCAATCCCATGGCGGCGGCCGGTGGAACCAATTTCGGAACCGTCTTGCTGCCCGGATTGATGGCTGTGGCCATCATGTTTACCGGCATCGCCGCGGTGGCGCTGCCGCTGTCGAGCGAGTTCGGCATCACCCGCGAGATCGACGACCGGGTGATGTGCCCGCTGCCCTTGTGGGCCGTGGCTCTGGAAAAGGTCTGCTTCAGCGCCATGCAGAGCATTCTGGGCGCGCTGCTGGTGATTCCGATGGCCTACTATGTCCCGGCCGTGCCGGTGCGTGCCGAGGTGCATAGCTGGTTGCTGCTGGCCCTGGTGATGGTGCTGGCGAGCCTGGTTTCCGGCGCCATGGGACTTGCGATTGGCTCCATGGTGAGCCCGCGCCAAATAGGACTCGTGTTTTCGATCATCCTGGTGCCCATCACGTTTTTGGGCTGTGTCTACTACCCGTGGGCGGGGCTGGGCAAGATGCCGTGGCTGCAGGTCGCGGTGTTGATCAATCCCATCGTCTACATGAGCGAGGGCCTGCGCGCCTCGGTCACCCCGGGGATTGCCCATATGCCCTGGTGGGCCATTCTGGTGGCGCTCGTGCTGTTCACCGCCGGGCTGGGCCGGCTGGGGTTGCGGGGATTTCTGAAGAGGGTGCAGTCGTAAGGGCTAGCTAGCAGGATTTGCGAGACCGTGGTTCTGTGTCGAGCGATCAGGCTTTGTCAAGCCCGGCGATTCTCAGGCAACTGCCAAGGTGCGGCGGCCAACGGACTCGGCTGCCGGCATCAGCTTGATCTCGATATCGTAGCCGAGCCGATTCAGGCACTCCATCAGCTTTCGTTCCGAGAGGTTTGATACATCGCCGCGAAGAAGTCCGGAGACCTTGGCCTGCGATATGCCCATTCGTCGGCCGGCCTGCTGTTGTGTCAGGCCCAGGCGCCGCACGGCGCATGTAATTTCGATGACGAGACCCGTCTTGATCTTGAGTTGTTCGGCGTTTGGGAGTCCAAGGTCGGCAAACACGTTCCCTGAGCTCTCTTCGACTTCGATTCCGTCAATGATTCGATTGGCCATCTCGTATCTCCTTTGCGAGCATCTCGGCTACCTTCAGACGAGCCCCGATGATATCCATATCCTTCTTGGGCGTGGCAATGCCGCTCTTGCTTTTCTTCTGAAAGCAGTGAAGGACAAATGCCGCTTCTTTGAACTTGACAGTGTAGACCGCTCTGTACGATCCGTCGGCATCTGTTTCGACCACCTCCAGCACCCCTGCGCCAGAGAAGCCTTTCATGACTTTGGCGGCCTCGTGCCGTTCGCCTTTTTGTGCGAAATACAAGGCTTGGCCAAAGAACTTCCGCACCGAGCGCGGGAGCGCCATTCGTTCCTTCGCGGGAGCGCCATTCGTTCCTTCTTGCTGCTCCCGATCCAGAAAAGCGGCCTTTCTGAGGTATGCACCAGACGACTATACCAGAACAGATATAGCGTTCGATGTCGGTGACTGTCAATACTCTTTGCGGGAGCATCCAACCTCCGTGGTTCAATTTGGCCTCGGGATGGGGCGGCCGGCATCCTGGCTTCCCTATTTCTTGAGATGAAGTCGATAGAATGGAAACAGAGATGGTGAAGATGCGGCTTTCTTTCAGAGAATTCTCGTTGCTCTTGGCTCCAGGCCTGCTGATTCTGGCCGGATGCGCCAATGGCGGCGTCATCGCATCGCCCTCCAACAGCACATTTTCCATCTCTCCAGGCACCGCAACCATCGACACCAACTGCACGAATTGCAACGCCACCAACGCCCACGGCGCATCGGTCGACCAGTTTACGGCCACGCTATCGGGCGGGGGCCCTGCCGAGGTGACCTGGACTGTCTCCGGGGGCGACCCCAACAGCGGGCCGGGCAGCATCACCGCCGGCGGTCAGTACACGCCGCCCAGCTATCTCACCACCGATCGCGTACAGGTGGCAGTGACGGCAACAATGAGCAGCGGCGCCACAGCCACTGCCGTTCTGGCCGTCCTGCCGGGATTTCTGCAGCCGCTGACGCCGGAAAATGCTGCTTTAGGCGCAAACGGCCAGATCGCGGTGACCGGTTATCTGGCCGAAGCGGGAGGGTCCGACAGCATCCAATTCGTTCTGGCGAACTCCGCCACCTCGACCAGCGGCGGTCTGGGCTCGCTGGGGGCGACGGTGTGCCAGCGCAACAGCCAGGCCTTCACGTACTGCACCGTGACCTACTCCGCACCGGCTGCGATCGCGGCCACCGCGGCGACGTACATTGTGGCCACTGCCGGCAGTTCCCCGGCCAAAACAGCGGTTGAGATTCTGCTCAACACCGCGGGCGTATCCAGCAACCCGGCCGGCCATCAGGGCCAGCTTGGCTCGCCGGTGGCGCTGGGCAGTTCGGGCGGCAACAACAACGACTACGACGTGACCGGGAACCAGATCGTGGATTGCTGCAGCGGTACGCTGGGCGCGCTGATTCAGGACTCCGCCAGCCACCAGTTTCTGCTCAGCAACAACCACGTGCTGGCGCGCAGCGACCATGCCAGCGTGGGCGACGCGATTATCCAGCCGGGCCTAATCGACAACAATTGCACCCCGATGGGCCAAGGGTCCGGCACCACGCCGGTGGGTTTGCTGACTGGCTGGCTGCCGCTGAGCGCCGCCGGCACCAACGCCGACGCGGCCATTGCCCAGGTGGAGGCAGGCGCGGTGAGCACTTCGGGGAACATTCTCGAATTTGGAACCAGGCAGGGCGACGGTACATTGAGCGCGGCGCCTCCCGGCACCAGCTCGACCGGCGGCAAGGGCGAGGCCGCTTCGCTGAATCTGACCGTGGCCAAGAGCGGCCGGACGACCGGATTAACTTGCGCCGGCGTTTCCGCCCTCAACCTCGACGTAACCGTGGACTACTACCTGGACTGCGCCGAAACCAAGCCGTATCTGACCAAGACCTATACCAACCAGATGGCCATCAGCGGCAATCAATTCACCGACGCGGGCGATTCCGGTTCTCTGGTGGTGGACGCCAACAACGCCGAGCCGGTGGGCTTGTTCTTTGCGGGCGGCACCGACATCTCCGGGGTCAGCCAGGGCGTTGCCAACCCAGCAACCGATGTGCTGACCGAGTTGGGTGCGCAGGTTGGCGGGAGCGCTCCCTACACCTTTGTGGGCGCCGCGGACCATGCCGTGAGTTGCCTGAACTATGGCAACAGCACGGTAGCAGCGGCCCAGGTTCGTGCGCTGACGGATGCGGAAAACGCCCGCGCCCAAAGCGCCCTTGCCCAGGCCCGCATGTTGGTGAATCCCTCGGCCGGCATTCTGGGTGTGGCCACCGGCAAAAGCAGCGACCGCCCCGGCGAGGGTGCTGTGATTGTTTACGTGGATGAAAACATGGCGGTAAATGTACCGGCCAGTGTGGAAGGCGTGCGCACCGTCATCGTCCCCACCAATGCCCGCGCGGTTGCCTTCGGCGCTGCGCCACAGACACCGCTCGAAGGCAATGTTGCCGGGCTTCCTGGCGCGGTTCTGAACGCGGCCGTCGGGGTCAAGCAGCAACAGGCCCGCAGCCTGATGGGGCAGTATCCGGCCTTCTTCGGCATTGGCGTGGGCCAGAGTCTGGACAACCCCAAAGAGGCCGCGCTGGTGATTTACGTCGACCGCAAGCACATCCCTGCTCAATTGCCTCTGACACTCAACGGTCTCCGCACCCGGTACGTGGTGATGGACCGCCTGCACGTTACCCGTTCCTACGCCGCGCCGATCGCGTCGAAGCGCCATTGCGTTCCGCATCCAGCTCCGAATCAAGCCTTCTCTTTCGATCACCTCAACTCGTTCAAGCTACAAAGCCTGCACCTGGACTGAGAAGCCCTCGCAAGGGACGCTGAGAATGCGCGCACAGGGTGCCCCAGGTCCCGCTTCTGGGACCTGGGAAAGCACTGGTGTGTAGAGCCGTGGCGTCTATCCTCGCACGTTTTTCGAGCGCGGGCCGACTGAAGGCGTTTGGCCGCTCCGCAGGAGCTCCAGGCCCTTCACGCCGAGATCCCACAGCAGTTGCAGCACAATCAAAGCCGTCAGAATCATCAAGGCCTTGTGCAGTCCCTGGTTGATGGCGTCCAAACTGCCCCCATAGCGCATCTGGTCAATCGCCGGATGGCGCAGCACCACCAGGACCCTTTCCCGCGCCATGGCCAGCACCAGCACCGGAACCAATCCAGCAGTCTTGAACACAACGTGATGGGTCAGTCCCTGGTTTTGCCATTCCCCGCGCATCAACTGCACGATGTTCCAGATCAGCCCCATCGCGTTGAGCCCTACTAGCCACCAGTAGGCGACCATCCAGACCGCCGCCAACTGGTAGGGCGAGGCGCTCAAATACCACGCGCCCGGGCCGAACATCAGGTAGGGAAATTCCGGAACCAGCAGAAACCAGATCAGGAAGAGGAAGCCGAACACCACTTCGGCGACGGCGTGCGCGTAACTGCGCCGTTTCTTGCCGGTTGCCAATTCCATCTCCAGCGGCGGCAAGGTGGCCGGTTGCCAGTCGGGCGTGGGCGGCACCATGCCCAGCTTTCTTGCCGTAGAACTCCGCTTTGCGAACTCGACAATGGCAAAGGCGAGCGTGACCCACGCGGCCAGGTTCATCACGATCACCGGCGCCCGCAACAAGGCAAGCGCCACGTCGGAAGCGTTCGCCAAGACCCCGGTCGCGAGCTGCACCGCGCACACAACGGAATAGGTGACCAGCGCCCAGAAGAAGACCACCTTCAAGGCGTAGACATAGGTGGGAAACAGCTTCGGCCCAATCAGGTAGCGCTGAGGCATATAGCGCGCGGCCATCTGGGCCGGTGAGCCAAGCTGCCGGAGCCAGCTCTCGGCTTCGAGGGGGGTGAGCGGGCGGCCGAGCGCGGCTTCTTTTTCTTCAAGCTGGGATTCCAGGTTGACCTTGAGTTCGGCCACGATGTCGTCCTGGCGGTTCCAGGGCAGACGCTTGCGTACGGCTTGCAGATAACGGTCGAGAAGTTCCATGGCGTCTTCCTTTGCTTACTACAGAATTTTGTCGATGGATGCGTTGATTTCCTGCCACTCCTTGAGCAACTGGCCGAAGATCGCGAGGCCGTCGTCGGAGAGGCGGTAGAACCGCTTGTTGCGCTTGTCTTCTTCGCGCCACTCGCTGGCCAGCAGTCCTTGGGTCTCCAGGCGGCGGAGCAGCGGGTAGAGGGTGCTTTCATCGATCTCCAGGCCGTGCTCGGCCAGGGCCTTGCGGAGCGTGTAGCCGTAGTGTTCCTGACGCAGCTGGGCCAAAACGGCCAGAGTCAGGCAGCCGCGACGAAGCTCGAGGCGAAGGTTTTCAAAGAGGTTTTCGGCGATGGTCATGCTGTGCCTCATACACTGTACTTCACATACTGTATTACACACAGTGTGTGGCGTCAAGTAGATTTTGGAGATTCTTTTGAGGCAAATGGGAAGGTCGTTTTTTGGGGACGGTTGGGTTTCCGGAGGTTGCAGGAAGAGGAGGGGCGGTTGTGAATGGAACTGCCGAGACGCCCGTCACACTTCCGCTGCGGGAACGGGCCCTTGAAGAAACCTTGTCATAAGGCGACTTCAGGATACCGAGCTTCCGTTGACGAATGCCTCGGGGATTTGGCGTGCATAGAGAATCGGAGGTTGACGGAGCCCTGGTTGAGTTTCGTGCTCTCCCAGGTGCCCAAAAGCGAGGCACCTGGGGCACCCAGTTTTAGTGGATGGGCTAACACCCCGGGACCCGGGCCACCCGCCGGGCATAGAGAATCGGAGGTTGACGGAGCCCTGGTTGAGGTTCGTGCTCTCCCAGGTGCCCAAAAGCGAGGCACCTGGGGCACCCAGTTTTAGTG
>CAZLMY010000110.1:0-10446 GCA_964560845.1 uncultured Occallatibacter sp. | reverse complement strand
GATGGGCTAACACCCCGGGACCCGGCCCACCCGCCAGGTTCAGTCCTCCAGCCGCGAGCCTCCGTCGACGCGCCGTTCGAGTTCGCGCATGGCCTCGTAGATCTCGTCGAAGCTGTCGATGGCGAACAGCAGGGGCTGCATCTCGTCCACCTTGACCGGGGTGCGCAAGACATCGTCGAGCGCGAAGGGGCGAATGGCGCAGCCGCCGTTGAGCACGCTGGAGCACTCGCCGTTGGAGCTGATCAGGCCGCTGCCGTAGACCTTCACGCGTCCCCGCTGGCGAATCAGGCCGAACTCCACCGTGTACCAGAAGACCCGCCCCAACCGCTCCAGGATCCCCCAATCGTCGATGCGCACGCACAACTGCCCGTACTGCGCCAGGAAGTCGGCAAATACGGGGTGCGCGTGCATGGGCACGTGGCCGAAGACGTCGTGAAAGATGTCCGGCTCGGGCGTGTATTCCAGCGAATCTCGGCTGCGCAGCCAGGTGGTGGTGGGAAAGTGGCGGGCGGCCAGCATCTCGAAAAAGGCAGGGCCGGGCATGAAGCCGTTCACCGGCGTCGTGTTCCACCCGGTGAGGCGCTCCAGCTTGGCTGCGATGTGGGCGAGACGGGGCACCTGGTCGAAGGGCATGCGCAGGGCTTCGAAGCCGTCCAGATACTCCTGTGCCGCGTGCTGCTCGATCTGGGGCATACGGCGGCTCACCAGTTCGGCCCACACCGCGTGCTGCTCCAGGGTATATGCCCCGTAGTCCTGCTCGGCCAGGTAGGGCGCCGCCTTGGTCAACTCCAGCGCCGCGGCCCTCACAGGTTGCCTCGCAGCGCCTGTTCGCGCTCAATGGCCTCAAACAAGGCCTTGAAGTTGCCCTTGCCGAAGCTGCGGCTGCCCTTGCGCTGAATGATCTCGTAAAACAGCGTGGGACGGTCTTCGACCGGCCGGGTGAAGATCTGGAGCATGTATCCCTCGTCGTCGCGGTCCACCAGAATGCCGAGCCGTTCCAGTTGTTCGATGGGCTCGTCGATGCGTCCAATGCGCGCGGCCAGCTCGCTATAGTAGCTGTGCGGCACGGTCAGAAACTCCACGCCCTGTGCTTGAAGACGAGTGACGGTGTCCAGAATGTCGTCCGTGGCCAGCGCGATGTGCTGCACCCCGGGCCCTTGGTAGAAATCCAGATACTCCTCGACCTGGGACTTGCGGCGGCCTTCGGCCGGCTCGTTGATGGGAAACTTCACTCGCCCGTTGCCGTTGGCCATGACCTTGGACATCAGCGCCGAGTATTCGGTGGAAATGTCCTTGTCGTCGAAGTGCTGGTAGAGCTCAAAGCCCATCACCTTCCCGTAAAACTCCACCCACTGGTTCATGGCATGCCAGCCCACGTTGCCCACCATATGATCTACGTGCCTCAGGCCGGTGGGTCGGGCTACCGTGTCGGGTGGCAGGGCGCGAAAGCCGGGCAGAAACGCGCCGTGGTAGGCTCCGCGCTCCACAAAGGTGTGAATCGTGTCGCCATAGGCTGCGATGGAGGCGGTGGTGACGCGCCCGAACTCGTCGGCCGTGCTCACCGGCTCGGCCACCGAGCGAGCGCCGCGGGCGGTGGTTTCGAGCCAGGCCGCGCGAGCGTCTTCCACTTCGAGGGCGATGGCGCGAACGCCGTCGCCGTGCTGCGCCACATGTTCGGCGACGGGGCAGCCGGGCCGCAGCGCTGTGGTCAGCACAAAACGAATCTTGCCTTGCTCCACCATGTAGGAAGCGCGATCGCGCAGCCCGGTTTCCGGACCGGCATAGGCCACCAGGCTCATGCCAAAGGCGGTGCGGTAGTAGTAGGCCGCCTGGCGGGCGTTGCCCACGTAGAACTCCACGTGATCGGTGCCCTTCAGGGGCAGAAAGTCCTGCACGCTGTGGGCAGGGCTGGGCGCAAACGATGCCATTCGCTAAACCTCCGGCCGGCAAGCAGGGGCAGAAAGGCGGGGGAAGTCCCGGCCAGCCGACTCTGGAAGAGCATAGGACGGCGCATGGTGTGCTTTGAAGGGCAACTGAGCGGAATAGGAGGCCTTCGGGCTTAAGAAGCAGCGATTGATTGTTCGTTCCGCCTAAGGAGATTAGGCCGCCTCTTGCCTGGTGGGCTCCGCCTCCTTCCCCTAGCGGACTGGTGTCGCTCGCATTGCACAATTCTCCTTGAGATTATATGAATTTTGAATAATACTAAGTATGGGAGTAGCTACCACGATTCCAGCATTTGGGAAAAGGACATGGAACTTCTCATTGAAAGGGAGCTGAAGGTTGCCGACGAGGTGTGGATCGCCACGGCTCTTCTGCATCGAGAGGACTCCTCGCGAGCCGACTTCGCCGTGGAGGAGATCGTCGAGCGGGCGCGGAGGGAGAAGCTGTTCGAGACCCTGCGGCCGGGGATTTATACCCACGCCCAGATGCATTGCGTGGCCAATCGACCGCCGAATCCTGGACGCTATCGGATGCTTTTTGAGACGCGCCCAGGCCATCGCAGGCTCTATTGCGCAGGGGATCCCTTTGACCCCAGGCGCGAGGGTTCCAAAACGGCCCCCACCCCGTCGCAAATCCCTGCGAAATATCGTCCCCTGCTGCAATGGCAGTTGGAGTGGTGCAAGAGCCGGTCTGGAACTTTTTCGAGGTTTGCCGCGCTGCTGGCCCTTGAAGGCTCCGGCAAGGACCTCTGGGCGAATGAGAATGCCGATGAGTACATCGACCGGATGCGCGAGGAATGGGAATGAGCCGCGTTTTCTGGGATAGCAACCTGTTCATTTATCTCTTTGAGCAGCACC
Source organism: uncultured Occallatibacter sp. (assembly GCA_964560845.1). Lineage (GTDB taxonomy): Bacteria > Acidobacteriota > Terriglobia > Terriglobales > Acidobacteriaceae > Telmatobacter. Next base: position 7,648 of record CAZLMY010000110.1, on the reverse strand, counting down.
CGCTTTTCTCGGGCGAAGTGAAATCGCTTCTGGCCAGAATGGAGACGCGAGGCGACCAGCTTTTCACCTCCGCGCTTTCGGTCGGGGAGGTGCTGGCCAAGCCCTTCGAGTTAGGCGATATGGCCCGCTGCGCACAATACGAGAGTGCGATGCAGCAGGCCGCCGTGATTCTGCCGTTCGATCTTTCTGCTGCCCGTCAACTTGCCAAATTACGCGCACAGCGCGTGCTCCGGGTCCGTCCCCCAGACGCCATGCAATTGGCATGTGCGGGAACCGCGGGGATGGATCTATTCTTGACCAACGACACGCGGCTGCACCGTATGCAGGTGGATGGAATTCAATTCATCACCTCGGTCGCGCGTGCTCCGCTGTAGCTCCTCCCGGATCCGCCCAAATACTAGGCCGCCAACACCCGGCCGCGGCACTCGCCGAGCGAGACCAGCGGGAAACCTTCGCGGCGGCAAAAACCCCGCAAAATCACTTCGTCGCCGTCTTCGAGAGCCTTGCGGGTTTCGCCGTTGGGCAGTTGGACGGGCTTGGCTCCGCCTCGGGTCAACTCAAGCAAACAGCCCGCCGCATCGTCCTCAGGGCCGGAGACTGTGCCGGTGGCCAGCAGATCGCCGGGCAGCAGATTGCAGCCGTTGCCCGCATGATGGGCGATCAACTGCGCCGGCGTCCAATACAGATCGCGGAGGTTGGCTCGGCTCAGCCTGTGTGCCGGTTGGCCGGCGGCGCGCATCGCAGGGGTCAGCAGCCACGCTTCCACGGTAATATCGATAGCGCCGGTTTGCTGATCGGCCGCGCTCCACAGGTAGTTGAGCGGGGCCGGGTCATCCGCAGGACGGGCTCCGGCGGGCGCGCGAAACGGCGCCAGAGCCTCAATGGGCACGACCCAAGGGGAGACGCTGGTGGCGAAGCTTTTGGCCAGGAACGGCCCCAGCGGCTGGTATTCCCAGCTCTGCATGTCCCGCGCCGACCAGTCGTTGACCAGCGACAGGCCAAAGATCCGCTCCCCGGCCCGATCAATCGAGATAGGCGTGCCCAGCGGGTTTTCTCCGGCGATGTAGATGCCGATTTCCAATTCGTAATCCAGAAAGCCGGTGGGCAGGAAGGCCGGGATGCCGCCGGCGGACGGCCGGATCTGCCCCCTCGGCCTCCGCACCGCGGTCCCACCGACTACCAGCGAGGAGGCCCGCCCGTGGTAGCCGATGGGCACGAATTTGTAGTTGGGCAGCAGCGGCTGCTCGGGACGGAAGAGCTTGCCCACGTTGGTGGCGTGGTGAACGGAGGCGTAGAAATCGGTGTAATTGGCGGAGACGACGGGCTTCAAGAGGGTAACTTCGCTGACCGGCGCGAGCGCGGCCCCGACAGCGTCCCGGGTGGCCCGATCGGCATCGGCAGCCAGCAACTCCGTGAGCCGGCTGCGAAGCGCCGAGCGGCTTGCCTGGTCGCAGGCCATAAGAGAGTTCAGGGTCTGTGGAATGCAGGCAGCCTGGATTTCCGGGGGAAGAGCTTCGAGCAGGCCGCCGCCAGCACAATGGCGCAAGTCCAGCACCGCGTCGCCTATCCCGACACCAATGCGCGCGCGGCCCTCCGGTCCGGCAAAGACGCAGTAGGGCAGGCTTTGCAGCGGGAAGCCGGAGGCGGGGTCGTTGGCGGAGGGAATCCAACTGGTGCGGCTCCACTCGGCTTGGCAAAGAGGGTTGGTCAAATGCGTCTCCCGATTGAAGGTGCTTGGCCGGTTCCCTTTCAATGAGGATGAGCAGTGGAGGTCCCGGATACAAAAAGCAGCGAGTTAGCCTCCGCTTCGCGGAGATAGCAGGTTAGCGAGTTAGCGGGACGCGGATCGCTGTTCACCGACCACCGTTCCCTGCCTTCCGAAAGTTCTTCTTCAGCCCTTGCCAGCATTCGTAGTACTCATGCTGCAGGATCTTCCCTTCCAGCGCGAAGCGCGTAGTCCGCACCGGCAGCCGCGTCTCGAACATGAAGGCCAGCGTGCCGTCGACATACTGGGGTTTGAGATCGGCGCGGCCGGCTCGCTCATAAGTCTCCGCATCCGGCCCGTGGCCCGACATGCAATTGTGCAGGCTGGCGCCGCCGGGCAAAAAGCCCTCGGCCTTGGCGTCGTATTGGCCCCGGATCAGCCCCATGAACTCGTTCATCCGGTTGCGGTGGAACCATGGTGGGCGGAAAGTGTGCTCGGCCACCATCCAGCGCGGTGGAAAGATCGCAAAGTCCACATTGGCGGTACCCGGCAACCCGGAAGGCGCCGTCAGCACGGTAAAGATGGAGGGATCGGGGTGGTCGAAGCTCACCGTGTTGATGCAGTTGAAGCGGGCCATATCGTACTTCACGGGCGCATAGTTGCCGTGCCAGGCCACCACGTCGAGCGGCGAGTGGTCGATGGGCGCGCGCCACAGCCGGCCCAGGAACTTGGCAATCACTTCAAACGAGCCTTCGCGGTCTTCGTAAGCGGCCACAGGCGCCAGAAAGTCGCGCGCGTTGGCCAAGCCGTTGGCGCCGATAGGCCCCAGTTCCGGCAACTGAAAGGCCTGCCCGTAGTTCTCGCAGATGTATCCTCGAGCCGCGCTATCGGACAGCTCGACCCGAAATTTGATGCCGCGCGGTATCAGCAGCAGCTCGCCCGGCGCGGCATCGAGAATGCCCAGTTCCGTGCTGAACGTCAGACGGCCCTCCTGGGGCAGAATCAGCATCTCGCCGTCGGCGTTATAGAAGAAGCGGTCGACCATGGGCGCATTGGCCGCGTAAAGGTGAATGCCCACGCCGTCCTGCGTTGCCGGATCGCCGTTGCCGCCAAGGGTCACCAGGCCGTCGACAAAATCCGTGGCTTCCGAAGGCATGGGAAGAGGGTTCCAGCGCATCTGGTTGGGCGGGGTGGGCGCTTCGTTGAAGGGCCCGCTGCGCAGCAAAGGCGCACCCGCGAACTCGCAATAGGGCTCGTGCATCACCGAGGGCCGGACACGGTAACTCCAGGTGCGGCGGTTGAGGGCGCGCGGCGCGGTAAAGGCGGTGCCGCTGAGCTGCTCGGTATAGAGGCCCAGAGGCGCCTGTTGCGGGGCGTTTTGGCCCTGCGGCAGTGCCCCGGCTTCGGCCTCGGTGGCGAACTCGTTCCCAAACCCGCTTTGGTAGCTTAACTGCTCTTTGTCTTGAGCCATGGGGAAGCTCCTTGAGACTCCGATGCCGCGGAGTATCGCATCCGTTGCGGCAAGCTGACAATTCGATTCCCTAGCCAACCTTTCCGTTTACATGTAGGTTCTTAGGAAAGAGTGTCATCGAGCCTTGCAATCGAAGGGACAGATCAGTGACCACCAGCCGTTACAGCCGTCGACCCGACCCTCCCGAACTGGACCGCATCGACTGGAAGATCATAGAGGAACTGCAACAGGATGCGCGTCTTTCCTGGGCCGAACTGGGCCGCCGCGCGGGGCTCAGCACCCCGGCGGTTTCAGAACGCGTCCACCGGCTTGAGAACCTGGGCGTCATTCGCGGCTTTCATGCCGACATCGGCCTCGAGCGGCTGGGCCTGCCCATCCAGATCTTCGTGCGCGTTTCCATGGCCGGTCCGGAATCGCTGGTGCGCACCTTTCAGCAACAGGTCAAGGTCTGGGACGAAGTCATCGAGTGCCACCGGGTGACCGGCTCGGACTCCTTCATCGTCAAGGCCCGCGTGGTCGACGTCGAGCACCTGGAACGTTTTCTTGACAAGCTGGGCCACTACGGGTCAACCTCAACCGCGACCGTGTTATCGTCGCCGGTGCTGAAAAGAACCATTACCGAGAAGATCGTCGAGAACTTTCAGAATGGCAAGTGAGCGGGGAATGTAGCTTCTCCAGGAGCCGCACCCATGACCGACCCCCAACTCCACACCGGGCTCAACAAGCTCTATCCCGACGCACTGGCCGCCTTGCAGGGAATTGTGCGCGACGACATGCTGCTGGCTATCGGCGGATTCGGCCTGTGCGGCATCCCCGAGGCGCTGATTCTGGCCCTGCGCGATACCGGCGTGCGCGGGCTAACCATTGCCAGCAACAATGCCGGAGTCGACGACTGGGGCCTGGGACTGCTGCTTGAAACCCGGCAAGTGAAAAAGATGATCTCCAGCTACGTAGGCGAGAACAACGAATTCGAGCGCCAGTTCCTGGCCGGCGAGTTGGAAGTAGAGTTTTGTCCCCAGGGCACTCTGGCCGAACGCATGAGGGCCGGCGGCGCGGGCATTCCCGGCTTCTATACCCGCACCGGCGTGGGCACCCTGGTGGCCGAGGGCAAGGAGCACAAGGATTTCGACGGCGCGACTTACATCCTGGAGCGCGGCATCCAGGCGAATCTGTCCCTTGTTAAAGCCTGGAAGGGCGATATCCATGGCAACCTGATTTACCGCCGCACCGCGCGCAACTTCAACCCCAACGCCGCCACCTGCGGCAGAATCACCGTGGCGGAGGTGGAGATCGTGGTGCCGCCGGGCGAGTTGGACCCCGACGAGATCCACACTCCAGGCATTTTTGTGCATCGCATCGTACACAACCCCAATCCCGAAAAGCGCATAGAAAAAGTCACCACCCGCAAGGAGTAGAACCCAAGGAGTAGCCCCATGGCCTGGACCCGTCACCAGATGGCCGCGCGCGCCGCCCAGGAGCTCAAAGACGGCTTCTATGTGAATCTCGGCATCGGGATCCCCACTCTGGTGGCCAATCACATTCCGCACGGCGTCACGGTCACGTTGCAGTCGGAAAACGGACTGTTGGGGATGGGGCCTTTTCCGCTCGAATCGGAGGTGGATGCGGACCTGATCAACGCAGGCAAGCAGACGGTCACGTTTCTACCTGGCGCCTCGATCTTTTCCAGCGCCGACTCCTTTGCCATGATCCGGGGCGGCCACATCGATCTGGCCATCCTGGGCGCCATGCAGGTTTCTGAGCACGGCGATCTGGCCAACTGGATGATTCCCGGCAAGCGGGTAAAAGGCATGGGCGGGGCGATGGACCTGGTTTCTGGCGTGCAGCGAGTCATTGTGGTGATGGAGCATACGGCACAGGACGGCCTCCCGAAGCTGCTGCGCGCCTGCACCCTGCCCCTCACTGGGAGAGGGGTGGTGAAGCGGATCGTCACCGACCTGTGCGTGCTCGACGTGACCCCGGCCGGCTTCCAGTTGATGGAGCTGGCCCCCGGGGTGACGCGGCTCCAGGTTGAGCAGGCGACGGATGCGACGGTTCACCCGGAGTAATCCGTGCCGTAATTGGTGCGGCCCGAGTGGATCAGGCCTCAATTTCCCGGCTCTGGTCCGATTTTCCGTGCTCGGCGCGTGCCGCCCGCTTTGAGCGTTGCTTCTTCCTTTCACGTCTATCCGTTACCGAGCCAGGAAGCCAAAGCTGGTAGGCTGAAAGTTGAGAAAAGCCGTTCAGTGAGACAGATTTCCCTCACCCGGCGACCGGAGCTATGGCAGAGTTCGTCATCAAATTGGCAGATGAACGGGGACGCGTGCAGGAGCAGACGCAGACGGCGGCCAGCGCCGAGGAACTGCGTACGCGCTTCGTCCATGCCGGCTACCACGTCTTCAGCATCAAGGCCCGCAGCAGCTTTTCGCTGATGTCGCGGCGCAAGGTCAAGCTGGAGCCGTTTCTCATCTTCAACCAGCAATTCCTGACGCTGATCCGGGCGGGGCTGCCGATTCTGGGCTCGTTGCAGATGCTGGCCAAGAACCAGAAGAATCCTCATTTTGCCGGGCAGTTGGAAGACGTGGCCGGCCGGGTGAAGACCGGCGATCCGCTTTCGGCGGCATTCGAGGCGCAGCACGGGTTCCCCATCATGTTCACCACCACCCTGCTGGCCGGGGAACGCTCCGGCAATCTTCAGGAGGTGCTGGAACGTTATGTCACCTTCCAGCGCATGACGTTGACCTTCCGCAAGAAGCTGATTACCTCGCTCATCTACCCTTGCGTGCTGATGGTGCTGGTGACAGCGCTGGTGATCTTCATGTTTGCCTATGTAGTGCCGCAGTTTGCCACGCTCTACGACCAGATTGGCTCGAACCTGCCCGCCATGACGACTTATCTGCTGGGTTTCAGCAGGTGGCTGAACAGCAATATGCTGTGGATTCTGCTGATTATCGTGATCGTCGCGGCCGGGCTCTACCGCTTCGGGACCACCGAAAAGGGCCGCGACACCATCGACGGCATCCGCATCCGGCTGCCGCTGTTTGGCAAGATCTGGCTCAAGTATCAGGTAGCGCTGTTTGCCCGCACCCTGGCCACGCTGCTTACGGGCGGCTTGTCGCTGGTGCCGTCGCTCGAGACAGCGGCCCGTTCCATCTCGTCGCGCAGGGTTTCGCGGGCGGTGTTCGAGTCCATTTCGACAGTGCGCGAGGGCAAGGGACTGGCCGATTCGCTGAGCAATACCGGGGTGTTTCCCGATCTGGCCGCGGAGATGATCACGGTGGGCGAGCAGACCGGCGCCCTGCCGCAGATGCTGAACTCGGTGGCGGAGTTCTTCGAGGAAGACGTCAACACGGCGCTGACCGCTTCGCTGGCGCTGATTGAGCCGGCCATTCTGATCGTCATGGGCGTGGTGGTGGTCTTTATTCTCATCTCGCTCTACCTGCCCATTTTCAGCATGGGCCAAAGCAGCACAGGGAGCTAAAAGATGGCCGATGCAACCACAATTCCGCTTCCCGCGGTTCCCCTGAACGGGCAGGACGACCGCAGCCAGGCCGAAGCCCTGGCGCGGCGCTATCATGCGGAGTTTGTCGATCTCAAGAACTTCAAAATTCAGCACGAGCTTCTGCGCACGGTGCCGGTGGAACTGATGTTCCGCTATAACTTTGTGCCCATCGAGCAGAAACTGGACACGCTGGTGATCGCCGTCAGCGACCCCTCGCGGCTGATGATCCTGGACGAAATTGCCGGCCTTCTGGGCCATCGCATCGTGACCCGCGTGGCGACCCTGGCGCAGATCACCGACCTGCTGAAGAAGACCGAGCAATCGCAGCGCGTGCTGGACGAAGCCAGCGAAGGCCTCACCTTCGACGTGCTCACCGGCGAAGAGAATGCCGACGAAAACATCTCCATCGAGAAGCTCACCAGCGAAGAAGACATCAGCCCCATCATCCGGCTGGTGGATACGACGATCTTCACCGCTCTCGAGCGCCGCGCATCCGACATTCATATCGAGACCAACGACGATTCGGTGGTGGTGAAGTACCGCATCGACGGCGTGCTGCAGATGGCCATGGCGCCCATTGCGCGCGAGCATCACTCGACGATTCTGGGCCGCATCAAGATCATGAGCGAGCTGGACATTGCCGAGCGGCGCGTTCCCCAGGACGGCCGCTTCCGGGTGCGGTACAAGACCAGGCTGATCGACTTCCGCGTGTCCATCATGCCCACCGTGCACGGAGAGAACGCCGTGCTTCGCGTGCTCGACAAGGAGTCGATGAGCGAGAAGTTTCACAATCTCACTCTCGACGTGGTGGGCTTTGCCGAGGAGGATCTGCGTCGCTTCCGCCGCTATATCCGCGAGCCCTACGGCATGGTGCTGGTGACGGGTCCGACCGGCTCGGGCAAGACGACCACGCTCTATGCCGCGCTCAACGAAATCAAGAGCGACGAAGACAAGATCATCACCATCGAGGACC
>CAZLMY010000109.1:0-19829 GCA_964560845.1 uncultured Occallatibacter sp. | reverse complement strand
CGGTTTACAACCACTACAAGCGCATCCAGATGAACCGCATGCGCAACAACGAAGTGGAGCTGGCTAAGAGCAACATTCTGCTGATCGGACCCACCGGGTCGGGCAAGACGCTGCTCGCGCACACCCTGGCCAAGATGCTCGACGTTCCCTTCGCCATCGTGGACGCAACCACCCTGACCGAAGCCGGCTATGTGGGCGAGGATGTGGAGAACATCATCCTCAAGCTGCTGCAAGCAGCCGATGGCGATGTCACACGCGCGCAGCAAGGCATCATCTACATCGACGAAATCGACAAGATCGGCCGCAAGGACGAGAATCCCTCGATCACCCGCGATGTGAGCGGCGAAGGCGTGCAGCAGGCGCTGCTGAAGATTTTGGAAGGCACGGTTGCCAACGTTCCGCCGCAAGGCGGGCGCAAGCATCCGCACCAGGAGTTCACCGCGGTGGACACCACCAACATCCTGTTCATCTGCGGCGGGGCGTTTGTAGGCCTCGAGCGTGTGGTGGGCCGGCGCGTGGGCAAGAAGGCGCTGGGCTTCAAGGCGACGGATACCGAAGCCGAGTCGGCGGCGCGTTCGCATCGCGACACGGAATTGCTGCGCAAGACCGAACCGCAAGATCTCATCAAGTACGGCCTGATCCCCGAGTTTGTGGGCCGCTTGCCTGTCATGGGCATCCTCGACGAGTTGGACGAAGCCGCGCTGATCGAGATTCTGACCAAGCCGCGCAACGCCATCTTGAAGCAGTATCAGCGTCTACTGGAATACGAGAATGTTCGTTTGCACTTTACGCCGGAAGCCACCAGCGCGGTTGCCCGCGAGGCATTGGCGCGCAAGGTGGGAGCGCGCGGACTGCGCATGATTCTGGAAGAGCTGATGCTCGACCTGATGTATCACCTGCCCAACAACAAGCGGGTCCGCGACCTGGAAATCACCAGCGACATGGTAGAGCGGCGCGATCTCTCCATGTGTCTGCTTGAAAAGGCCGGATAACTCAGCAACTGCCGCAAATCGAACCGAACGCAAAACTCCCCCTCTCTCAGCTTCGAGATAGGGGGCGTTTTGCATTCGGTCACTGCGCTCCCCTTAGCAACTGCCGATTGAGTCGAAATCTGAAAGGGCACGACTTCAGTCGTATCGCAGATGCCGCAGTTTGTAGCGCTGGCCTCCCGGCCGGATGTAGCGTGGGTCTCCGGACCCACGCTGGACGCAGTTCGCTCCGCCACGGTGTGCGCAAACGGCATGGATGATTGAACCATTCCTGGAAGGGACTTTTGCAGGGGTCCCCTACATCTTCGGAATCGCAAACAGCGTGATTGAAGATGCCGGAAAGGTGGCTGTGAGGCTGCTGGTGGTGGCTCCGGCTGCGGGCGGCGTCACAGCTGCGTCGGGCTGCGCCGCGATGGCGTTGACGTTGGCGCTGCTGTAGAGAAATACCTTGGCCTTGCCGCTGGGCGTGAGATTTGCGAGCGAGAGGGTTGAGGTCAGGTCGCCGAAGGTCTTGTTGATCACCACCACTGTCACCTCGTCGTCGGATGTGCGCAGCGCTCCGTAAACCGCGAGCTGTCCCTGGTTGGCGCTGCCTGAAGCCAGTGCCACGTCGCCGAATTTCGAGTGGTTCCCGTCGTAGTTGCGGTAAATCTCAAAGGCAATCAGCCCAGGCATCTGCGCCGGCGAAGAGCTTGTGGCCACGCGGTTCGGCGGTCCCCATAAGGCGCCCAGGTCCAACCCATACATGCCGAAGATGCCCAGAATGTCGGCCTGCGCCAGGGCGCCGTTGATGTGCTCCTGGCCGCCCCAGTTGTACTCGTCGATGGCCGTCTTGGTGCCCGGATAGTCCTTGGCCACCCAGGCGTGCAGCCTGGGAATCAGTTGCGGCGCCACCGGCTGGGCCGCGTTGGTGCGGTTGTCCGGGTCGGTAAAATTGGGGTCGGTAAAATTGGGGTCGGTATAGGTCGGGTCCCAGAACACCCGCGTGGAGTTGAGGCGCTCCTGCTGGGCCGTGGTATCTCCTGCGAGAGCGAATCCGAGGTTATCTGCGGCGAAATAGCCGTGAATGTCGACGTAGTCGAGCAGGCGCTTTCCGGTGGCCGCCTCCGACTTCTGGAACTGCTGCAGGTAGTATTCGATGAGCGGCACGTCGCCATGCGCCAGGCGGTCGACCGGGTTGCCGTTGTAGCAGTAGCAAGGCCCCGAGGCCCAACCCGTCTCGACATCCTTTTTCGAATAGAAGTAAGTCTCCCAGTTATCGATCACCGGCCCGCTGACCTCCGCCGTAGGATCCTGCGCCTTGATGGCCGCGGCATAACTCAGCCCCTTCTTGGTCACTTCGTCGTAAGTGAACGGACCGGTATACGGCGGCGTCGGCGTCGAGGTTTGGCCGCCGTGCACGTCCCGATGCACCGCATCCCACCAGGTCGGTTCGTTGTCCAGGTCGTAAATCGCTACGCCGCCGTTGGCCGCGGTGCCGAACTTGCCGACGAGGTACTTGACCCAGGCGGTGGTCCAGCTTTCGTCGATCTGGAAGCTGGTGTCGGTGGGGTCGTTTTCGTTGATGGCCGTGACCCCATCGGGCTTGAGGCCGTCGCCGCAATCGGAGCGGTCTGGAGCGATCTCGAACTGTGCGCCGTACTTCGAGACAGAGAAGCTGCAAGTGCCCTTGGCGTTGGTGGTCCAGCCGATCAGCGGCATGGTGCCCAGGGTCTTGGCGCCGACCGACGCGTTCTGCTCCACCTGCGCGTTGAACTGGCTGTCGTCGGGCAGGTTCAGAGCAGGGGGCATATAGCTCTCAAACCACCAGTCGCTGGCGCTGTTCCAGATGTCGAGCAGGTAGTTATAGCGGGTGAAGCCGTCTCCACCGAAGCGATTGACGGGCAGATCGATCAGTTGCTCGGAAACGGGGTCGCCTTGGTAGGCGTTCCAGCCATAGATATACGGATTGATGGGATGAGTCTGGTTTGCCGCATCGACTGTGAGCGCAGGGCCGGTTGTCGTGGCGGGAGGCGTCAAGGTCACCACCACGCTGCCGCTCTTGGTAGGGTCGCCCTTGCTGGTGGCGGTCACCGTCACCGTGGCTGGCGCAGGATACGGCGTGGTAAAGAAGCCGCTGGACTTGCTTGAACTGCTGAGGTTGGTGACGGTGCCCGCGCTCATCGTACTGCCCGCAGGCGCAGCAACCGACCAGGTCACGGTGCTGTCGTACGCGCCCGTTCCCGCCACTGCGGCCGTGAACTGCTGGGTTGTGCCGATGGTCATGCTACCCGGATTGGGCGAAACCGTGACCGAAGTGACAGTGGGGCCTGTCGGGCCGGTAGTCGTGCCGCCGCCGCTTGAAGTGCCACCGCCGCCGCAAGCCGTCATCCACAAGCTCAATCCCGCCGCCACCAAACCCGCCGCCATCCCTCGTGCATTTCCCATTGCGCGCACCCTCTCCGCAAACAAGCGGCAACCATTGAGCTCCGGTTGAATTTGCAGAATTATACCGCTCGGCAGCGTGGGCCGATGGGGGCGGGCAAAAATGCGCGGAAACGTACGGAAACTTGCCTTTAGTAGGCTCTAAGCGGCGGCTCCCTGGTCATTCTCAGAGCCAAGCCCCTCAACGTCCTTGAACTGCTCGATTTCGACTTCGCCCTCAGGAAACACGGCCTTGATCTGAAGCTGCCCACCCATGGCCTGAATGAAGCTGCGCAGCGTGGACACATACATGTCCGTGCGCTTCTCCATCTTCGAAACGGAGCCCTGATTGACCCCGAGAACGCTGGCGAGATTTGCCTGCGTCAAGCTGCGCGCTTGGCGAAGCTGATTCAAGGTCACTGATTCGACAACCGATTTCACATACTGCCGCGTCTCTCTTTCCTGTTCCGGGGAAAGCGTCCTGCGAAGGTCACTCCACTTGTGGGCCATGTCTCAGCCCCCGATTTCTTCAAGATGTCTGGCATCATTTCAACATTAGATGGCCATGATTTTGTGTGCGAAAAGTTGCCGTTCAAAATCACCTAGTAGAAACTTGCTCCGGTTCTGGATGCTGTCCTCGACCATACGCATCAGCGCTGAGGCTGTGAGCAAGTTGACGCTTCGAATGGGGGAGGACGACAACGCGTCTGTCAGCTTGTCCAAATCCCCATCCCTGAACCATGGTCCAACCACGACGAAATAGACATTCTCGAAACCTTGGCGTTGGAGTTCCGCGCCGTGTGTTCGCGCATACTCCAGAAACTTCCGATCCTCAGTTCCCAAGACATAACCCGCCGAACGAACTTTCGCATCGACGATTACGGCGAATCGTTCCCGCGGAGCGAGAGCCAAGGAATCAGCATTCCGGCCCGTGCCCTGGCCCAGTTGCGAAATCTCAAAGCCCAGGCAGCGAAATGCATCGGCGGTCCGTCGTTCAAAGATCGTGCTGATTGGCTGCTGACTGAATTCAAAAGGCGGAGTCTCACCGCGCGCAAGAACATCTAGGTACTGTAGAGATGCTGGCAGGAACGGATAAAAAGAGGGTTCGGCGCTAAACTTTTCAGTCGTCTCCCTTTCGCCGTTCGATGCCTTTGAAGCCCGCCATCCAGGGAACTCCAGGATCAGCTGGATGACTGGTGCTTGCGTAGAGAGCCAATTCCGGAAGCGGAGTTGAAACTCTTCAAGGCCCCCTGGAAACCTTGTCTCGACGGTGTGGGTTCTCGTACCGAGTTCTCTCTGCGCCCCCTGCAGTTGGCGAGAGTTAGGAACACACACAATGCTGAGGCACACTTTCGCATATTCAGAGAACACCTCCTCGTCGTCAAGCCTCAGCTGCAGTAAATTCGGCTGCAGACCTGCTTCCTGTGCAAGCTCGGTATAACCACCCTTCCAAAAATGCCTGTTTACTTGAGCTTCGGAAATGTGGCAGGTCTTCTCAAAGAGGATTTTTCCCGGCGTCTTGCCGCCGTTCTTTGCGGCGCACGCTCGGAAAAAGATCGACAATTTCGTCACGGCTGGGGCGTCGGATTGTCTTTCTATTTGCGCCGTTCATGTCTCATCCGGTCAAATCGCAATTCTGGTTTCAATCGCATCGTAGTCGGCGCGCACGCCTCTGGCCGAGGCCTCCAGAAGCCCCACGCCCGCCAGAGCCTGAACATCGGCGTGAACGTTGCTGTAGTCGCGGTCGAGGGCCTTGGCCAACGACCGGATACTCGTGACGTTGTGCCTGCGCACGTAACGTAACAGTTCCATCCGCTTGCCCGTCAGCACGCGGGCCAGCGCGTCCCAGCTTTCAAAGGCCAGATGGCGCTCATGGAAGGTTTTTCCGTCCTCTGCGCGGTGCCAGGCGTCGACGAATCGGCGGGAGGCCTCTTCCTCTATCGCGCCGCCTACGGTGAATCTCACATCGCTCATTTCGCTCCTCGCAATCTCCGCACATCGGCCCAGAAGTCGGCCATCAACTGCTCGACGGTCGTAAACGTATAGGCTGTCTCGATACCTTGATAGTGCCGGTGGTCGCCTTTGCCGCGCTCATTGTCGTAGCCAACTTCGCGAATACCGGGCCGCCCATAGAACAGCGAGTACTTCAGACCGTGCACCGATGGCGGCACCGGCTTTGGAACGCGCCAAAGCACCATCTCCACCAGATCTCCGTCGTCGTAATCGATGCGCTGGCTAAAGAGCAGCTCGGCTTTCATAAGTCGCTCGTGATGGCATTATAGACCATATGGCAATTCTAGCTGGAACTTTTGCTTTGCGGTTCCATTCCACCTCAGGTGGCTCATTCTGGGAATGTGCATTTTTTTGCACAAGCAGGCAACCCGGACGAAGGTGGAATTGGGAATCGAATCCGCAAGATGCCGCGAAGCGACTTCCCTTGCCCGACCCGGTTCCGCTGTACAATCCCTACATGAGTCGTGCATTCAGCCCCTTCCCCGGTGCCTGTCCAGCTTCTGAATCTCCCATGGTGACCCTATGACCGCATCTCGCGAAAAAACGGAAGCACGCAAACTTCCCATGATGCCCATTCGGGACATGGTGATTTTTCCTTACATGATGACGCCCTTTGTGGTGGGCCGCGAGTCCAGCGTCCGCGCCCTGGAAGAGGCGCTCAACGGCGACCGCAAGATCTTTCTCGCCACCCAGCACGACGCCTCCATCGACGAGCCAAAGGCCAAGGAGATCTACCAGGTCGGCTCCATCTGCACCATTGTGCAGAGCGTCAAGATGCCCGACGGCAACATCAAAGTGCTCGTCGAGGGCGTGGAGCGCGCCAAGTCCACCGAGGTGAACGACCGCGACGGCTTCTTTGTGGCCACGGTGCGCACCGGCAAGAAGGACTTCGAGATGACTCCGGCCATCGAGCAGTTGATGGCGCGCGTCACCGGCCTCTTCGAGCAATACGTCAAGCTGCAGCAGAGCCTGAACTACGAGACCATCATCGCCACCGTGCGCATGGACGAGGCCTCCAAGCTCAGCGACACCATCGCCGCCAACCTGCAACTGGGCATTGAAGAGAAGCAGGAACTGCTGGGCATCTTCGACCCGGCGGCACGCCTCGCGCGCATTGCCGACGTGCTCGACATCGAGATTGAGAAGCTGGATCTGGACCGCAACATCCAGTCGCGAGTGAAGCGGCAGATGGAGCGGGCGCAGAAAGAGTACTACCTCAACGAGAAGATCAAGGCCATCCAGAAGGAACTGGGCCGCGGCGAAAAAAGCGAGTTCGACGAGCTGCGCAAGAAGATTGAAGCCGCGGGCATGCCCAAGGAGACGCTGGACAAGGCCATTCAGGAGCTCAAGAAGCTCGAAGCCATGCCGCCCATGTCGGCCGAGTCCACCGTGAGCCGCAACTATATCGATTGGCTGCTGGCCGTGCCGTGGAAGAAAAAGTCCAAGGAAACCCGCTCCATCGACTATGCCGAGAAGGTGCTGAACGAGGACCACTACGGCCTGGAAAAGATCAAGGAGCGCATCCTGGAGTTTCTGGCCGTGCGCCAGTTAGTGAAGAATCCCAAGGGCTCGATCCTGTGCTTTGCCGGGCCGCCGGGAGTGGGCAAAACCTCGCTGGGCATGTCCATCGCCAAGGCCACCGGCCGCAAGTTTGTGCGGCTGTCGCTGGGCGGCGTGCGCGACGAAGCCGAGATTCGCGGCCACCGCCGGACTTACATTGGAGCTTTGCCTGGCCAGATCATTCAGCACATGAAGCGCGCGGGCACCAAGAACCCCGTCTTCCTGCTGGACGAAGTGGACAAGATGGCGTCGGACTTCCGCGGCGACCCGGCCTCTGCGCTGCTTGAGGTGCTCGATCCGGAGCAGAACACCACCTTCCAGGACCACTATCTCGACGTGGATTACGACCTGTCGCAAGTCTTGTTTGTGGCCACGGCCAACGTGCTGCACACGGTTCCGGCGGCGCTCCAAGACCGCATGGAAGTGCTGCGCCTGCAAGGCTACACCGAGCAGGAAAAGCTCGAAATCGCGCGCCAATATCTGGTGAAGAAGCAGCGCGAACAAACCGGCCTCAGCGACAAAAACATCACCTTTACCGACGAAGCGATTCTGGAGATCATCCGCTACTACACACGCGAAGCCGGCGTGCGCAACCTGGAGCGCGAGATCGGCAACGTATGCCGCAAGGTGGCGCGTAAAGTCGTCAAGAGCGGCGCCAAGCACAAGGAAGACCTGACCGCGGCCAACATCAACGAGTATCTCGGCGTCCCGCGCTATCGCGACTCCGAAGTGCACGACAAGAGCGAGGTTGGCCTGGTGACCGGCCTGGCCTGGACCGAAGTAGGCGGCAGCATCCTCACCATCGAAGTCCAGGTGCTCGACGGCAAGGGCAAGCTCACCATCACCGGCCAGCTTGGCGACGTGATGCAGGAGTCGGCCCAGGCCGCGCTGAGCTACATCCGCGGCCGTGCCCAGGCGCTGGGGCTCACGCGGGAGTTCTATCGCAATGTCGATCTGCATGTGCACGTGCCGGAAGGCGCCATTCCCAAGGATGGCCCTTCGGCAGGCATCACCATGGCCACGGCCCTGGCCAGCGCTTTGGCCAAGATTCCGGTGCGCCGCGACATCGCCATGACCGGCGAAATCACGCTGCGCGGCAAGGTGCTGGCCATCGGTGGATTGAAAGAGAAGTTGCTGGCGGCGTTGCGTGCGGGCATCTTCGAGGTGATTCTGCCCCGCGCCAACGAGAAAGACGTAGCCGAGCTGCCGGACAACATCAAGAAGGCCATCAAACTCCACTTTGTGGATCAGATGGACGAGGTGCTGACGCTGGCTCTCGAAAGCCCCTTGCAGGCACTGATTCCCGCCGAGGCCGAGGTGCTGGCGGCGGTGCCGAAAACCGAAATCGGCTCAAGCGTTCCGGCACGGCAGTAGCTAACAGATCGTCCTGAAGGCCATGCTTTTTCGGCACGACTTCGGTCTTGCCGAAAAAGCCAATCGAATAAGCAGGGCATTAGCCCCTGAGGGAAGTTTTTGGGGCAGTTTGCATTTTTGCCACAGGTCGCTACGGCATGCGTACACAGGTGTAGCCCAAATGTAGCTTCTTTTTGGCCACTCCGTCCCTATCGTCGGGGTTGAACATCGCCGCATCATCTGGGTCGCCCCGCTCTTCGAAATGTTGCGGCGTCAATTCCGAATCTCCAAAGACTCGGTCAACCGCAAAGCTCTTCGCGCAATGCCCGTATAGTACATATCCCCCGGTCAGCTCATAGCTCGCGTACGCCTGCCATGGCCGCAACACTTTTCCTCCGCTCGTCACTCGGAAGAAGATCGGACGGTCGGCTTGCTCGTAATCAATCGTCATCCCCACGCGATAACGCTGAATCGACCAATGCGGCTTTACCTTGGAAAACTCCGGGAGTGGTGGCTGTCTTGTGCACTTGCCAACTGGCTCTATCTCTCCCACAGACAGATTGATATCGAGCGTGTAGTAGCCGGACGCGGCGCCGCCAAGAGGCCCCTCTGCACGGACGCGGCAACCTCTGAATGTCTCCAGCCCATCCGGACTGCCCGGAGAAAACGAATTGCGTCCCGGAAACAGCTCAACGGATGGTTGCCCGCATTCGGGCCGGTCCAACTTCAGCTCGAACCATTTGCGAAGCCCATCGTGGTAAATGAGTCGACCCTCAAGTGTTCTTGACTCGGATGGCTGGCCGGGACCGTTCGGGTTCTCCTTTGGACATAGCTGCCCACGAGCAGGCAGAGCCGCGCAGACAAATAAGAGCGACGCGACTACAACCAATCCGTCAAGTGATTTCATGGCTGACATCATACGCCTTATCATTCGTGGATTATCTGGTAGAGAAGTATCGTTCATGCACGCGAAACACACCGTGGATATTCTCCTGGGTTCGCATGCAGATCTGTATATGGGTCTTGTTCTGGAAGCCGGAATTGTCGTAGAGTTCGCGGCCCTCAGGAAACAATCCGCGCACAGAATCGAATGGCCGGGCATGGTCCTTCCTGCGCATCAGGTGAAGATAGTTGATGACAGCGCAGTCCAGTCGCCTGAAAACCCTGTCTTTCCCGCCCGAATTGGAAGGAAGAGGAAGACCTGCTTCTGCGAGTTTCTCGCACAACCCGCGATAACCGCCTTCAACCACATGAATTCCGTTTGAAGTTGCCAAGTCCAGGCAGAATCCGAGGTCGATGACAGCGCCCACGACATAAGGATCGCCGATCTTGCCCCGGACGCCTTGTTCCAGGGCCCACTGGCGCGCCCTGTCAGGATTCGCTTCCCAGAAGTAAATCCCATGGCCAAGCCAGTCGTAATCGTTTTCGCTCTGCTGAAAAGGCTCGTTCCGCAAAAGGCTTTCGCCGACCGGGCGGTCGCAACCGTGATAGCCGAGAACGAAGGAACTGGCAAGGTCGTGCATATGTTCGATGTGGAGGTAGATATTACATTCAAGGAGAGCGGCCTACTGCTCGTCGTTCCGATAAGGCGCGGCAAGTCTGCCGTCCGGTGTGGCAATGCCGGCCTCCACAAGAAGGGCAAGAGCTTTCTCCCGAGTGCTGTGCTCTTTCTGCACGCGCTCCATGGAAGCCAGCATTCGCTCAAGTTCCTTTTTGCTCATGAAGCACCTCGCTCCGCATCCCACACGCCCTTGGATTCTACTCCTGCTTCCCAGCAGACTCAAATCTCAAATGCCGTCCTATAGTTATCCCAGCATGAGCGCTAGGCTGCCGCGCTCAGGCTGGCCACCCCTGGTTAGCGGCACATGTGTCGGAATCCAGGTCACTCGAACACTAAAGTTTACTCAAAAGTCCTTTGAGTAATCCAATCTCCTTGAATTGCACCCCCACAAAATGGTGTACTCCAACTACTCCATATCAGCGGATCTGGCCTGTCGCGGGCTCCGATTGAGCAGGGAGGGCGGTCATGACTTGCTTTCAGAAAGAGAACCATCACGCACAAGGACTGATCGCATTTTCGATTTCGGCCGAAGCGGGCGCTGAACTCGCCCAGAACGGCACGGTGGCTGAGATAGCTTGCAGCTGCGAACGCAACGCCACACGCACTCTTCACCCCGCGAACGCCACAGCGGCCTTCGCGGGGCAAATCGCATTTCCATGACGGCGCAACACTTGATTGCGACGCGCACAGAGATTTCGAGTTTGTACGACTTTCCAGCGGTAGCGGCTGCCGGCGGGGACACGCTGGCAGAGGCCAATCTGGGTTTGTTGAAGACTTAGGGCCACATTCGCGCTACCAACCGGTGGACTGGGAGATTTCTTCCCTCCACCGGTTTTTTTTGCGCCTCGGTCTCGCCTCCCGGCACACGCCCCACGGCCTCGGAACCGGGGTGACCGGGGTCATTCCTGTATCCTCAGGACTGGCAGCTTTCCCAGCCAGTTCAAACTTATGCGCTATACGACACAGTTCTTGCTATCGGCCATGGCCGCTGAACAGTTCCCTGCACCCACGGTGCCGGAGGTTGCCTTTCTAGGCCGGTCCAACGTAGGCAAATCGAGCCTGCTCAACGCGCTGGTAGGCGAAAAGGCAGCCAAGGTCTCGCAGACGCCGGGACGCACGCGGGCCATCAACTTTTTCGCATTGCTCGACCCCAGCCAGAGGCCTGCGCTGTCGTTTGCCGATCTGCCCGGATACGGATACGCCAAGATCTCCAAAACCATCTCGGCGGGCTGGCCGGCCTTCATCGAGCCCTATCTCGCCATGCGCTCGACGCTGAGGCTGTGCGTGTGCCTGGTGGACTCCAACGTGCCGCCACAGGAGAGCGACCGCTTGCTGATCGACTGGCTGCGGGCCGATGGGCGCACCTTCGCCGTGGTGGCGACCAAAGTGGACCGGCTCAGCGGCAACGAGCGCACCCGCAACCTCACGGCTCTGAAAAAAGGGCTGGAGTTGGACCAGGTTCTGCCCGTCTCGGCCAAAACCGGCTACGGGCTCAAAGAGCTCTGGGCGCGCATTGAAGGGGCGGGCGGCGAAGAGGCCTGATGCGCCCCGGAATAATGGGAATGAACAGCATGGCCCCTTTCCGCAGCCTCTCTCGGATCAGACCCGCGGAACCACCTTCATCTTGAGGGCGGAACTAGATGATGCACGTCATGCGTGCTGCCCCGGAGCACCTGAATCTCCACCGGCACCGGAACCTCTCCGGCTTCCACGCTGCGTCTGACGCGCTCGATGAAATCCGCCGACGCATCCCTATCGCAAACCAGCGGGCGCAGGCCCTTCGCCAGGCGCCCCATGTACCGCGGGGCCAGCCGCAGCCAGCGGCGGGCCTCCCAGGCGTCGGCGGCAAGGCATTGCTGGGCCAGCGCATCGAGCTTGGGCAGCCACTGCGCCGGGGCCGCGCCAACCTGCCAAGTTACGATGGCCTGCAGCTCGTTGAGGGTGGGTCTGGGGATGGGACGTGCACCCTGAGCGAGGAACGGGGAATGCGCCCGGCCGGGATCCGCCGGCCGCACAAGGTCGGGCAACACGCCCCGCTCCAGCATCTCCAACTGCACCCCGTCGGGTTCGCCTGCTACGCACACAGAAACCGAATCGCGCTTGCGAATCTCGTTTTTGAGAATGCGCAGGGCCTCGTCGAGCGATGTCACCAGGAAGTCGATCACTCCGTGGCGGACGGCCTGTTTTTGCGCATCGGGGTCGGCGGTGGCGGCCAAAGTGGCTACGCCGGCAATATTGCCGGCAATCGTCAGCGCGCGCCCATCGGCGTCCAGTTCGCCGGCATGGAAGAGCATGCCCCCCAGAGATGGCTCTCCGCCGGGAGACGCAAAAGAGACGAATCCGGCATAGAAACGCTCTACCTGGAGGAGCAACGGGAACGCACTAATTGGATTAGCGTCGGTTGGCATTGGCGAGTTTGCGGCTCCTCAGGTCTCAACTGCGAGACCTGGGAGCTGCGTCATTGAACAAGAAATGCAGCGAGTTGGTATCCGCTTTGCGGAGATAGCCAGTTAGCGGGTTAGCGTTGTTCCAGCTCAGATGAGATGAGACTCGCTCAATCCACAAATCGGTTAGAGCTTGCTGTGGCTGCCGTCGCAGAACACCGGGCTGGCGGAATGCTTGCAACCGCAGAAGTAGAGAGTCTTGGTTTCGGTGGCTTCAAACTTCACCGGGCGGAATTCGGATCCGCGATGAGTGCCATCGCAAAGGGGTTGAGTCGCGCTGAGGCCACAAGCACACCACTGGTAGCTCTTGCCTGCTTCAACTTCAACGGGGTAGGGGCTCTTTTGGGCGATGGTCGGTTCTGAGATGGGGAGTTCTCCTGTATTGATAGGCCGATTATCGCTGAATCCTCGCGACAAGTCCATGTTGCGCATTCACCCTTAAGGGGCCTTGTAATCCTGCATTTGTTCGCGCCAGTTTAGTTTGCGGACAAAGAACACGAATTCGCCGGGCTTCAAGGCAATCGGGAGCTTGCCGGCCCCAGTGCGCTTGCCGCATCCGCTGGGAGCCACAATTCCGTGCGCAAGAATGGCGGCGACCGGGTACCAGGGGCTCGGGGGTGTGCCCTTGCCGTCGTCGCAATTGACGTAGATCTGCATGGCGCTGTCGTAGGTGGCGTGAATCGAGAGAAGGTGGGCCGAAGAGGGCAGCTTCAGTTCCGCCGTGAGGTCTTCATTCTGGTTAGCCCAGTCGGCGTGCTGAGTTCCCTGCCGGTCAATTTGTACCAGCAAACTGGAAACCTTGACCGGTTGGCCGGTTTTGGCGTCGAGCACCCGGACGATGATGGGTTTGCCCGGCTGCGCCGTCAGAACTCCGCATACGACAACAAGGCAGGCCATCGGCAGGAGTGCAAAATGGACTTTACGAACCATGGACACCTCTTACTCTGCCTCATAGTCTACCAACTGGAGTACGGCTGGCCATCGGAGCCCTGCTCGGTAGAACCGGAATGGACATCGTCAACGCCGGGATCGGTCTGGTCAAGCGAGTGCATCGAATCGCTGGTATCGGTCACCCAGGTGCTGGTGCTCCTGGTCATGGGGTCCTCAGGGATGGCCTTGAGGTAGCCATCCTGGATCAGATCGTCGAGCGACTGAGGCGCCTTCTGCTTGTCCATGGTGTAGGAATCGATGGCCCCGCGGAGCACGTGCAGGTCTTCCTTGAGCACCGCTTCACGGGCGTGGCGCAGGGCGCCGATGTAGCTGGGCACCGCGATGACCGCGAGCACGCCGATGATGGCCATGACGATCATCAACTCAATCAGCGTGAAGCCGGCGTCTTGTTTGCGATTCGTGCGCACTGAAGAACCTCTTGTGTTGCGTGGAAGCGGAGTTCGCGGGGTTAGCCGCGCTTCGCGCGTGTTAGCGGAGTTCGCCCGCCTGATCTGCCGTCTGTGCTAGCTCCGCTAACGGCCCGTAGGGAAAGTCGAAAACCCCGACAACCGTCCCTCGGGGGCCAAAGCCCCAATCAATTCAGGGCGCTCACGGCACGACTGAAGTCGTGCCCCTTCAAAACAGCAGCCCAAGCTGAGGTCCCCGGATGCCCTTTGCTCCCCTAACTCCGATCGTCTTTGCCAACTCCGCTCGTTCCTCCCCTACCAGTCGGAATACTTTGTGCCGTCCAGGGCCGTGCCTTGCGACTTGGAATAGACATCGAAAACGCTTTGACCGCCGTAAGAGTCCGACTTCGGGTCGTCCTGCATGGACCGTAATCCCCATTCGGCCTTGCCGGTCATCGGATCTACCGGAATGCGGCGGAGGAACTTGACCTTCTTGGTTTGCACTTCGACCCCGTTCACCAGGGTGTCAAGGTCGGGCGGATAATTCTGGCTGTCGACCTTGGTTTGGAAGGCGTGGTTGTCGGCCGCGTCCTTGTAGTGGTCGATGGCGTCGCGCATCTCCCACAGGTCGCGGCGCAGTTCCCGCTCGTTCTGGCGTTTGACCTGGAAGCGGGCCATGGGCACCGCGGCCGAGGCCAGGATGGAGAGAATGGCGATGGTTACGATCAATTCCACCAGCGTGAGGCCCCGTTCACTGGGTTTCCGGATTGGCGGGGCGTGTCTCATGGATTCGATGGGTTCCTGTTTTCGGGTTTCCGGTTGACGATTTACCGCACCTGAATGTCGATTTGCGCGGGCTTGGCCGGGATCTGCTGCTTGGCGCTGTTGGTGACCGCCGAGGCCGTGATGGCGACCGTGCTTTCTCCGGCGGCCTTGGCTTCAAAGCTGAGGACGTAAACGGAGCCTGAACCGCTCACCCCTGCGGCGCCCGGCGGACGCACGGCATTCAGGTTCAGGCTGCCCGGCGGGTCCTCGGTATGCAACAGCGTCACCGCCTGCGCATCCCGTCCAAGAAAATCGCCGCTGGCTACGTTGACCAGAGAAAGCTTGTCGGGATCGTAGTGGATACGCATCGGAACCGAAGCAATATCGGTTGCGCCGTTGAGCACCACGGGGACAACAAAAGTGGTCCCTGCGGCGACCGGGCCCTTTGGCGGAGTGAGCGCGAAGGCCAAGCCCGAAGCAACCCCGGCAGGCGCAACGGGTAAAGGCAAATGGCTGCCTTGGACCGCGGGGTTCATGGCGGCTGCTTCGCGCATTTGCGCCATGGCCGCCGGAGCCGCCGCTTCCGCGCTCTGGCCGGGAATCGGACCCAGGCCGGAGCGAGGCGCCATGGCCGGTCGCACAGGCACTGCGGGAGCGACAGGCGGTATGGGGCTCGATCCGGGCAATTCGCTGGGCAGGTGGCGCAACTCGATGGTGGTGTTGCCGGCGCCCAGGTCGATGGTGCGCAGATTCACCGGGTCGAGCGTCTCCGATCGAACCACGTGCGGCACCACCACAAACACGATGTCGTCGTCCTGAATGGTGTGGTCTCTCGATCCGAAGATGTACTTGAGGATCGGAATCGAGCTCAATCCGGGGATGCCGGTCCAGCTCGTCTGGTCCTGCTTGTCGTCGATGCCGCCCAGGATGTTGGCTTCGCCCTCGCGCAGGCGGATGACCTGATCGACCACGCGCTGGCTCAAGATGGGCTCGGTGACACCGCTGATGGTGACCGAGCCGCTCTGCGAGGTGACCTCAATCTTGATCTTGAGAGTGATGTCGTTGTCGAAGTGGACGGTGGGCGTCATCTCGATGTTCACGCCCACGTCCTGGTACTGGAACTGGGTGTTGACCAGCGAGCTGACCACTGCGGTGGCCGCGCCGGTCTGGTAAGACCCGGTGGCGATGGGGATCTTGGAGCCGATCTTCATGGTGGCCTTCTGCGAGTCGGTGGCGCGAATGCGCGGACTCTGCAGAAGCTTGGTGTTGGCGTCGCTCAGCAGCAGGTTCATGGTGGCCGAGCCGACAGTGACAGCAAAATTGGTGGCCTTGAGGTGAGCCAGGTCGTAGAGGGTGGGGGTGGTGGTGCTGCCGCTGGTGCACCCGGTGGTACCGGCCGTGCAGCTTGAACTGGAGCTGGAAGTCGTCGACTGCAGAGCCACACCGACGCTGCTGGGCCAGGCGATGCCCAAAGTCCGCTCCCAGTTCTTGCTGACCTCCATGACGGCGATATCCACCACCACCTCGGGACGCGCCTTGTCGAGATCGTTGATCAACTTCTGCGCCAGCAGCAGTTCGTCCGGCGTGCCGCGCACGATAATGGCATTCTGGCCGGCCACGCCGTAGACCTTGACGGTCCCGGCCAGCACGTTGCGCAACGCGGTTTGAATGTCGTTCATGTCGTTCTGCTGCCAGGCATTGGTCAGGTAGAAGGTCTGAATGGCCTCCTCATCCTGCTCGGTGCGCTTGGAGCGGCTGTTCTGAATCACGAAGATGGTGTTGGTGGTAACCGGGCGCCAGAAGGTGTTGGACATGGTGCCGACGATGCGCAAGGCGTCGAGCAGCGAAGAGTTGCTGAGGTCCACCTGGATGCGCTTGGAGGTATAGTCCGGATCGAACAGCACATTGATGCCGGCGGCCTTGCCGATTGCCTGGTAGATGACCTTGGCATCCTCGGTGTAATGCATGGTGAGCGGCTCGTTGGAGAGCGGCTTGAGGGCCACAGGCGCGCCCATGGAGTTGAGCTCGGACTGCGAGCCGGGGGCTTGAGCCAGGCTGGTTTCCGCAGCGGGGGCAGGCTCGCCTTGCCCTTGGCGGGCGCGGGCAATCTCCTGCTGCGCCGACTCGTTGCCGGGATCGATTTCGGCGGCGTGCAGGAATTCGGCCAGTGCCCCCTGTTCGTCGCCGCTCGCAAGCAGTTTGCGCCCCTTGGTTACATGCGCGGACGAAGCCGTAACCCGCACGCGGTAGAATGCCGTGCGGTAGCGGAGATCCTTGGGTTCCTTGGCGTAGGCCTTCTGATAGAAGTCGAAGGCGGCGTCGTAGTCTTCGCGGGCTTCGGCGGTCTGGCCATGTTTGAACAACGACCCGGCCGACTCGGCATGAAGGGCGACAGGCGACATCCCGACCACGGCCAGGAAAGCAAGGAGCCCGAACACGGCTCCCGCAAGAACAGATCCGGCAGGAACAGCTCCGGAGGCATCCCGAACAACAGCGCGGCGGTTCATCGAACTCCCAAGCGTCGTATCCGGACCGCGCGTTGCGGCGAGCCCTTGCGGGCGGCCTTGGCTGCCCCTGACGCAGTTCTTTATGCAGTGCGTAACGCAACTCGGAATGGCGATTTGCTTACCCCAGCGATGCCCCATTTTAGCAAAGCTCCATTGCGCTGGCTTTGAAGCCTGCGGTTCTGCACGCCTCAAGAGCCGCTCCGATGCTACGATGGAGGTTCGAGGATGCCGGAAAATGGCTCGCCAAACCAGTCACGTGATTGTTCAGCCGGCCGCAACCGGCCCGCAAAAAGCCGCCAAGCCCCGCGACCCGGTGGCCAGCGGCGAGCGCGATGCCGCACACAATCGGATGGCGGGGCACAACTATTTTCTGCTGGAGAAGTTCGAAGCCGGCGTGGCGCTGCGCGGCACCGAGGTCAAGTCGATCCGCGAAGGCCAGGCAAACCTCAAGGATGCATACGGCCTCATCAAGGACGGCGAGGCGTTTCTGCTCAACGTTCATATCGGTCCTTACTCCCACGGCAACATCGCCAATCACGATGCCACCCGGACGCGGAAACTGCTGCTGCACCGAGAAGAGGTTCGCAAGCTACTCTCCAAGACGCAGATCAAGGGTCACACGCTCATCCCCACCCGGCTCTACTTCCGCAACGGGCGTGTCAAATGCGAACTGGCCGTGGCCAAGGGCAAGCAGGATTGGGACAAACGGGAGACCGAGAAGCGCCGCGAAGGCGACCGGGAAGCCCGCGCCGCCGTGAACGCCAGCAAACACCGCATGGGGCGGTAGCGGCCGGTAACGTGAACCACTGTCAACACAGAGCGCCCCTGCCACCCGGGCCTCCCACCCTGGTGAACCGAAACCTCACATCCAAGGCTGCTTGAAGGTGTAGCGCCGGTAGCTGTCGACATCCACCTCCTCCCAGTTTCCATAGAACGGCGGATCGGGCAGGGCGAGCCCAAACGCGATACCCGACCTTTTTTCAACAAATACTCTATGAAACGCCTTGAAAACATCCCGTCCATCTGGCGGAAGTTCTCGTATCGAACCATCCTTTACCAATTCACCGAGCCTACGCTCGAGCAAAACGACCTCCTGCCTCGTTTGGACGGCGAGTCGGATGCGATCCCGTCCGGAACCATCACCGGATGACTTCGATCTCGATCCCCAGAGAGAGCTTCATCCAGATTCGGTCGGTGGTGTAGACCTTGGCATTGCGTTTGATAGCCAAGGCTAGGCAGGCCCGGTCTCCCAGCGATAAGCCATAAGGGCGGGTGATCTTGACCAGTCCCCCGGCAATTCTCGCAAGTTCTTCGTCGAACGGGACAGAAACGCAATTGATTTCCGCAATGTGCCACCAGGCGAGTGGCTCTTCCAGCCCGGCGGATACCAGTTTGGTCAGCACCTCGGCTTGGTTGACAGCACCTACCACGGCTCTTGAAAGAATTGCGGCTACCCTGTCTGCCCCGGATTCTCCCCGAATCACGGCCATCAGGGCTGAAGCATCCAGGACTGCGATCTCATCCAAGTCCGTCCTCCATTTCGCGCCGCGCCTCTTCCCGCCGATCTGCAATCAACTCATCGGAGAGACAGCGATCCGGCGAAATCAAACTACGCATGCTCTCCTGAATACGGCGGATTCGAGTCCGATGGGATTCAATTCTCAACACGTCGCCCTCCATGCTGAAAAGAAGGGTATCGCCCGCAGTCAGCCCCATCTTCCTGCGGATTTCAGCCGGAATCACGATCCGCCCGCTCTCATTCAGGCGGGATTGGCCGCGCAATTCAGTTTCGGCAGGCATATCCATAATGACCCTCGCGGGAATTATGACACAAATCTCGGTACCGACAGATTCTCATTGTGTGACAGGATCGAAAACGGCAGTTTGAGGCTCCCGATTCAAATTCCCTGCAAACACGATTCAATGCCTGCCCTGGGTGCCATTTCCCATGGGTGAGTGAAATAATGGGCACCATGCGGACTCAACTGACATTTACGAACCTCCCCGAAATTGCCACGGAATTGCTGGCGGTCCTGGCTGTTGACACCCAGACATCGAAAGAACCCGGCGCCAAGCCCGAGCCCGTGCTGTTGACCAACGACGAAGCGGTAAAGGCCGCGGCGGCCACTGTACTGGCGAGCGGCGAATACAAGGGCGGCGCCAACGAGATGCTGCTGCTGCACGCACCGGCAGGTTTGGCGGCCAAGCGTCTGCTGCTGGTGGGGCTTGGCAAACAAGCCAAATCCACCGTTCATCTGGTGCGCAACGCCGCCGGTGCGGCCGTGCGCTTCGCCAAGCCGCGCGGCATTCGCGAGTTGGCGTTTGTGCTTCCCGAGTCCGAGCTTTTGCCCCCCGGCCCCTGCGTCCGCGCAGCCGTTGAGGGCGCCCTGGTGGGCGATTACGATCCCGACACCTATCGCAGCGACCGCAAGGACCAGAGCGTGGAGTCGTTTGCGCTGGCAGCGCCGGCAGACGCCGACAAGAGCGTACTGGAGGCAGCTTTCGCAGAGGGCGCGATTGTGGGCGACAGCCAGAACTTCGCTCGTACGCTGGTCAATGAGCCGGGCAACAAGCTGACCCCCACCATCCTGGGTCAGCGGGCAGTGGCCATGGCCGAGCATGTCAGCTTGTGCTGCGAGGCCGACTCCACCGAGAAGCTGCACGAGCTGAAGATGGGCGCGTTCTGGAGCGTTTCCCAAGGCTCCGAGGAGCCGCCGGCGCTGATCGTGCTGAAGTATCAGCCGGAAGGCGTGAAAGACGGCCCGGTTCTCGGCCTGGTGGGCAAGGGCATCACCTTCGACAGCGGCGGCATCTCCATCAAGCCCGGCGAGAACATGGAGAAGATGAAGTACGACATGGCGGGCGGCGCGGCCATGCTGGGCGCCATGCGGGCCATT
>CAZLMY010000108.1:0-19908 GCA_964560845.1 uncultured Occallatibacter sp. | reverse complement strand
GGGATTCTTCGCCTCCTGGGCTGCGGTCGACACGGCGTCAAACCCGATATACGCAAAGAAGATGGACGCAGCCGCTCCCGGGATTCCCAGCAGGCCGAAGTTCCCGTGCCCGTCGGAAGGAGGAATGAATGGATGCCAGTTGCTGCTGGCCACCTGCGGATGATGAAAGAGATACAAACCGCCAACCACCAGGAAGACGCCCACAATGCCCAGCTTGACGATGACGATAGCCGAGTTGAAGTTGGCCGATTCCTTGATGCCGATCACCAGGATTGCCGTGATCACCAGAACAATCATCACCGCGATCAGGTTGAAAAATCCGGTCACATGTGGCAACCCCAGGTCGGTCACACCGGGCGGCAGCGACATCTTATCGATCCAGATGCCCTGGTACTTCACCAGAACGTTGCCGGTTGTGGTGGTCAATGCCGGAGGAATCACAATGCCCAGTTGCTGCATCAGGCTGTTGAAGTAGGCTGCCCATCCGGCAGCGACCGTCGAAGCGCCGAAGGCATACTCCAGAGTCAGATCCCAACCAATGATCCAGGCCACCAGTTCGCCGAGCGTGGCGTACCCGTAGGTATAAGCCGAACCGGCAATCGGAATGATGGAAGCAAACTCGGCATAGCAGAGCCCGGCAAAGGCGCATGTGATCCCAGCCAGCACAAAGCTGAGAGAGACAGCCGGGCCGGCGTGCAGCGCGGCCGCCTGACCAGTGAGCGTGAAAATGCCGGCGCCAATGACGGCTCCGATGCCCAGCGTAATCAGGTTGAGCGCGCTCAACGAGCGCTTGAGCGTATGCTCGCCTTGTTCACTCGCCTCTTCGGAGAGCATCGACATGGGTTTGATACGAAGCAGTCTGGACATGTATGAGGGACTTCCTCCTCAGCGGTTGAGATCCAATTGAAGTGAACTAGCCTCGTGACTGGTTCTTTGAGTGGCGCGACCAGAAGAGGTAAACAGGAATCCCCAGCAGCACGAGCACCAGGCCCGGCCAAGTGTACTGAGGCTTGTATCGCAATAATACGATACAGATCCACGCAGCCAGCACCAGGTAGAGCGCTGGAAGCACGGGATAGCCCCACGCCTTATAGGGCCTTGGGGCATCGGGCCGCTTGAAGCGCAGCACGAAGAGCCCGACGATGGTGAGGATGTAGAACACCAGGACGGCAAAGATAATGTAGTCCAGCAACTGGCCATAGGAGCCGGAAACGCACAACAGCGTGGCCCAGCAGGCCTGCACCAGCAAGGCCGCGGCGGGCGTCTTGTAGCGCGGATGCAGCTTGCCGACGGACTTGAAGAACAGACCGTCCCGGCTCATGGCGTAGTAGACGCGCGCCCCGGCCAGCGACATCCCATTGGCGCACCCGAAGGTGGAAACCAGGATGGCCCCGGCCATCAGCCAGGCGCCGCCGGAGTGGAAGATCTGTTCCAGAGCAGCCGTTCCCACCCGGTCCTCTGCCGCATACTGAACGCCGCGCGCCATCACGGTTGCTCCGTTGGGATCGCCGTGCATGGGCAGCACCAGGATGTAGGCCAGGGATGCCAGAAAGTAAACCGTCAGCACGAAGCCCACGCCCAGAATCAACGACAGGGGAATGTTCCGCTTGGGATTCTTGACCTCGCCGGCGGTAAACGTGATGTTGTTCCAGGCATCGGCCGAGAACAACGACCCCACCTGGACCACGGCGAGAATCACAAACAGGTTCACCAGCACGATGGGGCCGCCCATGCCTACCTGGACCGGATGCAACGAACTCCAGCCGGCGTTCTTCCAGAACTCGCTCCAATGCGGGCCGAAGTTCGCATTCCATACGGCCGGGTTGCGGCCAATGGTGAAGGCCAGCAGGATCAGCGCCGCCAGCGAAAATGCCTTGGCGGTGGTGAAGATGTTCTGGATGAGGGCGCCGAGTTTCACGCCGAAGATGTTCACCACGGCCAGGAAGACAACAATGACGATGGCGGTCAGGTTGGCTGTGTTGACCCCGATATGCATGCCACCGAGGGCCATGGGGCCAACCTGAACGGTGGGAACGTCGGCGATGTGCCACAGCCAGTTGTTGCCGGAGATGACCGGGAAGAAGACGCCGAGAAACTTGCCGAAGGCCACGCAAACGGCTGCAATGGTGCCGGTCTGGATGACGAGAAAGAGCGTCCAGCCGTAAAGAAAGCCCCATAGCGGCCCCAGGGACTCGCGCAGGTAAACGTATTGACCGCCGGCCTTTGGCATCATGGCCGCGAGCTCGCCGTAGCTGAGCGCGGCGGTCATGGTGAGAATGGCGGTCACGACCCATGCGCCCAGATAGAGCGCCGGGGAGTTGGTTCCCCGGGCGATGTCGGAATCGACAATGAAGATGCCGGACCCGATCATGGAGCCGATCACCAGCGCCGTCGAACTGAAGAGTCCGAGGGTCGGCACCATCCCGGTTGCTGCGGGCGAGGTCTTTGGCATTGGATTGAGATCTGAAGTCTTCACGTAAGAATGTTTTAGCGGATTTGCTCGCGGAAGTCTTTCTTTTTCTTCAATTGCCGATTTCCGTGTGCCTTTGCGTCCCTTCCGACCCCAAGAACTCCGCCTCACCAGTTGTTAAGCCAACGCGGCGATCCATTTGCGGAATTCGGCGGCTGGGTCAGGCTGACGGAAGAGCGCGCCCGCGATGGCCACGATCGATGCGCCAGCGGCGAGCGCTTCCGGCGCGGTTGCAAGGGTGATGCCGCCGATGGCGACCAGAACGGGGTCAGGGCCTGCTTCGGCACGAAGGCGGCGAATGCCTTCGATTCCGATAGGGGGCGACGAAACCTGCTTGGTTCGGGTGGGGTAGACGATTCCGATGGAGAAATAGTCCGCGGGCGTCGCCAGGATGCCGGGGACCATGCCGCTGCCGCCACCGCCAAAAGTCCCGATGATCCGATCCGGCCCGAGGATCGCACGAGCCTCTGCCGGAGTGACATCGCCCTTATCGACATGCGCGCCGTCAAAACCTATCTGTTCAACAAGATCGGCCCGGTCATCGAGAATCAACTTCACCTGTCCAACCGGCATTGCGGCGCGCAGGATTGCGGCGTCGGCAATCAACTCGGCCTCCGCGCCTGTCTTGTTGCGGTACTCCAGCAGGGTGACTCCAGCCTGGGCTAGAGAGTCGCCAAGATTATGCAGAAACTCTGCGCGGCCGGTGGACGGAATGACGGACGAATCGAGGATGGGATAGATCTTCGGAAGGCTGGTATGCATGGTTCAAGGGTAACGCATGAAGAGCATGGATGAGGGACAAGGAACCGGTTTCCTGAGGTGAGGTGAATGTCGAAGCGCCCCATCCTTGCGCCGGAAGAAAAGGCGCAAGGATGGGGGCGCGGGGAGCGACTGACTCGCCTACATATTGCTGTCGGCAGAGGGGCCGTACATGCCGGGGACCGGCTTGTCGAGCAGGCGCAGGTAAACGCCCAATTGCGCCCTGTGATGGGCCAGATGATTGATGACCCAGGTACGCCAGACATCGTATTTGGAATCGTCGATCCAGGCCTGGCCGCCGGCCACGAATTTCCAGTTCCCGTCCCAACTCTCGAGGGTGAACGTGGCGAGCGCCTGCTTGACCTCAGCAACCTGCCGGTCGAACTTCTCCAGCAGGGCCTCGGTGGAGGCGGGGATGTAGGGTTCAAATTTATGATCCGCGGGAAACTCCAGTTTATCGGTGGTCAGGGTGTGGATTGCCCATTCCCCGGCGGTATCCGAGACATGTCCAGCCAGCCGGCCGAGAGTCATGGATTTGGGATGAGGGCTATAGTTGAAATCGACATCGGCCGGAATTGCCTCAAACATCTTGCGCGTGTTGGCGGTTTCGCGGTCGTATTCGGCGATCAGCTCTTTTTGAATGTCCATCGTGCAACCTCCATGTTGCGAAGCCAGCATACCGGAAATCTGGCGACAAGGCGAAGAAAAAGCGATAATTTTTTGACTTGGCCGAGCGAGTCCAAGGTAGGAGCGTAGAAGCCCTTCCAATTTCGCTTGAATTTCGACACTGGAGATCCAACACGGTCGAAGGGCTGCGCCTCGATTCAGCCGCCTTTTCAGAGTCTCGGCGGCTCGAAACGATATAATCCGCGCAAACGGGACATTGAAGGAAAGATGAATCGTATGAAGCTCGTGGGACTCATTGCGGTGGTAGCCAGCGGGCTGATGGGTTTGGCCGCCAGCGCCGCGCCGATTCCCAGCGCCTGGGACCAGCCTGCCGCCGAACTCTGCGAACAGATCGGCAACCTGCTTGGCCCGGGACAGGCGAGGCTGACGATTCGCAACCTGTCTACGATCCCTGCCGACGAGGTTCCCGCCATCCAGCGCTTGCTTGAGCAGGATCTGAACGCCCGGGGCGTGTTGAGCTCGGGCGCGGACAGCGCCAACGCGCTTCGAGTGACACTGAGCGAGAACGCATGGGAGCGGCTGTGGGTGGCCGAGGTGATTCTAGGCAATGAGACGCGGGTGGCGATGGTGCAAGTGGATCGACCGGCGGAACGGGCCGCGGCCGTGGTGGAGTCCATCGTCCTTCGCAAAGCGCGCCTGCCGATGGAATTGAGTTATTTGCCTGGAGGCCTTCCCGATGAACCGGTGATTGCGTCTCTTTCAACCGACTTTGGCATGGTCCTGCTGAGGCCGGACGAGATCGCGCTGTTCATGCACGGTGAGGGCGGTTGGTCGAAGGAGCGGCGTTTGGCGATCAAAGGCCGCCTGGCAAATCCGAGAGACGCGCGGGGCCTTCTGATCCGCTCCGCCGATGGACGGGGATTCACCGCGTTCGTACCGGGAACCGAGTGCAGGGGCAGCGATGTTCCTCAAGAAAGCGGTGCTGCCCCAAGCGACGGTTGGACGATGCAGTGCCAGGCCAGCGACGATCCCTGGCCGCTTGTGCAGCCCGACGCAACCACCAGCGGATCGCCTGGGTTGAAGGCTTTCTATAACTCGGCGCGGAACTACTTTACCGGCGTGGTAACGCCCAACCTGGGGGTGGATTTGCCGCCGTTTTATTCTGCGGCCCTGATTCCCCGCCCTGCCGCCAATGCTGCGTTGCTGATCGGCGGGATCGACGGCAAGGTGCTGCTGGTGGAGAACGGCGCGGTGAAGCCGGTGGCCGGCGCACGCGACTGGGGCAGCGACTTTTCGGCTCTGCATTCGGGGTGCGGAACGGGGACGCAGATTGTGGCTTCCGGCTCAGGCGAGGCGATTACGGACAGCCTGCGAGCCTACGAGTTGCCGGCACAGGAGGCAGTGCCGATGGGCGCCCCGTTGGCCATGGACGGGACGGTGACGGCGCTGTGGGCCGCGCCGGACGGAAAGAGCGTCATCGCCGTGGTGCGGGGATCGGGAGACAGCTACGAGGTGGACCGTGTCACGGCTGATTGCCATGAGTAGTAAACAGGAATCAGGGAACGAGTTGCGGGGAACAGGCAACAGGGAACAGGGATCGGGGATCCGCAAGCGGGTTGAGGGTTGCGGGTTGCCGGTGTCTTCGATTGGACCTGAGGCCGCCCACCCTAGCGACAAAAACAAGAACGTCGCGAGGGTGGGGCACCCACCTTTTTGGTACCTAACTTGGGTGGGGCACTCGGGTTTTTGGCACCCCAAGAGGGTGGGGCACCCGGGTTTTTGGCGGCTCGCCGGGTTCTTGCTGGTCGCGGTCCTGGCAGTGCCGGCAGGGGCGCGGACGCGTCCGCATTACGGGGGCACGCTGCGGGTGGAGATCGAGGGCGACCCGTGGCAGCAGTACAACGGGGTGGCACGGCGGCTGGTGCTGGATGGGCTGACGGTGCAGAGCGCCGATGGAACGGCTCTGCCGGCTTTGGCCCTCGAATGGAAGGCGGAAAACGACTTCCACCGCTGGCAGTTCAAGTTGCGCCCGGGTGTGCGCTTCCACGACGGATCGGCGTTGACCGCCCCGGTGGCGATCGACGCCCTGAACGGGGTATGCGGCGCCAAATGCCCCTGGACGGCGATTCATGCCGTGGGTTCGTCGCTGGTATTTACCGG
Source organism: uncultured Occallatibacter sp. (assembly GCA_964560845.1). Classification (GTDB taxonomy): domain Bacteria; phylum Acidobacteriota; class Terriglobia; order Terriglobales; family Acidobacteriaceae; genus Telmatobacter. The sequence goes on along the minus strand of CAZLMY010000108.1, from coordinate 13,892 downwards.
CGACGCACCCATGCCGAACCTGTCGGAGATGCTGGCCAGCGACAAGTACCTGATCGAGATTCCGGATGCCAGCGGTGCGGGCAAGGTCATCGGCACCGGCCCGTTTCAACTGGCTGCGTTCAACCGCGATCTGCATACATTGGTGGCCAATGAGAACGGCTGGCAGGGGCGGCCGTACGTGGACAAGATCGAAATCTATCCGCGCAAATCGATCCACGACCAGTGGCTGGATCTTTCCGTAGGCCATGCCGACCTTGTGGAGGTTCCAGCCGAGCAGATGCGACAGGCACACGAACAGCGGCTCACGGTGAGTTCGTCGGCCCCGGCTACATTGCTGGCGCTCACCGTCAGCCCCAAGTCAGGGGTCTTGGGAAATCCCGATCTGCGCGCGGCCATTGCGCCGGCCGTGGACCGCAGCGCCCTCTATAACGTGATCTTTCAGAAACAGGGTGAAGTCACCGCCAGCTTGCTGCCGGCCGCACTCAGCGGCTACTCGTTTCTGTTTTCGGCTGATCGCGACCTGAACAAGTCGCATAAAAAGCGGGGCGGGCTTACGGCTCCGGGGCTGATCCTGGCCGCGGAATCCGGAAACACGATGCAACTGGCGGCACAGAGGATTGCGCTGAATCTTCACGAGGCAGGATTCACGGTTCAGGTCGTTGGAGCGGAGAGAATTCCCTGGGCCGACATGGTTTTGCGGCGCCTGCCGCTGGAGTCGACAGCGCCACGGGCCGCGTTGGAGGCCATGCTCCGCAATGGCGGACGCCTGGGACCGGTCGTCGAAGACTCCCCTGCCGGGCTCTACCGGGTGGAGCGCGATTTTCTCGAAAGCCACATGCTGATTCCTCTGCTTTATTTGCCGCGAGCCTGGGCCGCCGGAGGGCGGGTTCGCGACCTTCGTTTGAGCCCGGACGGCACGCCGCTGCTGGCCGAGGTTTCGCTTGAGGATGCGCCATGAACCTGCGCCAGAAGCTGTTGTTGCTGGTTTCGTTGACCGTCGCTGCCGTGGTGGCAGTGGTGGCGTGGACGGTGCTGGTGCGGATTCGGCAGGTGTTCGAGCAGCGCGACCAGGAAGAGACGGCCCTGTTTGTGAGCCAGTTCCAGCGCGAATTCCAGCACCGCTCGGCGGAGGTGGCCGCGGCCGTGGACCGCGTGGCGTCGGGCGAACGCATGCGCAGCATAGCCTATGAGCTCTCGCAGACCGGAGACGGCTCGCCGTTTTTGAACGAGGCGCAGACGTTGGCGCAACAAGCGCAACTGGACTTTCTTGAGATTGTGGGCCCCGATGGCAAGATCGTGAGTTCGGCTCAGTGGCCGGCGCGGTTTGGATATCTGGAGCCGGCTGCAAACCGGACCTCTGTAACCTTTCTCAAGCGCGAAGAGTTGCCCGACGGCAGCGCCACTCTAGGCCTCAACGCAGTACGTGGCGTTCACGGTGCGGAGCCGGAGGTGAGGGTTTTGGGCGGCAAGCGGCTGGACCAAAGCTTTCTGGCCGACCTTCCGGTGGCACCCGGGATGCAAATTGGCCTCTACAACGATACCGGCTCCTCAGAAAAGCCCGCATTTGAACAACTTACCACCCCATTCGATCCTGCGCGCCTGATTGACCAGACCGGCCCAGTTGCCAACGCGGGCAAGTATCAATCTCTGATCGATTCGGCACGTAGAACCGAGAAGGAGACCAGCGCAATTCTCTATCTTTCAAACCGGCGCGAGGATAGCGTGAATGCGACGGCAATTCCGCTGAAGAGCGAATCGGGGGACGTGCTGGCGGTGCTGACGGTAGCCATCGCCCGCACGGGCATGGTGGAGGCGCAGAAGCATATCCGGTCAATCGCGTATGGGGTCGCGTCGGGCGGCATCCTGCTGGCGATTCTGGCCAGCTTGTGGATTGCGGCGCGAGTATCGCGGCCCATTGAGCAACTGGCGCGGGCCGCCGGCGAGGTAGCAGCGGGTAACTGGGAGGCGCAAGTGCCGGAGCGCAAGCGTGGCCGGGGCCGCGACGAGGTAGACGTGCTTGCCCACAGCTTCAACCACATGACCGCCCAACTGGCCAGCCAGCGCGAACGGCTGCTGCAGAGCGAGCGCGTGGCGGCCTGGCGGGAACTGGCGCGAAGACTAGCGCATGAGTTGAAGAATCCGCTGTTTCCTCTGCAACTGACGGTGGAGAATCTGGTGCGGGCGCGCGCGCTGCCGGAAGCTGAATTCGACGAGGTCTTCGACGAGAGCACCAAGACGCTGGGCATGGAGATTGCGAACCTGAAGACGATCATTGGCCGGTTCAGCGACTTCAGCAAAATGCCCAAGCCGGAGTTGGAGCAGATCGACGCCAAGGATGTCATGGAGCGGGTCCGGGCGCTCTACGAAACAGCTGCACGCGAAGGAGAAGCGCCAATCCGCTTCGCGGTTGAACTGTCCCAAGAGGCGATGCCGCTGCGAGTCGATCCCGAGTTGCTTCACCGTGCGCTTTCAAACCTGGTGTTGAACGCCATGGACGCCATGCCGGAGGGGGGCACGCTTACGCTGGCAGCGAGACCGCGGGCCGGCGGGGTGGAGTTGCGCGTGAGCGACACCGGCCAAGGCATGACTCCAGAAGAGTGCGCGCGGCTGTTCACGCCTTACTACACAACCAAGCACCATGGAACCGGGCTGGGGCTGGCGATTGTGCAATCGGTGGTGTCGGACCACGGCGGCACGATCTCTGTGGAAAGCCGGGCGGGCGGCGGTGCTACGTTTGTGATTGTGCTTCCCGATGGCGTCGAGACTCATTCATGACGAGCAAAGCAAGAATTCTGATTGTGGACGACGAAGCCAACACGCTGGCCTCGCTGGCCCGCGCGTTTCGGTTGGCCGGGCATGAAGCCGTGGTGTGCGATAACGCGATCCGCGCCCTGGAACTGGCGCGCAGCGAGCCCTTCGATCTGATTTTGAGCGACGTGGTAATGCCGCGGCGGGATGGGCTGGCGCTGCTGGAGGACCTGAAGAACGCCGATGTGACTGCACCGGTGGTGATGATGAGCGGGCAGGCTCATATCGAGATGGCGGTCAAGGCCACGCGGCTGGGGGCATTGGATTTTCTGGAGAAGCCGCTCTCGACCGAGAAACTGCTGGTGACCGTCGAGAACGCGCTGAAGCTGACGCGTCTTGAGACCGAGAACCAGGACCTCCGCACCCGAGTGGGCAAGCACACACTGGTGTTTGCGGGCGAAACCATGCGCCGGGTGATGGCGCAACTGGAGCGGGTTGCGGCGAGCGAATCGCGCATCTGCATCTACGGTGAAACTGGAACGGGCAAGGAACTGGCGGCGCGGACCGTACATGAAAAGAGCCAACGCGCGGGCGGGCCGTTTGTGACGCTGAACTGCGCCGCTGTCCCCGCGGAGCTGATTGAAAGCGAACTGTTCGGGCATGAGAAGGGCTCGTTCACCGGCGCAACGCAGCGGCACATGGGCAAGTTCGAGCAGGCGCATCGGGGCACGCTGTTTCTTGACGAGATCGGCGATATGCCGCCGGCCATGCAGGCCAAGTTGCTGCGGGTGCTGGAAGAGGGCGTGGTGGAGCGGGTTGGGGCCAGCAGCCCGACGACGGTGGATGTGCGCGTGGTGGTGGCGACGCATCGCAACCTGGAAGAGCTGGTGGAGTTGGGCGGGTTCCGGCGCGACCTTTACCACCGTGTGGTGGTGTTTCCGGTGGTCCTGCCCCCGCTGCGCGAACGGCAGGAAGATCTGCCCGCGCTGGTGTCGCATTTTGCCCGGCAAGTGAGCGCGCAAAACGGGTGGAAGCCGATTCCGTTCAGCGAAGCCGCCATAGAAGCGCTGAAGGAGTACCCGTGGCCGGGCAATATCCGCGAACTGCGCAACGTGGTGGAGCGGCTACTGCTTCTGGCTGAGTCGGTGGTGGATGCCGGCGATGTGGAAACGGCGCTTCCGGCCCAGCAGCATCCCTGGAGAAAGCCTCGAGTGGTGACCAACGCGGCTCAGTATCACGAGGGGCCGCTGGCTGACCGGGTTCTGACATTCGAGCGCGCGGAGGTGTTGAGGGAACTGGAGCGTCACAACCGGCATATTACCAATACCGCGCTGGCGCTGGGGCTGGAACGAAGCCATCTGTACAAGAAGTGCCTGCACCTGGGAATCGACATCAAGGGCAAACACGATCGGCACGGGAGCGAACCGGGACTCTGAGGAATCCCGAGTTATGCCGGCTGGCGTACCAGCGACAGGAACTCGGCCCGGGTTTCCTTCTGGCGGAAACAACCCACCATCGCCGAAGTCACGGTGGAAGAGTGCTGCTTTTCAATGCCGCGCATCATCATGCACAAGTGGCGCGCCTCAATCACCACGCCCACGCCCTGCGGCTCAATGGCCGCCTGAATTGCGTCTGCGATCTGCCGGGTCAACCGCTCCTGCACTTGCAAGCGTCGTGCAAACACCTCTACCAGGCGCGGAATCTTGCTCAGCCCGAGAACCTTTCCTTTGGGGATATACGCCACATGCACCTTGCCGAAAAAGGGCAGCATGTGGTGCTCGCACAACGAGAACATCTCAATGTCTTTGACGATGACCATCTCGTCGTAGTCGACCTCAAACAATGCGCCGTTCAGAATCTCCTTGGGATCGTCCATGTATCCCTTGGTGAGAAAGGCCATGGACTTCTCCACGCGCCCCGGCGTGGCCTGCAACCCGTCGCGATCGGGATCCTCCCCGAGCCGGCTCAATATTTCCCGATACATCTCTTCGGTGCTGAATGCGCTCAGCCCTTCCTGGATTCCGACGTTCCTGCGAACGGTCTTGCTTACTGCTATCGGCTGCGCCATGATCTTCTTCCTTCCGCCCGGGGAATCGGGCATTTTTCAACCTTTCAACTCGATCGGCTTCATCGCCGGATACTGCCGAGAGGACCGCGAGTGGCTCTTTCTCAAACCCTCTACAAAACAACGGCCTCACTCACTGGCGCACCTCAAAGAAGTTGTTCTCGGTCTCTTCCACCCGCACATGTTCCAATTCTCGATTTGGCAGCGCGTCTTTCAATAATTGGAATACTGCCCTACAGAGATTCTCGGTGGTCGGCACACTATCCGTAAACAACGGGTCCATATTCAGGTTGGTGTGGTCAAACCGGTCCAGAACATTTTTGCGAACGGCTTCATCCAGATCCGCCATGTTCATCACCATGCCGGTCTCTTCGTCGACCGGGCCTGCGACCTGCACCTCCACGACATAGTTGTGTCCGTGCCCATGGGGGTTGTTGCACTTTCCGTAAGTCGCCCGGTTCTCTTCAGCCGAGAGCGCGTCCACATGCAGCCGGTGGCTGGCGCTCAGCATGTAGCGGCGGCCAAAGTAAGCTCTCATGGCTCACCCCGGTACTCGGCGAAGATCTCCGGCGTCTCGTAAACCCTCACCCGGTTCAGCTGCGCGCCTCCGCCTTTCGATACCGCAGGCGCCAAACGCTTCCAGGCCTCGATGGCGATGTTCTCGGTGGTCGGGACGGTCTTGGCGAACTCCGGTGTCTCCAAATTCAAATGGCGATGATCGTAGGCTGCCAGCACCTCCCGCTCAATCACATCCTTCAACCACTTCAGATCGATAACAAAGCCGGTAACCGGGTCAGGCTCGCCGGCCACCGTAACCTCCAGCGTGTAATTGTGTCCGTGCCCTTTGCGATTCGAACAACGCCCAAAGACCTGCTCGTTCTTCTCCGCTGTCCAGGAATCGTTCCAATAAAAATGCGCAGCGGAAAACGTAGCCCGTCGCGTTAAAAAGACCATTCAGACCCCTCACTGTTCAAGATGCCTTGGCTTGCCCCAAAGCTTCATGGAATACAGAATCCATTTTGTCCTATCAAACATTTCGAGCCGTCTTTAGGAACCAGAATCGTTGGTGACTTCGGCAAGCGGCTCAACGCGGACTTTGCCGATGCGGCGTCCATCCATCTCGACAATGGTGAGCTTACGCCCCTCGAATTCCACGCTTTCTCCGCCGCGGGGAATGTGACCGAGACGCATGAGCAGGAAGCCGGCGAGGGTTTCAACCCCACCGTCCCGGGGCAGGATCCAACGCATCTGGGTTTCCAGATCGCGCAGATTCACGCCACCGTCCATCAGCAGAACCCCGCTGGCGGTGGTCAAGACTGGAACGGCGGGCGAGTCGAACTCGTCTTCAAACTCGCCGGTGAGCTGCTCAATCGCATCTTCCGCGGTAACCAGGCCTACCGTGGACCCGTACTCGTCCACCACGATGGCCAAGTGGCGCCTGCGCTGCTGGAAGTCGCGAATCAGGTCGAGGACTGACTTGGTTTCAGGGACCACCAGCACGTCGCGCATTACCTGAATCAAGCGCAGTTCCACAAATGGAGTCGCTGGAGAGCGCGGGCCGGCTTTTGTTCTTCCCCAGGTCCCGGAATCGGAAGTATCCTGCCTCGCGGGGTTCAAACCAAGGGAATGTGGGTTGGGCGGCGCTTCGCCCTGAAGCGTCGGATCGATGAATTTGGGGGATTTCCCGATTGGCCGGAAGAACATGAGGCGGGCAAGATCCTTGGAGTAGACCACGCCCACAATGTGCTCGGGGCCGCGGGATTCGTCGTAAACCGGGACTCGAGAATGCTGGTATTCAATGACCCGTGCGCTGGCTTCCTCAAGCAACATGTTGGAGGGCAGCGATACGATCTTTTGCCGCGGGGTCATGATTTCGCGAATGGAGACGTCGTTCAGTTCGAGAGCCCGGTGAATCAGCGTCTCCTGGAATTTCGGCAGGAGCCCCATGCGTCCGGCGGCGGTGGCAATGAGCTTCAGTTCCTCCGGGGAGTGCACCGAGGCGCGATCGGTCATGGGGATGTCGAAGGCGCGGAGCACGGTGGCGGCCGAATTCTTGAGGAAGTGGACGGCGGGGCGGGCAATGGCCATGAAAAACAGCATGGGCGGGGCAACGGCAACTGCCAGGGCCTCGGCGCGGCGCAGCGCCAACGACTTGGGCACCAGTTCGCCAACCAACACGTGGAAATACGTGATCAAGGCAAAACCCAGGGTGACAGCGATGACGTGCGAGTAGATCAGCGCCCAGGTTTGGGTGAGGTGAAGCGCACCCATCCAGCCAAGCAGGACCGAGGCGGCGAGGGGTTCGCCGATCCAGCCGAGCGCCAGGGAGCAGAGGGTGACACCGAGTTGCACGGCGGGCAGAAAATCGTCCAGATCCTGTTGCAGGGTGCGCACGGCCCGTGCCCCGGGAACCTGGGCGGCCAGCATCTGCTCGATGCGGGTGTCCCGGATTGAGACCAGGGCGAACTCCGCAGCCACAAAAAAGGCGTTTGCCAGAATGAGCATGGCGACAGCGACAAATTGCAGCAGCGGAAGTCCTTGCATCTCGGTGTGAGGATAGCATTTGCAGCGGAACGGAAGAGAGCAAACATCGCTCTGGACCGGTTTCCGGGCCCCCTCGAAAGCGCCGGACTTGCCGCGAAGGGAGGTTTCAGGTCCGGTGATTTGGGAGGATTGAGATGCCCTGGAACCACGGGGCTGTGCGCTGCGTATGAAAAGACGAGCCTGTTGCGGCCTTGACGCCTTGGGCACGGGGAGACGGTATGCGATTGACGCCGTCCAAACAGCGTTCTCAATCTTTGTTTCATACGCCGTAGAAGCTTTTTGGCGTTCTTCAAAATCTCGGAGGTTCCTTGTGGCTGCAGCACGGCGTAGCAAACGATTCTGGATCTGGTTGAGCGTTGGGGTAGTGTTGATTCTGCTGGTGGCCGGCGCGGCCCTGGCACGCATGGTGAAAGGCTCGGCCATCGACCCGAACAAGTTGGCCAAGGTGATCCGAGGCGACGTGGCGCGGTCGGTTGTCGCCACCGGGCAAATTCAGCCCATCACCAAGGTCGAGGTCAAGAGCAAAGCCTCCGGTATCGTGGAAAAGCTCTACGTGGACATCAACAGCCGCGTGACCAAGGGCCAGCAACTGGCGCAGCTCGACCAGCAGGAGATCGTCGATCAGGTCGCGGCGGCACGGGCGCAACTGGCCGCTGCCGAGGCCAATGTGGGCACCTACGAGGCCAATATCGAACAGGACAAAGTGAACGCCCTGGCCCCCGATCTGCCCATGTACAAGGCTACTTTAGAGCGTAATCTCGAGATGCAGAAAGAAGGCGTGGTGAGCCGGCAGGCTCTGGACGACGCCAACAAGGACTACCTGGCAGCCTTGACCCGGCGCGATTCGTCGCACGCACAAATTGGCGTGGACTCAGCCAAGCTGAAACAGGCACGGGCCCAGGTGCTGCAGAGCCAGGCCAGCCTGAAGCAGCTGGAAGAGCAGCTCGGCTATACCACCATCGTGGCTCCCATGGACGGTGTCATCTTGTCGCGGGACGTGGAAATCGGCGATGCCGTGAGTTCCATCCTGGTGCTGGGGTCAACGGCCACTTTGATCATGACCGAAGGCGATACCACTCAGGTTTATGTCCAAGGCAAGGTGGACGAGGCGGATATTGCCCATGTTTATATGAATCAACCTGCGCGCATCAAGGTTGAGAGCTTCCGCGATCGTTTCTTCAGCGGCAAGGTGACCAAGATTGCACCCATGGGCGTGGAGAAAGATAATGTGACCACATTCGAGGTGCGGGTCTCGATCGACAATCCTGGCGGCGAGTTGAAGGCCAACATGACAGCCAATGCCGAGATTCTGCTGGATGAACACAAAGGCGTGCTGACGGTGCCGGAAAATGCAGTCATGTACGACAACCAGAAGAATGCTTCCGTGGAGATTCCCGACAAGACGCAGAAGGAAGGCAAACGAAAGATTGGGGTGAAAGTGGGGTTGTCGAATGGCTCGGTAACGGAGATTCTGGGCGGGCTGAAGGAAGGCGACCAGGTGGTACTGCAGCAATGAGCAGTGGGGAGTGAACGCTGCCGGCCTGTCCGCCTGCGCACAGAGGCGTTCGAATTCGGACACCGGAAAATGCAGCAAGCGGGCATTCGTTCAGGCGTATCTAGCTGACTCCATTCATCTTGCAAGCAACTCCTGTTTTGGCTCTGTACGTGCCTTAAAGATTTAGGGATAGTCCAGCCGCCCCGGCGCGCAATCCCTGACAACTGACGACTGTGTGAAAGGAACACCATGAAACTTCTTCTTGTCGCGACGGCGGCATTGGCGCTGGCGGCAATGCCGGCGCTGGCCTCGGAGGCCACCTTTGAACGCAACCTTAGTGTCAACGGCCGAGTGGAGCTTTCCGTAGCGACCGGTTCGGGCAGCATCCACATAACCCATGGCGCGGGCAACCGGGTGCATGTGTTCGGGCGCGTGAGAACAAATTGGGGCGGCAACGAAGATCGCATGAGGGAGATAGCCGCCAACCCGCCGATCGAGCAGACGGGGAACATCGTTCGCATCGGCGCGCACCATGAGAACCTGCATAACATCAGCATTGACTACGAGATCGAAGCGCCCGCGGATTCGTTCCTCGAGGCTGCTTCAGGATCGGGCAGCATCAATGACGACGGCGTGGGCGAGAACGCCAAACTCTCCACGGGTTCGGGAAGCATCCACGCCTCAGGGTTGCACGGCGGTTTCACGGTCAATACCGGTTCGGGCGACATCTATGCCGAACAGACCGGTCAGGGCGATGTGAAGGCGCAGACCGGTTCCGGAAGCGTCGAGCTGAAGAACGTTCATGGCGCTCTGCGCGCCGGCACCGGATCGGGCGAAATCAAGGTCGGCGGGTCCCCATCGTCCGACTGGAAGCTTGAAACCGGTTCCGGCAGTATCGAGGTTTGGCCAGGCAGCGGGGGATTTACACTGGACGCCTCCACCGGGTCGGGAAGCATTTCCAGCGACCACGAGATGTCCGTCCAAGGCTCGTTCGACAAACATCACGTGACCGGCCGCGTGAACGGCGGCGGCCCCACGGTGCGCGTCTCCACCGGCTCGGGCAGCATCCGCGTTCACTAAGCGAATCGCGGGTCACCGGCCCCTTAAACAGAGATCGGATCCCTGCGGCGGCTTTTCGAGATGAAAAGCCGGCGCAGGGTGGGAATCCCCAAGTTTTTTGGCACTCCGCTTCCCTTCCCGCCAATCCGCTAAACTGGAAGTATGGTTCGCGTTCTTCGCCCTGTTCCGGTAGAAAACCTCAAGCTTCTTGTCTTCGATCTGGATGGCACTCTGATCGACTCCGCACAGGATTTGTGCAACAGCGTCAATGCCACGCTGGAATCCGTCGGCCTGGCCCCTCTGCCTGATCCCCTGATAGCCGGCTTTGTGGGCAATGGCGCTCCCATGCTGATGCGGCGGTCGCTGGCGGCCGGGTTGAAAATCGAGCCGGACCAGGTGGACCCTGAGTTGCAATCCAAGGCGTATGCTTTTTTCCTGGATTTTTACAGAGCCCACAAACTGGACTTTACTTACGCCTACGAGGGGGTTCTGGAGGCGCTGCAGGCGTTGCGCGAGTTGCACGATGCCCCCGGTGGCACGCCCAAGGCGATGGCCGTTTTGACCAACAAGCCGGTCCGGCCGGCCAAGGGAATCTGCGAAGGGCTAGGGCTGGCAGACTATTTCCTGCATATCTATGGCGGCGACAGCTTTACAGTCAAGAAGCCTGACCCGCTGGGACTGCGGTCGCTGATGGCCGAGACCGGCGCGCTTCCCGAGGAAACGGTGATGATCGGCGACAGCCGTGTGGATGTGCAAACGGCCCGCAATGCCGGGGTCTGGTCGATCGGTTGCGAATTCGGCTTCGGCCAGCGGACTTTGATGGAAACGCCCCCTGACATCCTGGTGGACACGGCGGCGGACTGGACGACGGTCCTGAGTCCTGCGAAGATCGATTTACGTCTGTAGTCAGTGAGAAGCGAATAATATCTCAGCCTCGTTCCCTGGGTCTCGGGTGCAACATGCACGGCTAAGAACGATTTTGTTGCAAGAGCGACCTTTTTCTCATGCTCGACTGAACCTCACTGGATTTGCCTTGGAGAACCGCACCATGCGCTCTTTTATCCTGTCTGTCTTGCTGTTCACTCCCTGCGCACTCTTTGCCGTCAGCACTTCTGCGCCCGCTCCTCCTGCCGCTCCCGCCGTGCGCGGCAATGTGGCCGACCCAACCGGCGCCATTGTCTCCGGCGCCGAGGTCGACCTGCTGGACACCAACGGGTCCGTTGCCGGCAGTAACCACTCCGATGGAGAAGGCAACTTCCAACTGACGGCGCCTCATGCGGGCAGCTTCACGCTGGTTGTCTCCGAAGCCGGGTTTGAGACTGTCCGCACGCCGGTGTTGATTGCCGCTCCGGCCGGCTCGGGTGCTTCCCTGCCGGTGACGCTTCCACCAGCCTCGCTGCGCATCGTTCTTCCCATTGAGCAGTTTGCGACCAACGTGCGGGTGAGCGCCGAAACCAACGCAGACCTGACTGCCACGGACGTGAACCGCGACTCTTCGGTGCTCAGTTCACAAGACTTGAAGTCGCTGCCCATCTTCGACAACGACTACGCCGGAGCCATGAGCGCCTTCCTCGACCAGAACGTGACCGCGACCGGCGGCACCGGCCTGATGGTCGATGGTGTTGAAGCGAACCGGGCTACGGTTTCCGCCTCCGCGGTGCAGGAAGTCCGGATCAACCAGGACCCCTACTCGGCTCAGTATTATTGGCCTGGCCGTGGGCAGATGGAGATCATCACCAAATCCGCCGCCGATCACTTTCACGGCCAATTCAACTTCATGTTCCGCGACTCCGCCTTGAATGCCCAGAATGCGTTGGCGCCCTCCAAGCCATTCGAGCAGCGGCGCGTTTATGAAGGGCACGTAACCGGGCCGATTCCCCACGCCAAGAAGAGCAGTTTCCTGGCCTCGTTCAATCGCGCCGAAGAGGATTTGGACTCGGTGGTCAGCGCCACCATCGTCCCCACTCCGGCCGACCCCAGCGGCGCATTCCAGGCCAACGTTTCGGCCCCAACGCGCGACACCGAATTCAGCGTTCGAGCCGCACACCAGTTTGGCGAGAAGCATTCCGGCTACGTGCAATACAGCTACCAGGACTGGACCGGCCAGAATCAGGGCGTGGGCGGACAGACCCTGGCCACGGCCGGCACCAACAACCAGTGGCGCGAAGACGATTCAGTTGCGCATCTGGACTCGACGCTGTCGCCGGTGATGCTGAATCAGGTTTCGCTGGTGGCCGAGCACGACTTCTATCGCAGCAGCAACGTCGCCGAGGCTCCGCGCGTGAGTGTCCCCGGCGACTTTCTGGGCGGCTCGGCGCAGGGCGACTCCTTCAGTACCGAGTACAACTTCCGCGTTTACGACATGGTTACCTGGACGCGCGGTCGCAACCTGGTGAAATTCGGAGCCGGTACCCCGCACATCAGCCGGCGCGCATTCGACGACAACACCAATGCGCTCGGCACCTATACCTTTGGCCCGACTCTGGCCGCGGATGGGGTCACCGTGCTGCAATCGTCCTTGCAGAATTACTCTGCCAATTTGCCCTCCGGATACAGCCAGAATACGGGCGATGTGCATTTCATCTATCACCAGCAGGAGATGGGCGGATTTGTTCAGGACCAGTTCAAGGTCAACAGCCGCTTTGCCATTACTCCCGGCCTGCGCTACGACTGGCAAAACTTTCTGGCCACTCGACGCTTGGGTTTCTCTCCCCGCGTCTCCTTCGCCTGGGTTCTAAATGAGGACACCAAGACCGTTGTGCGCGGCGGAGGCGGCGTCTACTACGACCGGTTCGGTTCGGGGCCGCTGCTCGATCTAGCACGCTATGAAACCGCGCGGCGCCGTGCGGTTCTGCTTTCGCTCGATCCCGCCCAGTTGCCCTCCACCGGTTGTGTTCCCATCGGCGACTGCCTCACAGTGGCTGCCCAGCCGCCCGCGTTGACGGAATTGGCGCCCGACGCCAAGATTCCCTACCAGATTCAATACGGCGTTTCCATCGAACGCCAACTGGGCGAAAAGGCCACCGGCGTCATCAGCGCTTACTCGTCTCGCGGCATTGACAGCTTCCGCTCTGTGGACATCAACGCGCCGACGCCTCAATCGGGTTATACCGAGCGCCCGGATCCGGCCTATGGCCGCATCCGCCAGATGCAGGCTGCCGGCTTCTGGGAGGGCGACGCGCTGGACATCTCCTATCGTGGCCGGTGGAACAAGTACTTTACCGGCTGGGGCCACTACACCTGGTCGCATTACGAATCCAACACCGGTGGCCTGGGCTGGTTTCCGCAAAACCAATACGCGCCCAACGACGAGTGGGCAAACTCCAATTGGGACCGCCGCAACAGGCTAGGCATGTACGCCATGTTCCAGCCGGAGAGCGTGCTGAACCTTTCGGCAGGCATCTTCGCCAACAGCGGAACGCCCTACACGGAGCTGACAGGAACCGATGCCTACGGCGACGACCTGTTCAACACGCGGCCCGATGGCGTGGCGCGCAACTCGGAGACGAATCCATCGTATGTGGATCTGGATCTGCGTTGGGGTCACGATTTCCATCTGACACCGAGCAAAGAAGAAGAAGCGCCGCGGTTGGGCTTCTCCGCCGGCGCCTTCAACGTCTTGAATCACGTGAATGGCACCGGCGTTGACCCGGTGGAGACCTCCTCGTCGTTTGGCCAAGTCACTTCGGTGGCTCCGCCGAGGCGGATCCAGCTGGGTATGCGGTTCGAATTCTGAGCTGGGCTTGAGGAGCGAGAGGGTTCCGGGCCGAGGCAGCTTTCCACTTCGGCTCCGCCGCGCCGCATCGGTCCGGAGGTTGAAACGGCTCGTTTTTTTCAGCCTCCACCCACTCGGTCCGGAACGATACAATCCCCACTAGGCCATCCGATCGATGGGAGGCCGAAGGAGTGGGGAAAAAGCCATGGGATATCAGGTTCTGGCCAGAAAATACCGTCCGCAGCGCTTTGCCGACGTTGCCGGCC
>CAZLMY010000107.1:0-19953 GCA_964560845.1 uncultured Occallatibacter sp. | reverse complement strand
CGGCTTTGCCCGAGGTCGACTACCCCATCATCCAGGTGCTTACTTTTTATCCAGGCGGCGGCCCGGAGGTCATGGCCTCCTCCGTCACCGCGCCCCTCGAGCGCCAGTTCGGCCAGATGCCCGGACTCAAGCAGATGACCTCGGTCAGCTCCGGCGGCGGCTCGGTCATTACCCTCGAGTTCAACCTCGAGGAGAACATCGACGTCGCCGAGCAGGAAGTCCAGGCGGCCATCAACGCCGGCACCAGCTTTTTGCCTGCCGATTTGCCCAACCCTCCCATCTACAGCAAGGTAAACCCGGCCGACGCGCCCATCATGACCCTGGCGCTCTACTCCGATTCGCTGCCGCTGGACAAGATTGAAGACGCAGCCGACACCAACCTGGCCCAGAAAATCTCCCAGGTTACCGGTGTCGGTCTGGTGTCCATCGCCGGCGGGCAAAAGCCCTCGGTCCGCATCCAGGCCAATCCTGCCCAGCTTGCCGCCTACGGGCTGAGCCTTGAAGACCTGCGCACCGCCGTCTCCGCGGCCAACGTCGACCAGGCCAAAGGCACGCTCAACGGCAACCGCCAGTCGTATACCATCGGCGCTAACGACCAGTTGCTTTCCAGCAGCGATTACAAGCCGGTCATCGTCGCCTATCGCAACGGAGCCGCCGTCCGCACCTCCGACGTGGCCACCGTCGTCGATGCCGCCGAAAACTCCCAACAGGCCGCCTGGATGGACCGCCAGCCCGCGGTCATCGTCAACATCCAACGCCAACCCGGCGCCAACATCATCGCCGTTGTCGATCGCATCAAGCTGCTGTTGCCCCAGTTGCAAACCAGCCTGCCGGCATCGGTGCAGGTCAAGGTGCTGACCGACCGCACCGTCACCATCCGCGCCTCGGTCCGCGACGTCGAATTCGAGCTCATGCTCACCGTCGCCCTGGTGGTGATGGTCATCTTCCTCTTCCTGCGCAATCTGGCCGCCACCATCATCCCCTCGGTCGCCGTGCCGCTCTCCATCGTGGGCACCTTCGGGGTGATGTACCTGCTGGGCTACTCGCTCAACAACCTGACCCTGATGGCGTTGACCATCTCCACCGGATTCGTGGTCGACGACGCCATCGTCATGATCGAGAACATCTCCCGCTTCCTGGAAGAAGGCGACAGCCCCATGCGCGCCGCCCTCAAGGGGAGCGAGCAGATCGGCTTCACCATCATGTCGCTCACGGTTTCCCTGATCGCCGTACTCATTCCCCTGCTCTTCATGAGCGACGTAGTGGGCAAGCTGTTCCGCGAGTTCGCCGTCACCCTGGCGGTCACCATCCTGGTTTCAGCGGTGGTTTCGCTGACCCTGACCCCCATGATGTGCTCCCGCATTCTGAAGGACAAGAAGCACGCCCGCCAGACGCGCTTCTATCACTGGTCGGAGAATGTGTTCAACCGGATCATCGCCTGGTACGGACGCACCTTGCGCGTGGTGCTCGAACACCGCTTCATCACCCTGATGGTGACCATCTCCACCTTCGTCGCCACTGTTGTGTTGTTCCTCATCGTGCCCAAGGGCTTCTTTCCGGTGCAGGATACCGGCGTAATCCTCGGCATCAGCGAGGCGCCCCAGGCGGTCAGCTTCACCAGCATGGCTCTGCGCCAGCAGCAACTGGTTGACATCCTGCTGCAGGACCCCGCTGTCGACAACATCTCTTCGTTCATCGGAGTGGACGGAACCAACACCACGCTCAACTCCGGCCGCATTCAGATCAACCTGAAGCCGCTCGATGTGCGCAAGATCTCGGCAACCGAAGTGATTCGCCGCCTGCAACCGAAGCTGGTGGGCATTCAGGATATTCAACTCTTCCTGCAGCCGCTGCAGGATCTGACGGTGGAAGATCGCGTCAGCCGTACGGAATTTCAATATTCGCTGGAAGATCCAGACCCGGTTGAACTGTCCAAGTACACCCGCCTGCTGGTTGACGAGCTCAGCAAGGAAAAGGTGGTCACCGACGTAGCCAGCGATCTGCAAGACCAGGGCTTGGGCGCCAAGCTGGTCATCGATCGCGACACCGCGGCCCGGCTGGGCATTGCCATGGCCGATGTGGACAACACCCTTTACGACGCCTTCGGTCAGCGCCAGGTGTCGACCATCTTCACGCAATTGAACCAGTACCACGTGGTGATGGAGGTAGGGCAAGACTTCCAGACCGACCCTACGGTGCTGAACAATCTCTTCGTGAAATCGGGCAACGGATCGCAGGTGCCGCTGAGCATGGTAGCCCACTGGGAGCAGTCGAAGGCTCAACTCGCCATCGGTCACCAGGGCCAGTTCCCGTCCACCGTGGTCAGCTTCAATCTTGCGCCGGGCAAGGCGCTGGGCGACGCCGTTACCGCCATGCATCGCGTCGAGCAGCGCATCCAGATGCCCGCC
Source organism: uncultured Occallatibacter sp. (assembly GCA_964560845.1). GTDB lineage: Bacteria > Acidobacteriota > Terriglobia > Terriglobales > Acidobacteriaceae > Telmatobacter. The sequence goes on along the minus strand of CAZLMY010000107.1, from coordinate 17,545 downwards.
GCCATCAACTCCAGCTTCCAGGGCACTGCGGCGGCCTTTCAGACCTCTCTGGCCAACGAACCCCTGCTGATCCTGGCCGCGCTCATCACCGTATACATCGTGCTCGGAGTGCTCTACGAGAGCTACATACACCCCATCACCATCATCTCTTCGCTGCCTTCGGCCGGCGTGGGCGCCCTGCTGGCTCTCATGATTACCCACACCGAGTTCAGCGTGATTGCGCTCATCGGCATCATCCTGCTGATCGGAATCGTGCAGAAGAACGCCATCATGATGATCGACTTTGCTCTGCAGGCCGAGCGCCAGGAAGGCCTGCCCGCAGAGGAGGCTATCTTCAAGGCTTGCCAGTTGCGCTTCCGGCCCATTTTGATGACAACCATGGCCGCCCTGCTCGGCGGCTTGCCGCTGGCTTTGGGCGGGGGCGTAGGCGCCGAGTTGCGCATGCCCCTGGGCGTCACCATCGTCGGCGGCTTGATCCTGTCGCAGTTGCTCACTTTGTACACGGTGCCGGTGACGTATCTCTACTTCGACAAGCTGGCCCAGCGCATGAAGCCGCGCGAAATCAAGACCAGCTACTTGAAAGAAACGGTTAGCGCCGACTGACCGGTCACACATCGGCCCCAGGTCTCGATTTTGAGACCTGGGAGACCAAAACCGCCTACCGAAACCGCGTTTCGTCCACAGGGAACCTCGAGCGATGCATCTCTCCGCACCATTCATTCAGCGTCCCGTAGCTACCTCGCTGCTCAGCCTGGCCCTCTTGCTGGCTGGATCGGTGGCCTACTCGCTGCTGCCCGTGGCCTCGCTCCCCAACGTTGACTTCCCGGTGATCGGCGTTAGCGCCGGATTGCCCGGCGCCAGCCCCGAGACCATGGCTTCCTCGGTGGCCACTCCTCTGGAGCGCCAGTTTGGCCGCATCGCCGGCGTCAACCAGATGACCTCGTCGAGCTCGCTGGGTTCGGCCTCGGTTGCCCTTCAATTCGACATCAACCGCAACATCGACGCGGCCGCTCGCGACGTGCAGGCCAGCATCAACGCTGCCCGCAGCCAGTTGCCTTCTTACCTGCCGCAGAATCCGAATTATCGCAAGGCCAATCCCGCCGAAGCGCCGATTCTCATCCTCACCCTCACCTCCGACGTGGTTCCCAAGTCGAAGATGTACGACTTGGCCGACTCCATCCTGTCGCAGAAGATCGCGCAGATTCAGGGTGTGGGCCAAACCTTTGTCGGCGGCAGCGCCAGCCCCGCCGTGCGCGTCGAGTTGAACCCCATGCAACTGGGCAGCAACGGCATCGGCCTCGACGCCGTTCGCACCGCACTGGCCGGGGCCAACGCCAACCGGCCAAAGGGGAGCTTTCAAGATGCGGACCATCGCTGGCTGATCAGCGACAACGACCAGATCTTCAAGGCCAAGGACTACGCGCCCATCATTGCCGGCTACAACGCGACCACGGGCGCGCCGGTGCGGGTTTCCGACCTGGGCACTGTGGTCGACAGCGTCGCGGACATCCGCACTGCCGGCGTGTCGGGCAACAAGGTTCCCGGCAGCGATGCAACCGTCAAAGACGCGATCCTGATCGTCATCTTCAAGATTCCCGGCGCCAACGTCATCTCCACCGTAGACGCAGTTCTGGCCGAGTTGCCCCGCTTGCAGGCCGCCATTCCCCCCACCATCAAGATCAACGTGGCCGTGGACCGCACCACCACCATCCGCTCCAGCGTCCACGACGTGGAAATCTCCCTGCTGATCAGCGTGTGCCTGGTGGTGCTGGTAGTCTTCCTCTTCCTGCGCGAATTGTGGGCCACCATCATTCCGTCGGTGGCCGTGCCGCTCTCGCTGCTGGGCACATTCGGCGTCATGTACCTGCTCGGCTACACCATCGACAACCTGTCGCTGATGTCGCTGACCGTCGCCACCGGATTTGTGGTCGACGACGCCATTGTGGTGATCGAGAACATCACCCGCTATCTGGAGATGGGCTTCAAACCCTTCGAGGCCGCCATGAAGGGTTCGAAGGAAATCGGCTTCACCGTGCTTTCCATGAGCACCTCGCTGGTGGCCGTCTTCATTCCCATCCTGCTCATGGGCGGCGTCGTCGGCAAGCTCTTTCGCGAGTTCGCTGTGACCCTTTCAGTGGCCATCGCCGTCTCCCTGCTGGTGTCGCTGACCACCACCCCCATGCTTTGCGCTCAATTCCTGAAGTCCCGCGACGAGAGCCGGCACGGACACATCTATCGCGCCAGCGAGCGGGCTTTCCAGTGGCTTCACAACGAGTACGCCGGTGGCCTGCGCTGGGTCCTCCGCCACCAGTTGCCCATGCTCTTCCTGGTGATCGGCACCGTCATTCTGAACATCGTTCTCTTCATCATGGTGCCCAAGGGCTTCTTTCCCCAGCAGGATACCGGTCGCATGGGCGGCTCCACGCGCGCCTCGCAAGACATCAGTTTCGACGCCATGAAGGTGAAACAGAGCACCCTGGCGCAAATGGTGCTCGACGATCCGGCCATCGACACGGTTACAGCGTTTGTGGGCGGCAATGGGCCCGGCGGCGGCAGCTCCAACGTGGGCCGCATGTTCATCTCGCTCAAGCCGCTCAGCCAGCGGCCGGGCCGCGTCAGCGCCGACGAGGTGGTCAACCGTTTGCGCCGCAAGCTCACCAGCGTTCCCGGCGCCGCCCTCATCCTCCAGGTACAACAGGAGTTCCAGATCGGCGGCCGCGGTTCCGACGCGCAATACCAGTACACGCTCTCGGACGAGAACCTGAACGAGCTGAACACCTGGGCGCCGCAACTGCTGGCTCGCATGAGAACCATGCGCGAACTGCGCGACGTTTCCACCGACCAGCAGAACCAGGGGCTGGCGGCTAACCTTGTCATTGATCGCGACACCGCATCCCGCCTCGGCATCACGGCTGCGGCCATCGATAACGTGCTCTACGACGCCTTCGGACAGCGCGAAGTTTCCACCATGTACACCGCGCTGAACCAGTATTTCGTCGTCATGGAAGTGGATCCCAAGTACCAGCTCAGCCCCGATGCGCTGAACGGGATCTTCCTCAAGTCTTCGACCGGCGCCATGGTTCCGCTTTCGTCGTTTGCCAAATTCCAGTCCCAGCGCACTGCGCTGCAGGTGAACCACCAGGGCCAGTACCCGGCCGTCACGCTCAGCTTCAACCTGGCGCCGAACGTGGCCCTTGGCGACGCTGTCACCGCCCTGGAGAAGGCCCAGGCCGACATGGGCATGCCTTCCGCGATTCACCCCACCTTCCAGGGAACCGCACAGGCCTTTCAGGATTCCCTCAAGAACGAAAAATGGCTGATTCTGGCCGCGCTGGTTGCCGTCTACATCGTCCTCGGCATCCTCTACGAGAGCCTCATCCACCCGCTTACCATTCTCTCCACCCTGCCCCCGGCCGGCGTCGGCGCCATCCTGGCCCTTCTCCTCACCGGAACCGACTTGAGCATCATCGCCTTGATCGGCATCATTCTCCTGATTGGCATTGTGAAAAAGAACGCCATCATGATGATCGATTTCGCCTTGCAGGCCGAGCGCGACCAGGGGCTGCCTCCGGTCGAGGCCATCTACCAGGCTTGCCTGTTGCGCTTCAGGCCCATCATGATGACCACCATGGCCGCACTGTTCGGCGGGTTGCCGCTGGCCATCGGCATGGGCGTGGGTTCGGAGTTGCGTAAGCCCCTGGGCATCACCATCGTCGGCGGACTCATCGTCTCTCAAATGTTGACCCTCTTCACCACGCCGGTGGTCTACCTGTTCTTCGACCGGTTGCAATGGCGGGTCATGAAGCTGCACCGGCTGGGCTCGGAACTGGAAGAAGTGGCTGGAGACTGAGGGAACTTGTAGCGCTCAGCCCTTATGCGTGGGGATGGTGCCGCTTTCATATTTCCGGAACTAGCTATAATATCCGTATTGGCTGGTATCTTGAGGATCACACCATGATAACCATGACCTCTGTCGAGGCGCAGAACGGTTTCGGGAAGTTGCTGGACACGGTGCAGCGCGAGGCGGTTGCAATTACTCGCCACGGGCGTCCCACGGCGTTCGTGGTTTCCACACGCGATATGGAGGAGTTGCTCGACGTACGGCGTCGGAGGAGCGAGGCTGTAGCTGACTTTGAGGCGTGGCGGGCTCAGGCCGAGGCGAATACTTCACCGGAACAGAAAGCCGCGGCCTCTGCGTTGACCGAAGAGGATGTGGTTCGCATGGTCCATGAACTTCGATGAGCCGGAGCCGCCGCGTCGTGATCGACACAAGCACTTTGGTGAGCGCGGCACTTTGCACATCCTCTATACCTGACCAGGCCTTGTCGAGAGCGGTGGAATCCTTTGACGTTTGCTCGAGTATCGAAACTCTGGCCGAGCTGGAGCGGGTCCTGAGTCGTGGAAAGTTCGAGCGCTATCGCAGCCGGGAGTCTCTCAGCGCATTTGTCGCGAAATTGCAGCGGCGCTTCCAGTTCTTCGCGATTTCGCCCGACGACCTCTCTGCCGTCGATCCGCCCTGCCGCGATCCGAAGGACAACCAATTCCTGGCGTTGACTCTCGTCGCAGGGGCCGATGTCCTAATCAGCAGCGATGAGGACTGACTCTTCTTGCATCCGTGGCACGGAATTCAAATTCTGAGGCCAGCCGAATCCTTGGCAACGTTCCCCAAGCCTTCACTCGACTGAAGAGTGACCTGAGATCGGCGGTCCCCACACTTTTCGCAACGGCGCGAAAGGGTGGGAAAAGGAGATGAAAACTCGAAGCTGGTAGCAAATCCAGATCCCGATAGATTTGTGCTTTCCCAAGTCCCAAAAGCGGGACTTGGGCCATCCAAACCCCGAGTCGTGAACAGGGGAACCAAGTTGCAGGCCCGGAGACTGAAGCGTTTAATCCGCGAATGCCTCTTCGCGAATCTTGGCCGGCTCCAGCAGTCTGACCGGATAGTAGGCGTTACGCGTGTACTGCTTCACCATACGATTGGTGTTGAAATAGGAGCCATTGAACGCAATGGTGTTGCGCATCAGACGGGCCCACTTCTCAGGCGCTTCCAGGTAAAGCGGCACTACGGCGCTTTCCAGCTTCTTGTAGAGCGATTGTGCCTCTTCTGCATCGTCGGCGCCATCTTCAATGGCCCAGCCGGTGTAGCCTTCGATGCATCCCTCAATCCACCAACCGTCGAGAATCGACAAGCTGGGAACGCCATTGAGCGCGGCCTTCATGCCGCTGGTGCCTGAAGCTTCATACGGCCGTTTCGGCGTGTTGATCCATACATCCACGCCGGCTGTCAGCAAGGCGCCCAGGTCCCAGGCGTAGTTCTCCAGGTAGACAATGCGCAGCAGATCGTTGGAGAGACGGGCGGCATCTTCCACGACCTTTTGAATCAGATATTTGCCAGGCTCATCCTGGGGATGCGCCTTGCCGGCGTAGAGAATCTGCAGCCCACCCGCGTCTCTGGCGATTTGGGCCAGCCGCTCGGGATCGGTAAATAGCAGGGTGGCGCGCTTGTAGGTGGCCACGCGCCGTGCAAACCCCAGGGTCAGCACTTTGGGGTCGAGCACAAGTCCAGTGCGGGTTTCGACCTCTCTGAACAAGGCCTCCTTGGCCCGGGCATGAGCCGACAGAATGCTGTTCTCCGGCACATGAATGGCGTTGCGCAGATAGAGATTGTCGCGACGCCAGGCGGGGATGTGTTCGTCCAGCATCTGCTGGATCGGCTCCGAGACCCAGGTAGGCGCATGAACGCCGTTGGTAATGGAGTCGATGGCAAACTCCGGAAACATCTCCCGCGAGACTTTGCCGTGCTGCATGGCCACGCCGTTGGCATAGCGGGAGAACTTCAACGCCAGCAAGGTCATGTTCAACATGCCGTCGCGGAAGCAGCCCAGCCGCTCAAGCCGCGCCGTGCGCTCGCCGCCCAGGATGCGAATGGTCTGCTCGGAGGAGAAACGGTCATGACCGGCCGGAACCGGCGTGTGCGTAGTGAATACACATTTGTTGCGCACCTGGAGGATATCGGCGTCGGAAACCGCACCGGCCGGCCCGCCGCCCAACTGGCTCTCAAGCACCGCCAACGTCAGCAGCGCGGCATGGCCCTCGTTCATGTGGTAGACGTTTACCCGCCGGCCCAAAGCATTGGCCATACGGGCTCCGCCCATGCCCAGCACGATCTCCTGCTGAAGGCGATAGTTCGTGTCGCCGCCATAGAGATGATCGGTAAGACCGCGGTCCCATCCCGAGTTGCCGTCCAGATCCGTATCCAACAGGAAAATCGGCACAACGTGCCCGTAACGGCCCACCAGGTCGTACCGCCAGGCACGCACGGTCACGGTTCGCTCTTCCACGCTGACGGTAACCCGGGCCGGCTCTTCCGTGCAGAAGTCCGAGGGGTTCCAAGGCTGTATATCCTCGCTTTGCACGCCCTTGCGGTCCAAATGCTGCTGGAAATATCCCTTCCGGTGCAGCAGGGTGAAGGCGATCAGGGGAACTCCCAGATCGGCTGCGGAACGCAGCGTGTCACCGGCCAGGACACCGAGGCCACCGGAATAGGTGGGCATGCCGGGATTGATCGCTATCTCCATGGAGAAATACGCGACATGGCCTGCAGCGGGGAAAGTTTCGTACGAGAAAGGCTTGGACGACAAAGCGAGCATAGATTTCTGTTTCTCCGCGTCGCGTTCTACCGGGGGAGCGACGTTCTGGAATGCGAGTCCTGCGAGACCGGGAGTAGACAACACTCACCCAGCCCAAAGCGAGGCAAACTTTATCGATTCTAGCAAGGAACGGCTCTGAAAACCCTTACACTATTGGGTTTTAAACGGTCTTCAGTCATCCGGCAACGCGGTTACCAATAGGTCAGACCCGATCGTTTGACCCTGCGCACACCCAAGAGGGCAGATTTCTCTCTCATGAAAGAAATCGCCCGCTGGGCGGCCGGAAAGCAAAAAGCGTGGCGCACTGTTACTGAATCTGGTGCGCCCCACCCGATGCGTGGCAGATGTGAATTTGCGGTTCGATGCCAAATTTGGCCGCGTACCGCTTGCCCAGCGTCTCCGCGAAGGCCTTGGCGTGGCTCCGTTCCACCAGGTTAATGGTGCAGCCGCCGAACCCACCGCCGGTGAGACGGGCGCCGATCAGCCCAGGCAGGTCCTGCGCCATTTCCACCATGGCGTCGGCCTCCACACAACTTCCCTCGAAGTCCTTGCTGTAGCTGGCGTGCGCTTCGGCCATCAGCCGGCCCACTTCGGCCAGGTCGCCTTGTTCTAACGCCTTCTCCGCGGCCACGGTGCGCAGGTCTTCTGTAATGACGTGCTTGGCGCGCAGATAGGACTTCGGCTCCATCTCGTGTCCCCACTTTTCCAGGTCTTCGAGAGTAGCATCGCGCAGGAACGGTACGCCGCCGCGGTGGCTGTTGATGATGGCGCAGGCGGCTTCCGACTCGCGACGCCGGGTGGGGTAGTCACCTCCCGCGATGGAGTGCTTGACCATGGTGTTGGCAATCACCAGAGCTACGTTGTCGGGAATTGGTGCCAGCTTGAAGCTCAAGTCGCGGCAATCCAGCAGCAAGGCGTGGTTCTCTTTGCCGTTGGCGGAGATGAACTGGTCCATGATGCCGCAGTTTGCGCCCACAAACTCGTTCTCTACCCGTTGGCAGAGACGAGCCAGCTCCGGTCCAGGATAGCTGGCGCCGATCAACGAGAGCACCGCGAGCGCGGTGACCACTTCAAGGGCCGCGGAGCTTGATAGCCCCGAACCGAGCGGCACATCGCCCCAGATGCTTAGGCTAAAGCCGGGGATGGTGTGGCCTTCGCCGGTCAGGATATGTACCACACCCATTGGATAGTCGCTCCAATGCTTGCTCGCGGCCTCGGGTAGCGCCGCGGCGTCGAAGGTCTTTTCTTCCTGGTAATTCTCCGCGTAGATCACGATTTTGCCATCGTTGCGCGGAGAGATTGCGGCGAGAGTGGCGAAGTCGATAGCCACGGGCATGACAAAGCCTTCGGCGTAATCGGTATGTTCGCCGATGAGGTTGATGCGTCCAGGAGCAACAAAAATCGCTGGGTCGGCTTGGAAACGGGCAAGATGCGAGGACTTTAGTACGGCGGGATCATGCATGGCGTGTCACTTCCTGAATTCAACGGTCAGCTAAACTTGATGGGTGAGCAGCAGTAAACAGACTTTTCTAGAGCAGTTCCAGATCGAGCGTCATAGGCCAACTGAAACATTCGCCCGCCCCCAGCGATCTCGACCAGGGGCCATCGATCCCCAGCGAGTCGACGGGAGCAGTTGTGGGTTCCATGGCGACGCAGTGTTGCTTGACCCGATCGCCTTCCGGATAGCCGTCCTGGCAGATCCATAGGCCAAGATAGGGTGTTGCCGTTGCATCGAAACTCACGCGCAGACGAACTCCGGCCTTGAGACGTTCCAAAGACACCCAGTTCTGGCTGGCGGTCAGGGGCCCGGCAAAGAGCTTGTCGCCGACGCCCGAATGGGCCTCGGCGGAGACCCGCAGATCGGTTTCGCCTCCAGCGGTAAGCTTGGCCAGCGGCCAGGCGACCGTGTCGCCTCCCTTGCCGATGCGATTGTTCCGGGACCACTCCAGCCGCAGAGCCTGAATCGAGTCCGGCAGTTGTAGGATGTCGCCTTCTTCCGCCGCGTATCCGGGGTGCGCCGACCAGAGCCACGGAGTTGCGGCAGAGCCGGTGTTGGTCAACCGATAATCCGCATGAATGCGGTATCCCTTTTCCGACTGCGTGAGGGTCACGGTTCGCACCAGCGAAAGAGGTAATGAGAAGCAGTCGCCACGCAGCGTGATGGAGGTGTCCGTGCTGTTGAGCACCTGCCACTCGACTCGCCACAGGTCTCCATGGTCCGGGACCTCGGCTGAGCCGTCAGCGGTCTTGACCGTGCAGCCGGATACCGAGGGCAGGCACTCGTCCCAACCGCTGGCGTCGCCCCGATCGAAGCTCATGGTGCGGGTACGCGGGGCGAAGGGAGCCAGAGGCTGCTGCATCAACTCGTGTCCCCGAACCACGATCGAAGAGACCTTGCCGCCGAATTGCGGCTGGATGGTGACCTGGCAATCGCCGAGGGAAATGAGAACGTTTTCTTTCTCAACTACTTTAACTGTTGGTTCCGACATCGATTCTGCCTTCCTATCGCGCTCGCGCATCCCGCAGTCAGCCTGTCCCAAATGGCGTCGATCCAGAATTCATGCTCTGGCTTCATCAACACCGACCGGAGACACGTAACCATTTCGCCCGCAGGTTTTGCGCCCTGGCGGCCCTCAGAATGAAACCACCATTCTGGCAATTGTACAAGGGCTAAATGCAAATCTCGTGTGGCGCAGGCTACAAATACTCTATGGGCCATTTGCGAAGCCTCAACCGGGCTGTGGGCCCTCATCTTCCAAACCACGATATCCAACTCCGGCGTCCCTGTGGCCGGCAACTCGAAGCCGTCATCCAGGCGCAAGCGCCGTTCCAGTTCGACTGCTGCACGTCGGCCACGCAGCAGCCCGGCGGCGAACTCCCCATCCGGCGTCAGCGGCAAGAGTCGCTGCGTAGCCCACAAAGCCACCGCAGCCGCTCCGGCACGGGAGCACTCCAGGCTGATCTCGCCCAGATGCAACTCCTTTGAAGTGAAGTAGGTATAAGGCGAATCGTGCTTGTACAGCCTTCCCACTCCCGGGTCCCGGAACAGAATGCACCCGCAGCCGTACGGTTGCAAACCATGCTTGTGCGGATCGATCACAATGGAGTCGGCCTGGTCCATCACCGTATAGGCTCTTCGGGCCGGCTCGTCCAATTCGTTGCGAATTAAACGAAAATAGCCCCCGTAGGCGCTATCCACATGGATCCGAAAACCGTATCGCTGTTTAAGCGCCAGCACCTGGTCTAGCGGTTCCACAGCTCCGATCGCCGTTGTCCCCATCGTGACGACTACCGTGCCCACGTCTCCCTTGCGGAGTTCCGCCTCCAGCGCTTCCAGATTCATGCGGCCAGATTGGTCGGCCGGAATGGCCGAATACTCCAACTTGAGAACCGCGGAGATGCGCTGGTGCGTATAGTGCGCCTGCTCCGATCCGACAATTCGCTTGCCGGGCGCCAACTGGCCCGCCACCCAGAGCGCTTCGAGGTTTGCCAAAGTCCCGCTGGAGGTCAGATGGCCCAAAAACTCCGTCCAGCCGAACATTTTGGCAAGATCGGCAACCGCCTCGATCTCCATCTCAGAACTGGCCCGTCCACCGTCGCGCGCATGATTGTTTGGGTTGATCTTCATGGCCAGCGCGTAGGCTGCCCGCGCCACGGGGTGGGGCGGTTTCAACATCTGCCCCGCATAAAGTGGATGGAAATACGGATAGTTGTCGGCCAACCGCCCAGCAACTGTCTGCAACACATCGGCGACCTTGGCCTCATCCAAAGTTGACTCAAAGGCCGGCAGAAAGGCAAAGTGGCCCTCGAGCAATTCGGTAGCTTTCGATAGCAGTCCCGGTACCGCATCCTGGGCCATAACGTGTCTCATACCTGCAGCGAATAAGGTGCAATTATAAACTGGCATCGTGCGCCTTACCCTTGTCGCCCAGGACCGAAATGGGACGCCGTCCTGGAATCATGCTTTTTCAATTTGGGAGGGATGATATAATCATCTCAGCGTTAGAGCCGAAGCGGGCGTCAGCAGTACTCGCCCAACCAAGCAAGATTCTGCCAGTGGTCGCTCCGATTCATCCAGCGCAATTCAATCCAGGAAACACGATCAATGGAACAAGGTACTGTGAAGTGGTTCAATGACGCGAAGGGCTTCGGCTTCATCTCGCGTCAGAACGGCGAAGATGTATTTGTGCACTACTCTGCGATTAACTCGAGTGGTTTCAAAAGTCTGCAAGAAGGGCAAGCGGTGCAGTTTAACGTGGTCAAGGGGCCCAAGGGATGGCAAGCTGCCGACGTGCAGCCGCTCTAGTCCTTTGGTCGGATTCCGGCAGAATCTAGCAAACGGAGCGAGACCAGGGAACAGTCCATGGTCTCGTTTCTGTCTGGAAGTGGAGTTCCGTCGGCGTTCAAGCGCTTCTGGCAGCCTATCGAATAGGTGTTGGACTTGCTCAACTGGGGCCTTCTTGGTTCCGGCTGCAAGGGCTGTGGTAGAAACAGCTCTCGAACGTTGCATGGACAAGGACACGACACCGACCGTCACAGCTGTTTGCACATAATTACGTTCTTTAAGCGCATACTCAAAGATGAGGCAACGAAGACCGGATTCTCGCCTTTTGACCGAGAAAGAGCCCGAATGCCCCCCTATCCCTCCCCCCCCGGCTTTTCAGCGTATCCCGCAGAAACGAAATAGGTTACACTGAAAAAGGTCACTTGTCGCTGTTGAAAACAAAGGACTTGCTTCCGAAAACTACCTGTGATTTGGATGGGGCTTGGCTCTTGGAGCTTGCTGCTTTGAGGCGTGGAGGAACTGGCGAACTGTGGGGCCGACCCTGAAAAGAGCCGCTCTACGGATCGACTTCTTCGTTTCTCGAGCATTTCTAAGCTCGTTGCGCCGCCAAATCAAGCCCCTTCCAGTTGCAACATCAGGTCTTCCCACTCGGCCGTGAGCGCGACTAGCTGGGCGCGCAGGTCCTCGGCCAGATCGGTGAGACGCTGCGTTTCGGAGGCCGAGACATACACGGCTAGCTGCTCTTCGGTATGCGCAACAGACGCCTCGATGCGGGGAATTTCTTCTTCGAGGAAGGCGCACCGCTCTTCCATCTGTTTCTGCTTGATGGGATTCAACCGGCGGGGTCGATCCTTGGCGGCTTCGACTTCGCTCTCAACGCTCTGCGCATTGCCATTCGCCGGGGTCTCCGCCGCCTTCTGCTTGGCCGCGGGCTCCGGCAAGGAGGCGATGGATGCAAGCCCCTCCTTGCGGCGCTGGTAGTCCTCGTAGTTGCCCTCGAAGCTGACGACCGTGCCGCCTTCGACCTCCAGAACCCGCGTCGCAAGCCGGTCAATGAAGTAGCGGTCGTGCGAAACAAAAACCACTGTCCCACTGAATGCCGCAATCGCCTCCAGCAGCACGTCCTTTGCCCGCATGTCCAGGTGGTTGGTCGGCTCGTCCAGCAGCAGAAAATTCGACGGCGACACCAGGATTCTCGCCAGCGCGTAGCGGTTGCGCTCCCCGCCGCTCAGCACTCCCAGCGGCTTGAACACGTCGTCGCCGCGAAACAGGAAGCAGCCCAGCAGCGAGCGCAAGGCCTGTTCCGGCACCTTGATGGCCGCTCCGCTGATGTCGTCCAGCATGCGCGACTCGCCATTCAGCACCTTGTACTGGTCCTGCGCAAAGTACTCGCTCACCACGTTGTGGCCCATCTTGACCTGGCCTGCGGTCGGAGCCTCATCCCCGGTCAGCAGCCGGATCAGCGTCGACTTGCCCGCCCCGTTGACGCCCACCAGGGCCACGCGGTCGCCGCGGTCGATGGTGAACTTGACGTTCTCCAGCACCTTCTTTTCGCCGTAGCTCTTCGACAACCCCTCGGCCTCCACCACCACCCGCCCCGAGGGCGGCGGCTGCGGAAACTTGAAGTGAATCACCGGCTCCTCTTCGGGAACCTCGATGCGCTCGATCTTTTCAAGCTCTTTGATTCGACTTTGTACCTGTTTGGCTTTGGTGGCCTGCGCCCGAAACCGGTTGATGAACGACTCCAGGTGTTCGATCTGGATGCGCTGATTCCGATACGCCGCCTCCAACTGGGTCCGGCGCTCGTCCTTCTGGCTCAGATACTTGGTGTAGTTGCCCTGGTAGATATTGAGCCGCTTGTTCCAGATCTCCACCGTGCGGTCGATGGTGACGTCGAGAAAATACCGGTCGTGCGAAATCAGGATGTACCCGAACGGATAGGTCCGCAAGTATCCCTCAAGCCAGTTGCGGGTTTCGAGATCCAGGTGGTTCGTAGGCTCGTCCAACAGCAGCAGGTTCGGCTTGGCCAGCAGCAATTTGGCCAGCGCAATCCGCATCTGCCAGCCGCCGCTGAATTCGTCGGTCAGCCGGCCCCAATCTTCCTTGCCGAAACCCAGGCCCGTCAGCACGCCGCCTACCTGCGCGTCCAGAGCGTAGCCGTCCAGCGCGTGAAACCTCTCTTGCAGCATCGAAAACCGCTCCGCGGCAGCTTCGTACTCCGGCCCCGCGTGCTCTAGCACCGCCAGTTGCCCGGCCAGCCGCTCAATCTCCTGCTCCATGTCGCGCAGATCGTCGAAGACCGAAAGGCACTCCTCGAACACCGTGCGCCCGGTCAACCGTAAACCTTCCTGCGGCAGGTAGCCGATACTCATGCCGCGCGTCTGCTGCACCTGGCCGTAGTCCAGCGTCTCCATGCCCGCCAGCACCTTCATCAACGTAGACTTGCCGGTGCCGTTGGCGCCGACCAACGCGGTCTTCTCACGCGACCGGATCAGCCAGTTGGCCTCAAGAAACAGCACACGGGGGCCAAACCGTTTACCGGCATTTTGCAGGGTAAGCATCTAGGAACATTTTCTCACCCCCGCCACCGGGCGCCAGCGGTGCGACCAACTCTGTCCCGGGCGCCGAATGTGGCCTGCCCTCAAATTGGCGGCAACGGCGAATCGGGTAGGAGGCTCACCCTTTAAACCACCGCGCATGCAGGATGCCCCATCCATCCGCAGCTTCATCCGCAATGGGTGGGGAAGTACAAACCTCTGCCGGCTTGGGTTCGTGCTCTCTCAACCGCCTTGGTGGTGAAATCAAGGTCAGCCGAGCCACCGTATCGACCAAGGAGTTTCTTCTGCTCTTCAGGTAAAGCATCACCGCCGGAATCGGGACCGGCTCATTTGGGAGTTCCCTGCAGACCGAGCGCTAGTCTTCTCGGGTTTTTGCATTCCCTTCCTTCGCGTCCCCAGTCTCCTTGGTCTCATCGGAGCCGGTGGAGTCCGCTTGATCGGTTGTCCCCAGGGAGTCGTTCACAAGCGCGTCCTTAACTTCGTCATCGGTAAGCCGGACCGGCTTCGCTTTTTGAGTCATCCATCTTTCCTCCAGGAGATAGGATGCTCACGGCGACTGGCGCGGGCAGGTGCCACTCGCTTCAAGTAGCCGCGAATCGAGTGTGCCCCATCCATCCGCAGCCTCATCGCGGATGGGTGGGAGAGCACAAACCTTGGCAGACTTGGGTTTGTGCTCTCCCAGCCTTCGCCAGAAACACGCGGGGATGCGGCAGCAACTCGGTGGTCAAGTCAAAGCCTGGAACCCGCCGCCCCTATGAATCAACGAGATCCTCATCACGGTCGGATCTCGACCGGCGTGCCTACCGGCACCAGAGCCCAGATCTCTTCGATCTCCTGGTCTGTCACGGCAATGCAGCCCAGCGTCCAGTCGTAGAGCCTGTGCGCCGGGCCAACCCAGCCCTTTCCGGTCGGCAGGCCGTGAATCATGATGGCCCCGCCCGGCGAAACGCCCAGCTTGGCCGCGCGCTTGCGATCTTCGGCATTGGGATAAGACACATGCAGCCCCCGGTGATAGTGGCTGTCGGCGTTGTGCGCGTCGACGATGTAGTGCCCCTCCGGCGTCCGCGCGTCGCCCTCCCGCTCTTTGGGCGCCAGCCCGCCCTGGCCCAGCGCCACCTTGTAGCTGCGGATCACCTTGCCGCCGGCCAGCAACTCCAGCACATGATCCTTCTTGAGAATCAGCACCGAGTCGGCCTTCTGCGCCGGCGCCGTCTGTTGTGCAGGCAACCCCGCGGCGGTCCCGCAAAAGACAAGAAGAACTGCCGCGCGGGTCAGACTTCCACTCAGCGCCACTCGAACCTTGCCGATTTTCATTGCACTACGTTACCAGAGCGGCGCGGCCATCATTTTTGCGGCGCCCACGGATCGTAAGTGCCCACGCTCCAACTATGCCCTTCCGGGTCTTTGACTGAGAATTCGCGGCTGCCATACGGAGTGTCCTGCAACGGCCGGACGACCTTGGCGCCGTGGGCTACGGCCCGGGCAAAAGCCGCATCCGCGTCGGCCACCACTAGGTACACGCTCCGCGTTTCCACTCCGCCCAACTCGCCCGGCGATTTGAACCCTTTGCCGTACTCGTCGTCTTTGCCCGATCCCAGCATAATCATGCCGCCGCCATGGATCAGCTCAGCATGGCCGATGGTTCCGTTTTCTCCGGGGTAAACCACGTGTTTCTCAAAACCAAGGACCTGGCAGAGCCATTCGATGGCCGCCGCTGCGTCCCGGTAGCGATGGCCGGTGATAACAGAGCTGCGCATTTCTTGCATGAGGACCTCCGCGGGCAGAGTAACGCCAAAACCGCTCCAAGGCAATGCCGGAATCGTAACAACCCGATGCGCTATGCTTGCCCCTATGAGCCTTCCCGCAGGCGACACTGAACTGGTGCAGATCATGGATGCTGCGTTGGCCGAAGCAGCACGGCGGGCGGGGCCGTGGCTGGCTTGCCGGCCGGGCTGCACACAGTGTTGCCACGGGGCCTTTGCCATCGGTGAACTGGACGCCTTGCGTCTGGAATCCGGAATGGTGGCGCTGCGGCAATCTGCTCCGGATCGGGCTGCGGCGATCGCAACGCGGGCACAAGCCTGGGTCGCCGAGCATGGCGCTGAGTATCCAGGCAACCTGCAAACCGGCAAGCTGGGGACCAACGATGAGCAGCAGGCGCAATTCGAGGAATTCGCCAACGACGCAGCTTGTCCGGCGCTCGACCCGCTGACTGGCCGCTGCGATGTCTACGCTTGGCGCCCAATGACCTGTCGGGTCTTCGGCCCCCCTGTGCGAATGGGCGAGGGCGACGCGCTGGGCCACTGCGAACTGTGTTTCGAGGGCGCTAGCAGCGACGAGGTCGCAGCCTGCGAGATGCCGCTGCCGCATGAGATTGAGGCTGAGTTGCTTGACGAGGTCGGTGAAATCGCCGAAACCGTCGTGGCGTTTGCGCTGCTGCGATGAAGCAAATGAGACGGATTTCATGGCATCGCGTCCCGCCGCGATAAACTGAAATTTGGACACCCCCATGCCAATGCGCCCCTGCTGGGTTGAAATCGATACCCATGCCCTCGAAGAGAACTATCGGTTTCTGCAGGCCCTTGCGGCTCCCCATGCGGAGTTGCTGGCCATCGTAAAAGCCGACGCCTACGGGCATTCGCTCGCTTTGTGCGCACCGGCGGCGGTGCGTGGAGGCGCCAAATGGCTCGGCGTCACCACCGTCGAAGAAGGCGTGCTTGCCCGCTCCGTTTGCCCCGAAACCCGCATTCTGGTGATCGGAGGCGTCTTTCCCGGCCAGGGACCGGATGTGGTCCGGCATGGTTTGACCGCCGTGGTTTGGGAGAGCCAACAGCTCGATGAGCTGGAAGGCGCTGCGCGCGCGGCCGGATTGCATTCCGGGTCGCTTCCTGTGCACTTGGAAATCGATACTGGCATGAGCCGCCAGGGCGTGATTCCTGAAGGGCTCGATCCAGTGCTAGCGCGGTTTGCGCCAGGTTCTCCGCTTCGGCTTGAAGGCGTGATGACCCATCTGTTTGCCGCCGATGAGGCCGACGGCGCAGTCACCGCGACGCAACTTGTCCAATTGGACGTGGCGACGGGACACGTTGAGGCAGCAGGGCTTTATCCGGACTGGTTGAATGTGGGCAGCTCCGCGGCCTTGTTGGCCGGGCAGGCCGAGATCATCGCCGCGCGTGCCGCTCACCACGGGATGCGCGCCATGCTGCGGCCGGGTCTGGCGCTTTATGGGTTGGCGCCCGCGTACGACCCTGCGTTCGATCCGGAAGAGCCGGCAACCTTGGCTGCGGCCCGTGCTCAACTAAAACCGGTATTGAGCTGGAAGACCCGGGTGGTGGGAGTGCGCTCAATCGAGCCCGGCGCCGTAGTGGGTTACAACGGGACCTTTGTGGCCACCGAGCCGATGCGCCTGGCGCTGCTGGCCGTTGGCTACGCCGACGGGCTCGATCGCCGTCTCGGCAACCATTTCAGCCTGTTGGTGCGCGGGCAGCGCGCGCCTCTTGCCGGCAGGGTCAGCATGGACCAATCGGTCATCGACGTGACGGACATTCCCGGCGTCAAAGCCGGAGACGAAGTTGTCATCTTGGGCGTACAAGGCGCAGAGACTATTTCGGCATTCGATCACGCCGAAGCCTCCGAAACGATTCCATGGGAAATCTTCACGCGTATCGGGCCGCGGGTGAGCAGAATCCAGCGTCCTTGATTTCCTGGAAGGCGCATCATCGGACAACCGTCCTTGGGAACAGTCCTCCACCGCTTCGCCGAAACCTCAATGAATGAAATCCGTCCTGACAAAGCCCGCTAACTTGCGAACCCGCGATGACCGCGAAGCGGTCGCTAACTCGCTGATTTCCTTACAAGCAATGCTGTCCCATGCAGTTGAAACTTGCTTCAATACCCACGGCCAAATCTTTGGCTTTTTGGGGCGCGCAAATGTCGGCAGGACTCCCGTTGCGATTTGGAGCAGATAGGCATATCCAAGAGCGACTCCGCTGCCCTTTCTAGGAGTCTGTCGGAGATAACCGGGCGTGATTTTGTGGTTTGCTTCTGTGGGC
>CAZLMY010000106.1:0-20158 GCA_964560845.1 uncultured Occallatibacter sp. | reverse complement strand
TTTGGCGGAGGCCCAACTCTTCGAGCAAACCGGTGGCGGCCTTTTCGGCCTGGTGAGCTTGCCACAGCTTCTCAATCGTCTCAGTCCGGATCAGCGGGACGTCGCCGGAAAGGACCAGAACGTTTTCGTAGCCGGCGATGACCGCCTGGGCGCATTGGATGGCGTGGCCAGTTCCGCGCTGTTCGTTTTGCAGGACAAAGCCGACTCCGGTTGCGGCGACGGCAGCCTTGACCTGCTCGGCCTGGTGGCCGACCACCACATGAATGTCGCCGGGAGCAACGATTCGGCTGGCCGCGGCAATGACATGAGCAAGCAGGGGCTTGCCTCCCACCTCATGCAGCACCTTGGGGCGCCGGGACTTGAGCCGTGTGCCCTTGCCTGCCGCCATAATCACTACCGCCAGCTTACCGTTCATGTCCGCTCCTGAACCGCCGAGATGCTCTTGTCTATTGTAGTTTCCCAGGAGAAGGCGGCGAGGGTGGCGGTTTGGGGTGAAGGGCCGGATGGATACATGAATGTTCTCCGGACAGGGTTATGGGGGCGGTGCGTTGGAGGGGGACGGCGCCGAGACAGTGCCTGGTTCGCGTGGAGTGGTTGAGGCCCGAGATGCCGGTGTGCCGTGCCTAGCTTCCTCGGCTTCACTCAAACGGGAAAAGATGTCCCGCTCCTGCTGAGCCTTCTGTGGCAACTTTGCCCGGGCGTAGGCTTTGGCCAGGTTGAAGTGAGTCTCGGGGCTTGCGGGACTCAACTTGGCGGCCGTCTCCAGTTCCCGGATGGCCGGCTCGAGGTCGCCAACCTCCAGGCTGGCTCGACCCATCAGGTAGTGCGCTTCCACAGAGTCGGGCGCCAGCTTGAGAGCTTGCCGAGCCCAGGTGACGGCAGCGGACGGGTCGTGCCGGCGCAGCGCGATGGAGGCCAGGCGAACAAGGGGCAGTTCGCTGCCGGGGGAGATGGTTCTTTCCGCCTGCATCTGGTCGACAGCCTGATCGAACTGCGAGAGCGCAATCAGGGCCGTACCGTATGCGTAGTGAAGAAACGGCATGTTCGGATATCGCTTCAGAAGAACCTTGAATTGCGGGAATGCCTCATCGTATTTGCTCTCGAGCAAGAGGGACTCGATGTGCCCCGCGGCCGAGACGAGGGCTTGGTGGCTGAGTTCGGTGGAGTTCGGGAATTCGGCTCTGTGTAAAAGCGCGAGTCCCAGGGCGTATTCCACCTTTGCGCCGAGGGGCCCTGCCGGATCGTTTGCCAGTTCGAGAATCTCGGCTCCCCGCTCAAACTGGCCCGCATGAACCAGCAGGATACCGAAGGTGTATCGCGCCTGGGCCAGGGACTCCGCGCTGGCGCTCAGGCCCAGTTTTGCGCCACGATCCAGATGGATGAGCGCGCTGTCGAAGTCTTTCAGCGCAAATTCAGAGAGTCCAAGAAGCGCCCATCCTGTGCCGTTTTCAGGAGTTACCGTGAGCGAGGCCTTCAAATCGGCAATCGCCGCGGCGTATTGGCCAGCCGAGTATTGCGCGAGCGCGCGGTTCCACGTCTGTTGACCTGGCTCTTGCGCGGGCTTCTCGTGAGGATTGGCATAGTAAAGGAGGATGCGTTGTTCCGCGAGAGGACGGGCGGCGGTGGCGGGCGCGCCGAAGTTCCTTTCCGCCACCGCTCGTTCTTTTTCGCCAACAGCTTCCAGTGCCTGGGCCAGAGTGAGATGGGCTTGAGGATTGCCGGGCGCGAGCCGAACCGATTTCTGTGCGGCCTTGAGTGCCTCCCGCGTATTTCCATGGTCAAGCTGAAGGCGGCTCAGTTCGATCCAGGGCAACGGGCTTTCAGGCGAGATTCTGGTTTCCTCAACGAATTGCTCCATCGCCAATTTGGCTTTGCTAGTGTCGGCTAGGCCAGCTTCGGCAAGAGCGAGTCCGTAGGCATAATGCAAGTAGGGAACGTCGGGATGGCCACGCAACAAAGCGGCCAAACGAGCGAGCTTCCGATCCCCTGCGACAGCTGCCTCTCCTGCGGACTGCAGCAGAGCCTCCCGAGAGGGATCTAGCTGCTGGGGCAGCAAGGGGACGCGCAGCAGTGCAAGGCCCAGGGCGATTTTGACCTGTGGCGACACCGCCCCAAAGCCGAATGCCGCCATGAGCAGGTCCTGTGCGCGGTGAAATTCAGAGGCGCGAATGCGGAGAAGGCCAAGGTGATAGGCGGAGACGCGGGCGATCTCGTCATCGTTCAGGATTCCGAGAGATTGCGCCTTCTCCAGATGAATGAGGGCGTCGTCGTAGTCCGCAGTTTCGTACTCCGACAAGCCGAGCAGGGCCCACGCCATGCCCAGGTTGGGTGCAAAAACGACGACCTTTTGAAAGGTCGACCTGGCCTCGGCGAACCGGTCGCTGCTGTACTGAAGCATGCCCAGGTTCCAGCGGCCCTCTTTCCAATCCGGGCGAATCTCGAGAGCGCGCTGGTAGTCGCGGAGGGCGTCGGGGGTGTTTCCGTCCTGCGCTTCTGCAAGTGCATGTTCCTGCAAGTCCTCGATATCGATCGGGGAAGCCGTCTCGGCAGAATCTGGCTGGGCAATCGCAAATGTGGCGCCGGACGCCGAGACGATGGTGGCCGCCAGAAGGACGGCAAGGCCCGTGGGAATCGATCGCAACGCCAAAATTGGCATAAACTGTATCCGCCAGCAAGTATAGCTTTCGACGTGGGCGTGTTCTTTTCAGCTTGCGGAACGACAAACTGCTCCCCGCTCGCCTACCCGGAAGCCAAACAAGCTGGAAGCGCAGGCCCAGGGCAGATGAAACAAAGCCACTCCCGCGGCGGCGCAAATCTGAAAAGACCTCAGGCCCAGACGAAAGCCGGCTTCCGAATTCTGTTTTGAGGTTGGAACACGATGTACAAGAAACCCCTCGATTCGGCGCAAGTTGCCCCGAGACATTGGGATTTCCGGGCAGGATTCAAGGCGCTCTGCCTGGCATTGCTTATGGCGACGCCGAGCGCCGCGCAGAGCCACCCCGCATCGCCCAGCTTGCCCACCTTACCCAGCGGCGTACCGGCCAACAGCCGGGAAGACTACGACATTCCCAGCCGTGACCCGAGCGAGGAAGCGCGGCGGCTGCGTGCCCTGAATGCCGAGCGGCAAAAACGGGTTGTTTCCGATACCAACAAGATCGTCAAGCTGAGCGGCGAACTCAATGCGGAAATTGCCACGGGAAATGCGGACTCGCTCACCCGGGCGCAACTGAAAAAGCTGGCGGAGATTGAAAAACTGGCTCGCGATTTGAAACTGAATATGACGGCGACCCTTTATCCCACACCGGCAGGACAGTTGGATCCTAGATTGCGTTGAAATTTCGCACAGCGATTGCCTTTGCTTGCTTTTGGTGCGATTCGCCACGAGCGGTGGTTGCTAGCGGTTAGACCGCATTTGTTCATTCATAAAGGACAAGCGCGGACGAGGGCGGCCGCGCTACAGCCGGCCAGGAGGCCAGCGCTACATTACGGTTATTACCAAATCCTGCGGGCACGATACTAGAATGGGATTCGCCTGTTGAAAGAGAAGGGTTTGGGGAGAGGAATCGGGATGACGCCGAGGATCTCAGACGCGATGAATTGGCGGGGGTGGTCCATCCTGCCTCCTGTCCGACTCTTCCGGACCACGTCTGGAAGGCAGGCGACGGGCGCGCTATCGGCGCGCCGAACGATTTGAGTACCGCGCGCGAAAGCCTCACCCGCCGCGAGCTGCTGCGAAACCTGGCAACTGTAGCGGCGGCCTCACCACTCAGCCGGTCGCTGCTTGCCCGCGCCGGAGTTGGGGCAACGCCCAATGCTTTTGAGGAAGTGCCGGCGTCGAAGAGCGGCATTGGCTGGGTCCACAACGCGGGAAGATCCGCCGAAAAGTATCTGCCTGAGAGCAGCGGAGCAGGTTGCGCCTTTCTGGATTACGACAACGACGGCTGGATGGATATTTATCTGGTCAACAGTGGGAAGTCGAACTTCTATAACCCGCCCCAGCCGCTCGAAAACGCGCTCTATCGCAACAACCGCGACGGGACGTTTACCGACGTGACAGCAAAGGCCGGAGTGGCCGGGGGCGGCTATGGCATGGGCGTGGCCGTGGGAGACTACAACGGCGACGGCTTTCCCGACATGTATGTGACCCAATGCGGCCGCAACATTCTCTATCGCAACAATGGCGACGGCACCTTTACCGATGTGACCGACCAAGCCGGGGTGGCGGCCGCCGGATGGAGTTCGAGCGCGGTCTGGTTCGACTATGACAACGATGGCCGGCTCGACCTTTTCGTGTGCCAGTTTGCCGAATTCGATCTGATGCACGGGTGCGGCAAGGACTCCGCCGGCCTGCGCCATTATTGCATTCCCAAGATCTTCAATCCGATGCCCAGCTGGCTGTTTCACAACAACGGCGATGGCACCTTTACGGACGTGAGCAAGTCCGCGGGGATCGCCGAGCACCTGGGCAAGGCATGGAGCGCGGTGGCTACGGATGTCAACAACGACGGCAAGATGGACCTGTTTGTTTCCAACGACACCGTGCCCAACTTTCTTTATATGAACCGGGGGGGTGTCTTTGAAGAGGTTGGTCTGGCGGCCGAGGTCGCCTATAGCGGAGATGGTCGGGCCCGGTCCGGCATGGGTGTGGATTCGGCAGACTACAACGAGGACGGTCTGATGGACCTGTTCGTCGCCAACATCGATGAGGAGTTCTTCTCGCTT
Organism: uncultured Occallatibacter sp.; assembly: GCA_964560845.1. Taxonomy (GTDB): domain Bacteria; phylum Acidobacteriota; class Terriglobia; order Terriglobales; family Acidobacteriaceae; genus Telmatobacter. The sequence goes on along the minus strand of CAZLMY010000106.1, from coordinate 15,436 downwards.
TATCGGAACAACGGCGACGGCACCTTTGACGATGTGGCAATTCCGGCGGGTATCGGGATGTCGACACGCTGGATGAGCGGCTGGGGGCTGAAGTTTTTCGATTACGACAACGATGGCAATCTCGACCTGATCGCCGCCAGCGGGTTTCCCGACGATCTGTTCGACGAGGCATCTTCCTCCATTCAGTGGCGTCAGCCCTTGCTTCTGTTTCATCACGAAGGCAAGGTCTTCCGCAATGTGAGCGGGGACAGCGGCCCGGTGTTTTCCCGGAAGTTCCCCGCCCGCGGTCTGGCCATTGGCGACTTTACCAACGACGGGGGAATCGACGTGCTGATCAGCAACAACAATGAAGCTCCGCTGCTGTTACGCAATAACGTGGGGAAGCTCAACAACTGGCTCGGACTGCGTCTGATTGGGCGCAAGTGCACCAGCGACGCGATTGGAGCCCGAGTCAGTTACCAAGCCGGGGATCTGAAGCGGTCGAGGATGAAGGTTGGCGGAGGCAGCTTTTTATCAAGTCACGATCCTCGGGTGGTGTTGGGAATCGGCCAGCGGCCCAGGATCGACAGCCTGGAAGTGAAGTGGCCGCTGCCGAGCGGCGCAGTCGAGCGCTTTACCGACCTGCCTGTGAACCGCTACATCACCATCGTGGAAGGAACGGGAAAGTGGAAGTAATCTACTCCGGAAACGCCTCGCCAGGGTGCGCAATGCGGATGCGGTGATCGGTGAAATCGGCGTGCATTTCAGGAACGTAAACCTTTTGCATGTGACAACTTGTGCAGGCCCTGCCCGCCTTGGGACAGGCCTTGCCGGGATGATTCGCCTTCGCATTTTCTGGAAGAGCGCTCACGTGGCAGCTTTTGCAGACTGAGTCGTAGGCTGCTGGATCGGTTTCCAGCTGCTTGTGCGGATCGTGACATGCGGTGCAGACTAACCGGTCGTCTCCCATTCCCCAGCATTTGCTGGTCACCAGGCGGTAGGGCGCCGACCGGGTTGTGGCTGGGCCTTTGCCCCCGGAGAGTTTTACGTCCCACCAGGAGCTGTGACACGCGCCGCAAAAATCCACGGAGTCGGCGGGAAGCAGATCAGCGGGATTGAAGGTTGAGTTCTGCGCGGCGGCCGATGGATTCCGCGTGTGCGAGTCCATTGCCTTGATGTGACTAGCTCCAGGGCCATGGCAGGCCTCACAGGTGACTCCCAAGATCATCTGCTTGTCGTCGAAACGTCCGGCAATGCTGGCCGCCGTGGCATGGCAGGCGAAACACCGCTGGATCTCGGCCAGGGGAACCGGCCGGTACATGGCCTCTTCAATGCTCGACGGGGCGGTGAGGGCGCGAGCCGGAGTGAAGTCCAGCGTTTTCAGGTTGGTAAAGTAGCTGGCACGCGCCTCGTAATAGCTGCCATCTTCTTTCTTGAATAGATAGGACTGGGCGACCCGGCCCGTTCCGAACGCCCATGCGAGCGGAAACGACAACCGCTGGTCTCCCTTGGAAATCGAATAGGCGGTCCGGCCGTCAACGGTATCCATCCGGTAATTGAAGTTGTTTGCTGAAAAGGTCAGCGAAGGGTGGGAGTGCAGGATCTCCGCGTTCTCCGCCGGGATGAGGTTCCGGGCCATGGGGGTATCAGTTTGGGTAGCCGCCTTGATCGAATGGCATCGGGCACAGGAATCGGGTCCGGCAAAATCGGCGCGGGAGGGCCGGTCTTGAGTTGGCCAGAAGCCCGGTTCAGCCAAGTGGTCCGGGGTAGAAAGCTGGGCAAATGCTTTGGCTGCTAGAAAGACGAATACCAAGCAAAGGACCAACCGGCGCCGATGCGCGACAGGCTGGGCCGATGCTGGGGCGCGTCCTGGAAACAAGACCATAGAAAGCCCACGATAGGCGGATTATTCGGGACGAAACCGGAAAAGCAGGGGCGAAGCCGGCCATCGACTTCGTGTCTCGGACCGACGGCTGGTTGATTGCCGTGCCAACACGGCAACACGGTTCACTGTCATGATGCACCGAGTTGGGGCGGACTGGAAAGTGTCGCGTTGTCCTCGGGGATGCTTCTGGTCCTGAGTGCAATCCAGTATCTCTTTTTTCTTGCGTTAGATCGAGCATCGCTCCAATTTCTGTTGACAGCGAGTCATGGTCACGTTAACATTTCCGGCCAGATCGGAAATCTCGCTTGCGCCGCCCGGTGGTGGGCCAACGATAAACTCCGCAACACGCGCTCAAACGTTTTACCTCAAGACGGCGCAACCTCCCGAAAGACATGCGAGGGTTCCAAGGGAAAGAACTCACGGTAGTTTTTTGTCAGGAGACCAAATGATGCGAAATGGAATCGGCAGAAGTAGCCCTGCGGCCCGTTTCGGGTTCCGCGCGATCTTCCTGTTGCTCATCTTGCTGGGGGCGACGCCCTCTGTCTTGCACTCGCAAGCCTACTACGGATCGATTGTCGGAAACGTGACCGATTCGACCGGGGCGGCCATTGTGGTTGCAAAGGTCACAGCCACGGCCAATGCCACCAACGTCAAGTTCACAACCACAACTTCCGGTATTGGCGCCTTCTCGCTTGCTCAACTGGCCGTGGGAATCTATACGGTCCAGATCACGGCGCCCCGATTCAAGGAATTCACAACCACTGGCGTTGAGGTGCACGTTTCTACAAACACCTCGGTCAATGCCACATTGACGCCTGGCGCGGTGAGCGAGAATGTGACGGTCCAAGCTGATACGGTTCAGGTTGAAACGACTTCGGCTGCAGCCGGCGAAGTGGTCACTGGAGCCCAGGTTCGCGAGTTGCCGCTGAATGGCGAGAACTTCGTCGGTCTGACTCAGCTCTCCCCAGGTGTCAATGCCGCCGCTTCGTATGACGGCCAGGACAAGGGATTGGAGGGTGGTGTCAACTTCTCAGTCAACGGCAATCCCTACACCAACAATTTGTTCCTGGTTGACGGCGTCAACAACAACGACGTCGGATCGAACCGGACCATCCTGGTTTACCCGGCCATCGACACGATCGCCGAGTTCAAGATGATCCGCAATTCGTTTGGCGCTGAATACGGGCAGGCCTCGGGGGCCATCATCAGCATCACCACCAAGTCGGGCCAGAACCAGTTCCATGGCGGGTTCTTCTATGCCGGGCGCAACGACGCGCTGGATGCCAACAACTGGTTCAACAACGAGCAGAACACCGGCAAGGCCAAGCTGCGCCGCAATGACTGGGGATACAACGTGAGCGGCCCGGCACTCAAGGACCGGTTCTTCTTCTGGTGGAACCAGGAATGGAACCGGGAAATCCGCGGCGCCTCGTTTGGCTCTTGCGTTCCCACGGACGCGGAAGCGGTCGGTGACTTCAGCTTCTACGGAACAGGGACGAACTCCTGGAATGGCAACGATCAATGCGGCGCCGCTATTCCGGGAACAACGCGGGTCACGAGTTCGGGTACCCAGGTGAACCCCGGCTTCCCGTCCTGGGTGGGCAGTCCGCAGAAGATTGGCACCCCAGACGCGGCCGGAGCGCTGATTGCTCAGTTCTACCCCTCGCCCAACTTCAATTCAAACCAGACCTTGGTGGCTTCCGACGGATACAACTGGGCCTCACCCATCGCCAATCCGCTGAACTGGAGCGAGTGGAACGTGCGTCCGGACTGGGACCTCAACAAGTCGAACCGCATCACGGCCCGCATGACGGTGGATTCCTGGACCAATCCGGCTCCGAATGTAGGAGACTCCTTCTGGGGTGAGTCGGACTTTCCCACCGTGCAGTCGAGCTGGAGTCAGCCTTCAAAGAGCGTGATGGCCAAATTGAGTTCGACCATCTCCAACAGCATGGTGAATGACGTGGAGTTTGGGTATGGCCACAACGCGATCATTACCGCTCTTGCCGGCACTCGAGCCAGCATTGTTCCGGCCATCGACAAGGCCTATCCGACCACCTTCCCCTCCTCGCTGAAAGAAGTGGACGGCTTCTTCGGCAACTGGGGCGGCTTCAACCCCTACGGCTCTTCAGAGGGAGAAGCCTCGTTCTGGAACATTGCGCCGTATCACAACCATGAGGACCTTTACACCGTTCAGGACAACCTCTCCAAGGTCAAAGGCAATCACCTGTTGAAAGCCGGCGTCTTCTGGAGCAACAACATCAAGGACGAAGATAGCGGCGACGGCGCCGACCGTCCGGGATTCCCCGGCAGCGTGTACTGCGCTGCGGGACAGACCGCCCCTCCGGCTATGCCGACCGCTGGCACACCGGCTTGCGTAAACACCAACAACTCGCTGGCCAATGTTCTGGTTCCGGGAACCGGCGCCTCGCCGCAGACCTTCGCCAACATCTCGGAAGGAAGCCAGGATATTACCGCCCAGGTTAAATGGCACGACTACGAGTTCTATGTGCAAGACAGCTGGAAGATCCGCAGAAACCTGTCCATCGACTACGGTTTCCGCTGGTCCTTCTACCGTGAACCCTTCTCCAATGACAACCAGTGGGCCAACTGGAGTCTGGCCGACTGGAGCGCCGGAGAAGCGCAGGCTAATCCGACCGACGCTTGCAACGGCCTGATTGTTGCGGCAGGCACCCAGCCCTGCGCCGCTGCCAACAAATTGATGAACAGTCTGGGGGTGAACCTCAACCTGTCGGGCGGGACCCAAGGGGCGAGCGCCGCGATTGTCCCGCAGAACAACCATGACATTGCGCCGCGCGTAGGCATTTCCTGGGACATCTTCGGGAATGGAAAGACCGCGCTCAGACTTGGCGGCGGTCAGTTCTACGAGCGGGAATTGGTGGGTTTGGCAGAGGGCATGGAGAAGGGCGCTCCGTTCTCACTGACCGCATCCTCGAGCCGTCCTCTTGATTCCACAGTGCCGTTGTCTGGAGGGGGGGTCTCGCCGAACTACGGCAAGGAGATGCGTGCCGTTACTCCGAACGCCTGGCAGTGGAACGTCACGGTTGAGCAGGAGGTGGCGAGAAACACTACCCTCGAAGTGGGATATGTGGGCAACACCGGTGTTCACTTGACATCGATGGAGGCCTTTAACCCCGTTCCTCAGTCCAACTGGATCAATGCGGTGCTGAATTCGAATGGCACCGGGACCAACCCCTACCGTCCGGCGTTCAACTTCGGAGGGATCAATGGGTTTGCGAGGGAAGGGCACGCTTCCTACAACTCACTCCAAACCCTCTTCCGCTCCCAGGTAGGGCCCTCCACGTTCCAGGCGGCCTACACCTGGTCCCACTCCATCGGCGACGTGGAAGAAGACAACTCCTCGGGCACCGCCAATCAGGAATTGCCCACGGTGCAAGGCAACGACACACTGGACAAGGGCAACACCAACATCAACCGCCCCAACATCTTCGTGGCCAACGAAGTTTACTATCTGCCCAAGTTCGTCAAGCAGAACCAGCTCGTGCAGCAGACCATCGGCGGCTGGCAGGTGAACAGCATCTTCACCGCCGCGCACGCGAGTTCGTTGTCGGTGTTCGCCAACGGCGGCTACAGCAATACGGTTGTCACCGGAGTCAACGCCAGTGGCAGTCCGGTGACCTCGACTCAAACCATCAGCCAGCTCATCGGAACCGGCTATAACGGGAACAACCGTCCGCTCACCACGGGGATGGGCTGCAACTCTGGTGAGAAGGCCAACCAGATTCTGAATGCCAGCGCTTTCACTCTGGTGGGTTATACCCTGGGAACGGTTTCCAGCGGCGCCGAACATCGCGGCTATTGCTACGGCGCTCCCACCACAAACTGGGACGCCCAGTTGGCCAAGAACTGGCAAATCAAAGAGAAATATCGTGTAAAGTTCGCCATGGACTTCTTCGATATGCTCAACCACCCGAACTTCAACTCCAATGGTCTGGAGGGCACCGGATTTGCTCCCTCGTCGATCCAGTGCGGACCAACGATCACCGTGGCCGGCCAGACAACCACGGCCCCGTGCAGCGCCTCCAACCCGACAATCAGCTCCAACAGCGCAGTCACCGGCTTCGGAGCAGTGACGACTTTGCAAACCAGCCGCGGGAACCGCGAATTGCAGTACAGCCTGAAATTCACGTTCTAACGGCGATAACTTTCCGGCAACCAAACTAACAAGCAGCAAGACAAACTGCGGAGCCGGACCAGGCTCCGCAGTTTGCTTTTTGGGATAGAATCTGTCCAACGCATGGCTATGACTTTTCGAAGTCTTGAATTCGCGCTCCGCGCAACGCGCCACTGCAAGTTGAATCGCTCTGCCGCATGGTTTGTGCTGGTGGCCTGTGCTTTTTTCGTTGCCGGCGCGCAAGCGACGGGACGGCATGCCTCGAATGCCCAGAAGCCGCCGAGTGTACAAGGCGAATTGGAAAGGCGCATTGCGGCTGCCGAAGCTGCGCGCGATTCAGGTAATCCTGAAGCGGCGGCAGCGGCAAATCGTCTCACAATCGCCTCTGCGCTTCGCGAAGTTGCCGATCTCAAACTGCTGGAATCCGATCCAGTAAAGGCGTCCCAACTCTATCGCGAGTCGCTCGGTTTTGAAGATGCTCCCGCGACCTATGCGGTTTTGGCATTTGGCGAACTGCAGGCGCACCAGGTCGACAAGGCGATTGAGTCCGCGCAAAAGGCTTTGGCATCCGATCCCGGAAATCTTCGCGCCAACCGGGTGCTGGCCAGCGCCTACGATCAGAAGGGCGAATACACCGACGCGGTCCAGCCGTTCACCCGCGTGGCCCAGGCCGAACCCACCGTCGATAACCTCTATCCCCTGGCGGTGTGCCTGCTGCAAACCGGCAAGCCGGAAGACAAGCGGCGCGCGGTGGCGACATTCGATCAGATGAAGCGAATCGCCGGGGATAGCGGCTCCCTGCATGTGCTCATGGGCCGGGCCTATCGAGACGGCCAGGACATGAACGCCGCGGTGGCCGAGTTTCGGAAAGCGATCGCTCTGGATACGCGTACCCCACATGCACACTATTTTCTGGGATTGGCGCAGCTTTTCATGAACGATTGGAAGCCCACGCCAGAGGCCGAAGCGGAGTTGAGAAAGGAGGCGGAGTACTTTCCGTCGGACTATCTCGCCAATTACATGCTCGGCATGATTACTTCCGGCGAACGCAAATATCAGGAATCGGATAGATATCTGCTCGCAGCTTCAAAAATCGATCCAGCTTCGCCCGACCCGTTTCTGTATCTGGGCATGAACGCTTATGCCGAGGACAAGAGCGACCGCGCCGAGCAGATGATGCGGAAGGCGATTGAGTTGACGGGAGCCGATGAAGCGCGCACCAACTATCAGATCCGCCGTGCCTATGTTGACCTGGCCCGTATTCTGGCTCGCAGCGGGCGCAAAGAGGAGAGCGACGCGTTTGCAGCGAAAGCTCGCGATTTGCAGAACAAGACGATGGTGCAGACGCAGCAAAGCGTCTCAGCCAAACTGCTGGCCAGCGGTGCCACCGCATCGGCTGCGGTGATGCCCTTGACGCCGCAACAGGAGAACCAGGCCGCGCCGCCGGTCAACAACCTGGACGACGACTTGGCTCACAGCAAATTAACGCCGCAGCGGCGCGCAGCCGCGGAGGCCCGCGAGAAAGCTCTGCGGGCGGTGCTGGGACTGGCATTCAACGACTTGGCCACATCGCAGGCTATCCGAGGCGATTACGCTCCCGCCCTCGAATCCTATCGCCAGGCAGAGCAGTGGGACTCGACTCTTTCCGGGCTGGAAAAGAATCTCGGCCTCTGTGCTTTTCGGGCAAAGGACTATGCCGAAGCGATCCACGCTCTTTCGCAGGCGCTGCCGCTTGAGCCGGAGTCGAAGGCACTCCGCGCCATGCTTGGCATCTCTTATTTCGCGACAGACCAGTACGCAAAGGCTGCAGAGGCGTTTGCTCCATTGGGTTCTTCAGGCATGAAGGACAGCGAAACCGGCTATGCCTGGGCCGCGTCTCTCGCCCATCTCGGAGACATGCAGAAGGCCACGGAAGTATTGAGCGCCTTCGAATCCCAATCGCGCACAAATGAGACGCTTCTGCTAATTGGTCAGTTATGGACGGAGATCGGCGACTATGCGCGGGCAACTGCAGCTTTGGAGCGCGCACTCCAGTCGGATCCATCGCTGCGCAAGGCACATTTCTATGAGGGACTCGCCTATATCCACTGGGAACATTGGCCCGAAGCTGCCAAGGAGTTTCAGGCGGAACTGAGTCTCGATCCGGCCGATCCCGGCGCCCTCTATCACCTCGGCTTTGTGTCCTTGCAGCAATCCAAGACCGACGAGGCCGCGGCGCTTTTTTCGCAGGTGATTGCGGCGCATCCCGATTACGCCAACGCACAGTATGAATTGGGCAAGATTCTTCTCGACCGCGGCCAGATTGCAGACGCGATCGCGCATCTCGAAGCGGCTGCCCGTCTCATGCCCCAAACTGACTACATGCATTACCAGTTGCAGGCGGCTTATCGCAAAATGGGCCGCTCGGCGGACTCGGATCGCGAACTCGCCATCTACAAAGACCTGAAAGCCAAGTCTCGCGAACGGGTTGCAGATAAGCTGAAGCAAACTCAGTAGGGAAGGAAACGACTCGGTTGGCCACTCTCCGCTTTCACAGTAGTCTGCAGAGATCCCTGGGTGTTGTGTTCTGCGCCCTGAACGTGGCGGCGGCTCAGATGGGGTCGGGCCATTTTGCGCCGACAGCGCCTCCGCCCGGCGCCAAAATGATCAAATGCAGCGGACGTCCGGTTCCGCAACTGGAAGATATCGCCGCTGCCGCCGGGATTACTTTCATGCACAACACGGCACCCGCAAAGAAGTACATTCCGGAATCGATGAGCGGCGGCGTGATTCTGATTGACTATGACCGCGACGGATGGCCCGATATCTATTTCACCAACTCGCCGACTGTCGACCAGGCACTTAAAGGAGTAAAGACAACCGGCGCCCTCTACCATAACAACCACGATGGAACCTTCACAGATGTTACTGCCAAGGCCGGCATTTCAACGCCTTGTTTCGGCATGGGAGGCGCTGTCGGAGACTATAACAACGACGGCTGGCCCGACCTTTATCTCACCTGCTTCGGCGGCAACATCCTCTACCGCAACAACGGCGATGGCAGCTTCACGGACGTCACTGCAAAAGCAGGCGTGGCCGATGGCCGCTGGTCGGCAGGAGCCGCGTTTGGCGACTACGACGGCGATGGATTCGTCGATCTCATGGTGGCCAACTATGTCGACTTCCATCTCGACGACATGCCCGGGTTCGGGAGTGCGTCCTTCTGCAAATACAAGGGCATCGACGTGCAGTGCGGGCCGCGCGGTTTGCGCGGAGCAGGCGACTCGCTGTTTCACAACAACGGCGACGGCACGTTCACCGACATGTCGAAAGCCGCCGGCGTCAGCGATCCGGACGGCTATTATGGGCTGGGCGTGGTGTGGGTGGACTTCAACAATACGGGCCGGCCCGACATCTATATCACCAACGATTCCACGCCCAAGTATCTCTACAGGAATCTCGGCAAGGGAAAATTCGAAGATATCGGCCTTCAATCCGGGACTGCGGTCAGCGAGGACGGATCGGAGCAGGCATCGATGGGCATCGCAGTCGGCGACTACAACCACACAGGACGCCCATCGATCTTCGTCACCAATTTTACCGACGAGAATGTGCTGCTCTACCGCAACGACGGCGACTACAACTTCAAGGAAGATTCTTTCGCATCGGGCGTTGCGCTGCCGTCGCTACCCTTGGTCAAGTGGGGAACGGCGTTTGTCGACCTGGACAACGATGGCTGGCCGGATCTGATCTTGGGCTCGGGCCATGTCTATCCGCAAGTGGATTCACTGCCCTCGGGTGCAGGCTATCGGCAGCCCACCATGCTCGAACTCAACCAGAAAGACGGCACTTTCTGCGATGCCAGTACCCAGGCCGGAAAGGCATTGCTGGAACGTCGGGTTTCGCGCGGCTTGGCGGTGGGCGATCTATTCAACGACGGCAATATGGATGTAGTGATTGAAGACCTCGACGGAAGCCCCATGATCCTGCGCAATCGCGGCGTGCCGGGCAGGCACTGGGTGAGCTTCGAGCTCGACGGCACCAAGAGCAATCGACTGGCGCTCAACACTCGCATCACGCTGGTTGCCGGCGGCACGACGCAAACGGACGAGGTGCACAGCGGGGGAAGTTATCTTTCGCAGAACGATTTGCGCATTCATTTCGGCTTGGGTAGCGCAACAAAAATCGACAAGGTGCAGATCCATTGGCCATCCGGACTGACTGAGGACTTGAAGGACCTTGCCGTCGACCGCTTCTACAACGTACTGGAAGGAAAAGGAATCGTCGATCCTGCAAAAGCACGGCCTGCGCAGGTCAAGGGTCCCTGACCTCCAACAAGTCGAGAAGCTTGCTTGAAAGAATGTCCCCGCTTTCAACCAGGCACAGAGCAAGGTTCAGCCAGCAGTCCCCGGTTCTTCCAGCGCGATCTGCGTCAATTCTGCCTTTGCGCCTGGATTGCCCTCTGCCAGCCCGGCTTCGCCCTCGGCCCTGGTGACTTTGGACAGCACGGTTTCCAGCAACGGAGTCGCGCGGGTGAGCTGCCGCGCGCGGATCATCATGTCCCACAGCGGCTCGAACTTCTTCCAGCCGGCGGCATAGAAGAAATGCTTTGCCTGGTGCTTCAGGGTGCCATGAAACAAAGCTGCCTGAGCAATCGAACTCCAACGATAAAACTCGCGATAGGCCCAGTCGTACCCTTCTTTCAGGGCCTCGGGTTTGAGCAGCGCAGGACGATACACCACATGCCGGGTGTCGTAGAGATTCCAGTCGCGGGTCATCATGCGGCCTTCCCGCGTCATCCGGGTGTGTAGTCCCGTGCCTGGGTAGGGCGTTTGAATATGAAAGGTCGCCGTGGTGATTCCGCGCTCGATGGCCCAGTCGACGGTGCGCCTGAAGACGTCGTCGCCGTCGTCGTCCATACCAAACACAAAGCTGCCGTTGATCATGATGCCGAGCGAGTGCAGGCGGTCGGCCACGGCTTTGTAGTCCCGGCCCAGGTTCTGGCGCTTGTTGCTGCGCTTCAGGTTCTCTGCGGAAAGGGTCTCAAATCCTACAAAGATGCTGCGCAGCCCGGCTTCGGCCGCGCGCTCAATCAGGTCGCCGCGCAAGATCGAGTCGACTGTAGCAGCGCCCTGAAAGAGTCGCCTCATGCCCTTCATACCCTCGAACAGGGCCTCGGCAAAGCGCCTGTCGCCGAGCAAGTGGTCGTCGAGAAAGTAGAGATGGCGTCCCGGCAACCGCTGAATCTCGGCCAGCGCGTCTTCTACACGCTGTGTATAGAATCCCCGCCCGCCCTGAAAGAAGGCGTCCTTGTAGCAGAAATCGCAATGCTGGGGGCATCCGCGCGTGACCACGATGGAATTGGGCACCAGGTAGAGATTGCGACGGATCAGATCGCGGCGTAGCGGCGGAATCCGCTCCAAGGTGCGCCCGGCAGTGGAAGCATAAACCGGCTCAGGCTTCCCGGCGCGCAGGTCTTTCAGGAACTGCGCAAAGGTCTGTTCCCCCGGGCCGAGAAAGATGCTGTCCGCATGCGCGGCCGCCTCTTCGGGAAGCGAGGTGACATGCAGGCCTCCCAGACAGACATATACCCCCTTTTCGCGATAACGATCGGCGATCTTGTAGGCGCGATAGGCGTTGGTGATATAGACCTGAATGACCACCAGGTCCGGTTTGTCGTCGAGCCCCAGGGTTTCTACGTGTTCGTCCACAATCGTGGCATGGTCATCGGGAGCCAGACAGGCTGCCAGCGTGGCCAGGCCCAGCGGCGGAAAAAGCGAATACTTGATCGGCCGCCAATAAGGGCTGGTGGCCTCAGTCAGTGCCGGCAAAATGAACTTCACTTCAAGTGGACGCGATCCCAAAGCCATCATTGCGCACCCCCGAGCGAAGCCGCCGCTGCCGGAAAAGCTAAAGCCGGCACGGCACCAAAGCGACGCTCTCTGCGGCGAAATTCCTCCAGCGCCACATCCAGGCCGGCAGCGTCGAAGTCCGGCCACATGCAGTCTGTAAACACCAACTCGGCATAGGCCGACTCCCACAGCAGAAAATCGGAAAGACGCTTCTCGCCACCGGTCCGAATCAGCAAATCCACCTCTCCGCTATCTGCCATCAACACCTGCGCGAGGCGTTGCCTCTGCTCATCGGCCGAGGGCAATTGACCTGAGGGAAGCGCGTTGGTGGTCAGTGCTGCGTGCGCGATGGCGTCGCGCGACGAGTAGTCAATCGCTACACGCAGATGAATGCACCGGCCTTCGGCGGTGGCGCTCTCAGCCCGCTCGATTTCGCGCAGCAACGCACCCGGCAGGCGGTCGCGGCGGCCGATGACGGTCAGACGGGCGCCACGCTGCCTGAGCCGCTCGGTTTCAAGCCGCAGAAATGCCCGCAACAGCCACAAGATGCGCTGCACTTCGTCAGGCGGGCGGAGCCAGTTATCCGACGAAAATGCGTAGAGTGTCAGGCGGCCGATACCTACGTCTACCGCATGCTCCACCACGCGGCGGGCTGCGCCTACTCCGGCGCGATGCCCGGCCACGCGAGGCAGGCCGCGCCGCTTTGCCCAACGTCCATTGCCGTCCATGATGACGGCTACATGCAAATGTCGATCGACTCTACTTTGCATTGCAAAGTTACCTCGCAAACCCCTGGGCCTGAAACGTTTTTATCGGCTGCAGTTTGCGGGACATCGCCGCTGTCCCACAAACTGCGCCGCTCTATTCTTTTCGACTGGACTGCAGGCAGAATCCTTGCATTATGCCGTTTCCTTTGGGGCTGCCGCAGCGGTCACCGGATCGAGGACGCCAGCCGCGGGCAGCGAGCTATACCAGTCGATTGTTCGGGTAAAGTACATGGCTGCCGTCACCGCCAGGAAGCTGGCAATCGCCCCCACCAGAAGTGCATTGTCTTCGAGCCGCAGGAGCAGATAGGTCAACACATAGAGCAGGCTGAAGATAGCAAAGGCGCGGACACCCTGCAGTCGGCTTGCAAACACCCACCCGGCATTGGCCGAGAGCAGCGCCACCGTAGCGCCGCCGGCAAACAGAAAGGCAAGGTCGAAACCGATCCTTTCGGCGAGAGACAACAAAAGCAGATAGAAGATAATCTGCGCGATTCCGACAAGAACGTACTGAGCCGGATGAACTCGTTTGCCCGTTGTAACTTCAAAGACGAAGTGCGTAAGAAATAGCAACCCCAAGAACAGGGCGACATATTTGAGTGATCGATCCACCGATTGATATGGGTCGGCCACTTCAATGAAGGAAACGCCAAGAGATGTCGCATCCAGACCGGTAATTGAGTCGGCCTGCCCTTCTGCGCGCACGCCGCGGGCTATGAATGGGACTGACCACTCCGCAGTGAAGCCGCTGCGGGAAACGGTACGGCTAACCGGCAGAAACCCGCCGTCAAATCCCGGGCTGGGCCAGTCGCCCTGCACCCTGAGTTGCGTGGTCTTTCCATAGGCGAGCAAAGCGATCCGCTGCGCACCGGAGAATTTCATCACTGAGGTCGCTACAAACTGCGCGTTCGGCTTGGCGATGCCATCCATCTTCGCGCCGAACAGCGTCAGTTTGCTGTGCTGGCTCTGGTCTCCGCCGATGGAAATGTCAGAGGACACTTCCGCCGGGACGAGAGTCATGGTCTTTCCTTCGGCCGTCAACATTGCGTCAGCAAGAGCGCCGCGTGCATCGCTGACTCCAACCACCATCTCCGCCTGGCTCCAGTCGAGGTTAGCGCCTTGCGGCGCAGCGGATGGCACGCCGGCTAAATCAAAGACAGCTTCTAGTTTCAAATCAGCTTGGAACACGGGCACTTTGAACAGCGAGCGGCGTCGCTCTTCCGTGATCGTCTTCAGGGTGCCGGACGCCTGTTTAGGAAATACCAGGTATACCCCGTGCTTCGGCGCATCGTCCTTCATTTGCGCCGGAATGGTGTAGGGAACCGCGAGCGTTGGCCCAAGAAAGGTCTGTTGCCCGCCAACATGACCGCTTATTTCCTTCACAACGTCGTCTGCTCGCTTGGTCCTGTCCTCAACAACGCCTTCAACAAACAGAGCAGGAATCGCCATGACCAGCGCAAGTCCGCATACAACGATGAGTTTCACACCCAAGGATCGAGACTGGATCCGGGGGCTCAGACGCTGTTGCAAAATCGAAAAGTCGCTCACTTGTCTTTCTCTCCTTACATTATTAACTTTGCAATACAAAGTGAATGGACAATAAAAAGTTACACCTGTGAAGTGGTCAAACCTTGAACTAGCCCCGCTGCCTGCACATCGGTGGTGACCTTGGCTGCATCCCGAACCACTTGTTCCAGCGTGGTCAGATATTCCAGGTACCTCTTGCGGCCTGAGGCGGTGATGCGGCAAATGGTCAAAGGACGGTTGCGGTCCAGTGTCTTGACGATCTCCACCAGCTTTCCCTCCTCCAGCACCCGCAGGTGCCGATTCAGGTTGCCGTCGGTAAGCGAGCAAAGCTGTTTCAAGTCGCCGAACGCCAGACCTTTTGGGTTTGTGATGAGAGAGGTCAGTACGCTGAGCCGGGCGCGCTCGTGGATGACGCGATCCAGGCCTTCATACGCAAACCGGCCTTCGCTGCCTGAAGGTTCAGTTTTCATCGCCGCCCTCCTTTGCGTTCAACAACAGAATCCCCGCCACCAGCAGCTGCCCCGCTCCATAGGGAACACCCATGACCCAGGGAGAAAGCGCCCGGCTGTCACCCAACGCAATGGCCGTGAGTCCGGTCAGCAGATACCAGGCGCCCGCAACAGCGATAGGCCGCGGCAAGAAACGGCACGATGAGAATACGCCGAGGCTGAAAATGACTTGCCAGACGCCCGGCAGCATCCAAGTCGACCCCGGCACAAACCGCACCAGCACCAGCGTCATCAATCCGCCCACGCCGGCAGCCGGCAAGAACTGCTCGACTGCCATGCGGATCATCTCGTCGGCCATGCCTGAATGGATGCGCCGGGTTCGCGCCAACATCTCGGCGCCAATCAACCCGGCCGAGACGACTGCCGTCCAGATCCAGATGAACAGGTATGCGGCCAAGTGATTTGCTGCGTCCGGCAGCCACAGCGTCTGGGCGCCGGCGGCCGCGATCGCGAGAATCCCCGTACTGGCCAGCGTTACAGGTCCATAGCCCCGAAACTCGGTACTATGGGCCATCTGTCTGCGAATGCTGTCGATATCGCCCAACGCTTTGTTCAGGTCATTCATGCCGTTTCCACTTTGTATTGCAAAGTACACGGAATCGAAAGCACTTGTCAAGCTGGTCTGTAATGTCAAAAGGAAATTCACCACAAACCGCAGTTCAAAATGGGCGGATGGCGAAAGGCCGGAGAGATCTTGAGAGGAAACACTCTAAACTTTTGAATGGAATAAGTTTGGTGCCGAAGAAGGGACTCGAACCCCCACACCCTTGCGAGTACGTGGACCT
>CAZLMY010000105.1:0-20356 GCA_964560845.1 uncultured Occallatibacter sp. | reverse complement strand
AGGCCGCCGCGATAGATGAGATCGACGATCAGCTTGAGCTCGTGCAGGCACTCGAAGTAGGCGCTCTCGGGCTGATAACCGGCTTCGACCAGCGTCTCGAAACCGGCCTTGATCAACGCGCTGACGCCGCCGCAAAGCACGGCCTGCTCGCCGAACAGATCGGTCTCGGTCTCTTCCTTGAAGGTGGTTTCAAGCACGCCGGCGCGGGTGCAGCCGATGCCCTTGAGATAGCTGAGGCAGAGGGCGTGTGCGTTGCCGGTGGCGTCCTGGCTGACGGCAATGAGTCCGGGGACGCCGCCGCCTTCGGTGAAGACTTCGCGCACGCGATGGCCAGGGGCCTTGGGTGCGGCCATGCCCACGTCGATGCCCGCGGCGGGAACGATGGTTTTGAAGTGGATGTTGAAGCCGTGGGCGAACATCAGCAGCTTGCCGGCGGTGATGTTGGGTCCGATCTCGTCGGCATAAAGCTTGGCCGCGGTTTGATCGGGAACCAGGACCATGATGACGTCGGCCCACTTGGTGACCTCGGCAACGGTGCCGACCTCAAGGCCAGCCTTCTGCGCCTTGACGATGGACTTGGAGCCGGCGGCGAGGCCGACCTTGACCTGGACCCCGGAATCCTTCAGGTTGAGGGCGTGTGCGTGACCCTGAGAGCCGTAGCCGATGATGGCCACCTTCTTTGCCTGGATGAGGGTGAGGTCGGCAGCGTTATCGTAGTAAGTCTTCGCCATGATGTTTTTGTTTTCCTTTACGTGCGTAGTGAATGGTTGGTTCGACGGGCCGGTGCGGTAGCGGGCGGGAACTTATTCCGGCAGGACCGCGGCGGGGTCTTCAACAGCCTCAACAGCTTCGGTTTCCGGCTCGGCGCCGGAGCCCATCGCTTTGAGCACCTTGCTGGTGTGATGGCCGCGGCGCATGGTCATTTTGCCGCTGCGGCAGATTTCAAGCACCCGGTCTTCGCTCTCATTGAGCACCTGGATGAGCCCTTCGATCTTGCTTTCGACGCCGGTCATTTCAATCATGAGCGACTCGGGAGCGAGGTCGACGATGCGGGCACGGAAGACTTCGACCAGTTCGAAGATCTGGGAGCGGTTCTTGGGTGTGGCAGCCACCTTGATGAGCGCCAGTTCGCGCGTGACCGAGGGCGCACCGGCGATGTCGTCGACATCGACAACATTCTCCAGTTTAAACAAACTGGCGCGGATGCGGTTGCCGGCTTCGGCGGAGGCCTCGGCGACGATAGTCATGCGCGACAGGCCGATCTTCTCGCTGCGGCCCACGGTCAGGGAGCTGATGTTGATGTTGAGGCGACGGAAGAGCGACGCCACGCGCGTCAGCACGCCCGGCAAATCTTCCACGTAAGCGACGAATGTGTGCAGCATTTTTCAGCCTCTAGCTTCTAGCTTCCAGCTTCTAGCTCGTTACGCCTCCGCTTCACAGGCCAACTCCAAATTCGAAGTCGGCTCTTAAGAAGCTAGAAGCTAAGAGCTAGCAGCTAGAAGCTGCAGTTCCTACTTGTCGTCCGCGGACTCTTCCAGCGGGTCCTTGCCGGGGCGGCGGATCATCTCGTGCAGTGCGGCGCCGACCGGGATCATCGGGTAAACGGATTCTTCCTTTTCAACCATGAAGTTCAGCAGGTAGGTGCCACTCGCGGAACGCGCTTGTGCAACGGCGCCTTCGACCTCTGCGCGCGTGCGAACGGCGCGGCCCTCAAGCCCGTGCGCGCCCGCCAACTTGACGAAGTCGGGACTGACGAGCGGTGTCGCTTCGTAGTTCCGCTCGTAGAAGAACTCCTGCCATTGGCGCACCATGCCGAGATAGCCGTTGTTGATGATGGCGATGTTGATCTTGATGCCCTCTTGCGCAATGGTGGAGAGCTCGGGCGAAGTCATTTGGAAACCGCCGTCGCCGGCGATAACCCACACTTCCTTGCCGGGACATGCGAACTTTGCTCCGATGGCCGCCGGCAATGCGAAGCCCATGGTGCCGAGGCCGCCGGAAGTGATCAGCGTGCGCGGATGCTCGTGGTGATAGTACTGCGCCTCCCACATCTGGTGCTGGCCCACGTCGGTGACGATGATGGCGTTGCCGCCGGTGATGCGCCAGATGTCGTGAATCACATGGGCGGCGTAGAGATGGCCCAGGTCGGGCAGATTCTTGATGTCGAGTACGGCAGCATCGCCCTTGATGGCTGCGATGGTCTTGAGCCATGCCGAGCCGTCGCGGCCGGGAATGCGGGGCAGCAATTGCTCCAGCACTTCAGCCAGATCGCCGAGCAGCGCGACGTCGACCTTGATGTTCTTGTTTACTTCGGCGGGATCCACTTCAATGTGAATCTTCTTGGCCTTGGTGGCGTAGGTGGCCGTGGTGCCGGTGACGCGATCGTCGAAGCGCATGCCGCAGGCGATCAGCAAATCGGCTTCCTGAATCGCATGATTGATCCAGGCTTCTCCATGCATGCCCATCATGCCGAGGTTGAGCGGATGGGAAGCAGGGAAGCCGCCTAGCCCGAGCAGCGTGAGGCCGACGGGAATCTGCGCGCGCTCGGCGAGGGTGCGCAACTGTTCGAGAGCGCCGGACTCGATGACGCCGTGGCCGGCAAGGATCACCGGGCGCTTGGCGTTGCGAATCAACTCGGCTGCTTGATCGAGACTCGACGCTTCGATCTTGCGCATGGGGTGCAGGCGATGGGGCTTCGGCTTGGCGGCTTCGAAGTCAAACATGGCCGTGCCTTGCTGCGCGTCCTTGGTAATGTCGACGAGCACCGGGCCGGGCCGCGCGGACTTGGCAATTTGAAATGCGGCGCGTAGCGCAGGCGCGATATCTTCCGTGCGATTGACGAGGAAGTTGTGCTTGGTCACGGGCAGCGTGATGCCGGTGATGTCGACTTCCTGAAACGCGTCGGTGCCCAGAATCTTGCTGGAGACGTTGCCGGTGATGCAGACGATGGGAATGGAGTCGAGCATGGCCGTGGCGATGCCGGTGACAAGGTTGGTTGCGCCGGGGCCGCTGGTGGCGATGGCCACACCGACCTTGCCCGATGCGCGCGCGTAGCCGTCGGCCATGTGCGCGGCGCCTTGCTCGTGGCGGACCAGGACATGGTGAATGGGAAACTTGCGCAGCGCGTCGTAGACCGGAAGGATTGCCCCGCCGGGATAGCCGAAGACGTCGGTGACGCCCTCGCCTACCAGCGTTGCCCAAACAATCTCAGCGCCGGTGAGGCGGGTGGGCGTGTTGAGGTGGGCATTGGTTGCTTGCGTGTTGCCGTTGGTTCCCATGTGGACTCCTTGTGATGGCTATCAGCTATTAGCTTCCAGCCTTTAGCTTGATTCCCGATTCTTCAAACTGTGCTCTTCTTGTGAAGATGGTGGCTCATTTTCCTTCGTCAACCAAAGACTAATAGCTATCAGCTATTAGCTATTTCGCTTTCAACCAGGCTGCTTCGTCGTGCTTGGCTTCAAACGTGTCGAGTGCCGCGGCGTGGCGCAAAGTCAGGCCGATGTCGTCGAGACCTTCGAGCAGGCAGAACTTGCGGAAGGGATCGACATCGAACGTTGCATGGAAGCCGTGCACGTCGGTGACGGCTTGCTCTTCAAGCGACACGGAAAGTTCGTAGCCGGGAATGGTCTGCGCCTTGTGGAGCAACTCGGCGACGTGCTCTTCGCTGAGACGCACCAGCACAATGCCGTTCTTGCCGGCGTTGGAAAAGAAGATGTCAGCGAAACTGGGCGCAATGACTACGCGGAAACCGTAGTTCTCCAGTGCCCATGCGGCGTGCTCGCGGCTCGAACCGCAGGCGAAGTTCTTACCTGCAATGAGAATTCTGGCGGCCGTGTAGCGCGGGTCATTGAGTACAAACGCGGGGTCAGGTTCGCCGGCGGCGTTCTTGCGCCAGTCGAAGAACAGAAAATCGCCGTAGCCGGTGCGCTCGATGCGCTTCAAAAACTGCTTGGGAATGATCTGGTCGGTGTCGACGTTGGCGCGGTCCAGAGGCGCAGCCAGTGAAGTCAATGTGCGAAAGGGTTCCATTAGGCCTTTACCTCCTGCAGAGCGGGCTCGTTGACTTTCCAACCGCGGATATCGACGAAGTGGCCGGCAATGGCGGCTGCCGCGGCCATCTCCGGAGAGACAAGGTGAGTGCGTCCGCCGCGGCCTTGACGGCCTTCGAAGTTGCGGTTGCTGGTGGATGCGCAACGCTCGCCCGGGGCGAGGATGTCGGGATTCATGGCGAGGCACATGGAGCAGCCGGGCTCGCGCCAGTCGAAGCCGGCTTCGCGGAAGATCTTGTCAAGGCCTTCGGCTTCGGCTTGCGCTTTTACCGCTTGCGAACCGGGAACCACCATGGCGCTGACGTGCGTGCTGACCTTGTATCCAGCGGCGATGCCGGCGGCGGCGCGCAAATCTTCTATGCGGCCGTTGGTGCAGGAGCCGATGAAGACGCGGTCGATGACGACTTCTTCGAGCGGCGTGCCGGCTTTGAGATCCATGTATTCAAGCGCGCGCTCGAGGTTCTTGCTCTCGCGTTCGTTGGCTGCATTGGCGGGGTTCGGCACGGTGGAGGTGATGGGCGCAACCATGCCGGGGCTGGTTCCCCAACTGACGTAGGGAACCAGATTCGACGCGTCGATGACGAGTTCGCGATCGAAGGTGGCGCCGGGGTCGGTGGGCAGCTTGCTCCACTCGGCAACGGCTTCGTCCCATGCCGCGCCTTCCGGCGAGAAACGGCGGCCCTTGAGATAGGCAAAGGTCTTTTCGTCGGGAGCGATCATGCCGGCGCGCGCGCCTGCTTCGATGCTCATGTTGCAGACGGTCATGCGGCCTTCCATGGAAAGCGCGCGGATGGCGGAGCCCGCGTATTCAACCACGCAGCCGGTAGCGCCGTCGGTGCCGATCTGGCCGATGATGGCGAGGATGATGTCTTTGGCCGTGACGCCGCGGGGCAACTCGCCTTCGACGGAGATGCGGAAGGTCTTGGCCTTGCCTTGCGGCAGGGTTTGTGTGGCAAGCACATGCTCGACTTCACTGGTGCCGATGCCGAAGGCGAGCGCGCCGAAAGCACCGTGCGTGCTGGTGTGCGAGTCGCCGCAAACAATGGTCATGCCCGGCTTGGTGATGCCGAGCTCCGGCCCGATGATGTGTACGACACCCTGGTTGGGCGAGTCCACGTCGTAAAGCTCAATGCCGAAGTCGGCGCAGTTCTTGCGCAGCGTCGAGATCTGTTTCGCGGCAATCTGGTCCACGATGTTCAGCCGGCCCTCAATGGTGGTGGGCACGTTGTGGTCCACGGTGGCGACAGAGCGGTCTGGGCGGCGCACGCTGCGGCCGGCCAGGCGCAGGCCTTCAAACGCCTGCGGCGAGGTGACTTCGTGCAGCAACTGCAGGTCGATGTAAAGCACGGTTGGCTCGCCTTGCGGGTCGACAACCACGTGATTCTCCCAGACCTTTTGAAAGAGTGTTTTCGGTTCGGTGTTCATTTGACTCCTAAGCTGTTAGCTCTTAGCCGTTAGTTCGGCTTTGCTGATCGAGGTCGTTATGACTTGTCCAACACAAAAAACTCAACGTGTTTGCCCGCGCTGCATGCATCGGAACAGCGAGCTGAAAGCTAATAGCTAACAGCCAATAGCTGCTTTACCGTCTCACACACCTTGGCGCCCACTTCGGTGGTCGACAAGACCTTGTAGCCATGATCGTTGCCGCGAACCAGATCGTGGGTGCGATAGCCTTCTTCAAGCATTTTGCGCACCGCGGTCTCGATGGCCGCGGCTTCAGTTTCGAGGCCGGCGGTGTGACGGAGAATCAACGCAGTGGTAAGAATTGCGCCGCAGGGATTGGCCAGGCCTTTGCCGGCGATATCGGGCGCGGAGCCGTGGATGGGCTCGTAGAGATTGACTTTTCCGCCGACGGTGGCCGAGGGCAACATGCCCAGCGAACCGGTGATGACGCCGGACTCATCGGAAAGAATGTCGCCGAAGAGATTTTCGGTCAGCACCACGTCGAAGGTCTTGGGGCGATTCATCAAGTGCATGGCCATGGCGTCGACGTACTGGTGCTCCAACTCGACGTCGGGGAATTCGGCGGCAACTTCGATGACCGTGGCGCGCCAAAGCTGCGAGGTTTCAAGCACGTTGGCCTTGTCGACGCTGCAAAGCTTTTTCTTGCGGCCCTGGGCAATCTTGAAGGCCACGCGGGCCACGCGGGCCACTTCTTCTTTGGTATAGCGCATGGTGTTCCATGCTTCGCCCTTTTCGCGATTCCATTCGCGGGGCTGGCCGAAGTAAAGACCGCCAAGCAGCTCGCGTACGAACATGATGTCGGCGCCTTCAATGATCTCGGGGCGCAGTGGGCTGTTGACGGCAAGTTCCTTGAAAGCGAAGGCGGGGCGTAGGTTGGCGAACCCACCCAGAGCAGCGCGAATGGCCAGCAGTCCGGCCTCGGGGCGCTTGTCGGGAGCCATGGAGTTGAACTCATTGCCACCCACGGCGCCCAGCAGCACGGCATCGGATGCGAGCGCTGCGGCCAACGTGTCGGCGGGCAATGGCGTACCGTCCTGCACAATGGCGACGCCGCCGATGCGCTTGTAGTCGAGGTCGAGAGTGTGGCCGCCGATCTCTGCAACTACCTTCAGAACCGCAACTGCTTCATTGGTGACTTCAGGGCCGATGCCGTCGCCGGCGGTGACTAGAATCTTCAGGTGCATGCTTGCTCTTTCCAAGGGATCAGAGATCAGAGATCAGAGATCGGTTATGCCTTGCCAACGATCAAAGTGCCGCGTTGTGTTTTTGCTGTGCGATGAATCCCCCGGCCAAGCGGAGGGCCACCAGCAACGCGATCCAGATAAAAACAAAATTCAGAAGAAACGCAACTTGGAGGTACTGCTCTGGCTGGGCGGAACGAATGCCCCCGGCATAGAAGATTGTCGCAATCAGCAATCCCGGCGCAGAAAACGGAGCAGCCAACCATTCAAGTTTAGTCCCATCCATTTCATCCGCCAAAAGCATCAGCAGAGGACAAGCGGTCGCGGTGCAGGCCAGGCGTAAGAAAGAGCATTTGTTCATTCGTGCTTTCTAGTGGCACACGCTTGAGCGCATGCGGTTCAAATTGTGTTGCGGTGCTTTCCCTGGTCCCCAAAAGCGAGGGACCTGGGGCACCCACCGGGGAGATTGCTTTCCCAGGTCCCCAAAGGCGAGGGACCTGGGCCACCCACTGATGATGGCAGAACTCGTGCCCTGTGCCGTGCTAATCCAGTTCGGAGACGGGCTCGCGCCGGTTCTCGCGGATCGCGTCGGGCAAAATGCCGATCAGATCCTGGTCGTAGATGTTCTTCTTGCGGTCGGCGAGGGCGACAAAGCGGTAATAGCTCTGCTGCAGTTCTTCGCGGGTGAGCGCAAAGCCCAACTGTTCTAGCCGATGGCGCAACGCGGCGCGGCCGGAGTGCTTGCCCAAAACGAGGTGCGTCTTGGCCACGCCGACCAGCGCAGGCGTCATGATCTCGTAGCAGAGCGGGTTGGCCAACATGCCGTGCTGGTGGATGCCGGACTCGTGCGCGAAGGCGTTCGCACCCACGATGGCCTTGTTGGGCGAGGGGCGGAAGGTGATGATCTGCCCCAGGACCTGGCTGGTGGGGTAGAGGTTTTCAAGCTTGATGCTGCTGGTGGCGCCGTAGCGGTCGGCGCGGACATAGAGTGCCGCGGCAATCTCTTCCAGCGCCGCGTTGCCGGCCCGTTCGCCGATGCCGTTGATGGTGCACTCCACCTGGCGCGCACCGGCGCTGATGGCTGACAGTGAATTGGCCACCGCCAGTCCCAGGTCGTTGTGGCAGTGGGAGGAGAGAACGATGCCTTCGGCGTCGATGGCCGGAACGCGCTCGCGCACTTCGCGGAACATCTGCCCATATTCCTCGGGTGTGGCATAGCCGACCGTGTCGGGCATGTTGATGGTAGTGGCGCCGGCTTCGACGGCCACCCGCACCATCTCCACCAGAAAATCGCGGTCGGAGCGGGTAGCGTCTTCGGGCGAGAACTCCACGTCGTCGACGTGGGTGCGGGCCAGGCGAATGGATTCGGCGGTCAAGTCGAGCGCTTCCTGACGGCCGATTTTGAGCTTGAACTCCAGATGAAGATCGCTGGAGGCGAGGAAGATGTGAATGCGGGCGCGGTCGGCGAACTGCAGCGCCCGGGCCGCCATCTCGATATCTTCGGTCTTGGCGCGGGCCAGCGACGCGATGCGCGGCTTGCGAATGGCCTGGGTGATGGTGGCGATGGCCGCAAAGTCGCCTTCCGAGGCCATGGCAAAACCGGCCTCGATGATATCCACGCCGAGATCTTCAAGGGCGTGGGCCATGGTGAGCTTTTCCTGCGTGGTCATGCTGCAGCCGGGAGACTGCTCGCCATCGCGCAACGTGGTGTCGAAGAAGCTTACGTGATCCGGATTTTTGTCGCTCATGCAATAGCCTGCCAGGGGGAAGTTCTTATGTGACCTCTCTAGTGTCTCGCAGAGGAACGATATAAGGCAAAGTTATTCTTGTTGGGATATCGATTAGAATTGCTTATACAGCAGAGATCAGGGAACAGAGATCAGGAATCAGGGGAGGGTGGGGCTGCAGGGTTGGGACGCATGTCTCAGGAACGCGACTCCTTGGCCAGTTCAAGGCAGGACTGAGGCCCTTGGCCCTCGGGCTCCTCCTGATCTCTGATCTCTGAGCCCTGATCTCTGGTCGGAGGCTTTCCATGGAATTGACCCAGCTCGAAACGTTTCTGGCAGTGGCCGAGGAGAAGAGCTTCTCTCGCGCGGCGGTGCGGCTGCACAGAACGCAGCCGGCGGTGAGCCAGGTGATCCGGAAGCTGGAGGCTTCGGTCGGGGAGACGCTGTTCGACCGAGCGGCGCGGGACGGATCCCTGACCGCGGCCGGGGTGCTCTTGCGCGACTACGCGTTGCGCCTGCTCGCCCTGCGCCGCGAGGCGTCGAGCGCGTTGGGTGAGTTGAAGAGTCTGGAGCGGGGGCGTCTGCAACTGGCCGCGAATGAGTACACCTGCATGTACTTGCTGCGGGCAATCGACGCCTATCGGCGGGAGTTTCCGCAGATCAGCGTGACGGTGCACCGCATGCTGGCCTCGCGCATTCCCGACGAGTTGAACCTCAGGACCTTCGAATTGGGGGTTATTTCGTTCAGGCCCGATCCTGTGCAGTTCCGCACCATTGCCGTTTACGGTGACAGCCTGGCCTTCATCGTGAGCCCGGGACATCCGCTGGCGGGTGCGGAGCGGGTTTCCATCAAGGACTTGGGAGAGGAGACCTTTATCGCCCATAATGTGGCTTCTCCTCTGCGGCGCAAGGTGATCGAGGCCTTCGAACGGCATCGCACGCCCTTGAACATGGGCATCGAGCTGCCGACGATCGAGGCCATCAAGCGATTTGTGGCCATGGGCAACGGGGTGGCGCTGGTTCCACACCTCACGGTGGCCAGGGAGTTGGAGACGGGCGCACTGGTGCGGGTAAAGGTGGACGAACTGGAGGCCAAGAGGGTGCTGCGGCTGGTTCACCGGCGCCAGGCCACTCTCTCGTACGCCGCCCGGGCGTTTCTTCGCACCGTTCGTACCCTGGCCAAGGAACTGGGACCGCCATTTTATTCCCATGTGGAGCCGGCGGGGGGATGATGGTAAGTGACAGAATCGACAAGAGTTTAAGCGAGACAGCAAGTCAGCGAGTCGGCGGGTTGGCGCGATCGATGGATTCCAGCCATTGTTCAGAATCGAGAGCCGGCTCTGGCGGGGGCAGTGCCTCTTTGGTTTGCGGAACGTCTATTGTTCAGATCATTTTTTGCACAAGGCCAGTGAAATGGCCTGCACCCTGGCCGGGTCCGGATGCTTTCCGCCATAGACCGTTCCGGCCATTTACAATGCTAAGAGCGGGGCCCGGCTCGAACCGGCGCGCCGGAATTGACAAGCTCGTTGCCAGCCGGACGGTTGCGCAGTCGTGAGGTTCAGGACCGAATGAAGAAGATCGCCATCATTGCATTCCTGCTGGCTGTAGGCGTGGCCGCAGGCCGCGCCCAGGAGAGCCGCCAGGACGTCAGCATCAGCGGAATCGGAATTATCGAGCCGTTCATCGCCTCGTCCACCGATGTCCAGGTTCACTCCAATTACGCTTTGGGTGCCTTGGCCAGCTACCGCTTCATGCTTACCCCGTCGAGCGCGCTGGAGGCCAACTACGGCATCACCTACCAGAATTCGCTTACCTACTATGCCAACCCCAACACCTACCACGTGCTGACCCGTACCCAGGAAATCTCGGCCGCGTATGTGCGCAGCTTCAATTACCGCAAGTTCAATCCCTTTCTCGAGGGCGGCCCGGCGGCCTTCATCTTCCTGCCCATCCGCAACTCCGGAACCACTTCGCTGGACGTGAAACAACAGACCGGCGTGGGTGGCGTATATGGTGCTGGCATCGCCTACGAGATCAGCCCGAGCTTCGACATTCGCGCGGAGTATCGCGGGTATGTGACCAAGGTTCCGACCTTCGGCGATACCCAGTTCAACACCAACAAGTGGTTCAACATCTACGTGCCGACCGTTGGCGTGGCTTATCACTTCTAGGGTTTTCGAGTTCGCAAGCAAAAGGGGAACGGCTTCGGCCGTTCCCCTTTTGCTCGATGGAGACTTCTTGTCGCCACGGGATGCATTCGCTTACAGGATGGTGGCCTCGTCCAGGCGGGCTTCCCTATAGCGGCCCAGTTCCTTGATCATGGCGCAATGCGGAGCGAGCGCCTCGATCGCGCGGGTCCCGTCCTCAGAGGACTGGATCTGGCAATCGGCGTAGAAGATGTACTCCCAGGGCTTGCCGTGGACCGGCCTTGACTCGATCTTGGTGAGGTTTGTGCCCAGGGTCGCGAGTTCGTTGAGGGCGGCAACCAGCGAGCCGGGACGATTTTCGACGGAAAACGCCAGGCTGATCTTGTTGCTGTTGGGATCGGCGATGGCGTCCCGCGTACGGCGCACCAGGAAGAAGCGCGTGTAATTCTCAGGGTTATCTTCGATATCGGACTGCAGAACCTGAGCCCCATAGTATTCGGCTGCCGCCTTGCTGGCGATGGCAGCCGCATGACGGTCGCGTGTTTCAACCAGTTGCTTCACACTGCCCGCAGTGTCGTAAAACGCATAGGACTCCATCCTGGGATGGTGGGCCAGGAAGCGTCGACACTGGGCCAGGGCCACGGGATGCGAATAGACCCGGTCGATCTCGCCGATATGGGTTCCGGAGATGGCTATGAGGTTGTGGCGAATGCGCAGCAGGGCCTCGCCTTCGACTTTCACATCGTGGGCCAATAACAGGTCGAAGTGTTCGGAGACCGAACCTGCCAAGCTGTTTTCGATCGGAATGACCGCGGCTTCGACACGCCCATTGGCGAGCGCGTCAAACGCGTCGGCGGAAAGGCCGCATGGCACGATAACCGCATCGTCCACCATCTTCATGGCGGCCTGGTGGCTGAATGAGCCGGGTTCTCCCTGGATCGAAATCTTCATTCCGGTGCCTTTAATTTCTGTTGGTGTTTCTTGGGCTATTTCAATTTTGGCAAATTTGATAGGGGTGTCGTGTAGAAGGTGCTTTCTGGCACCATACCACAGGTCGAGCCGAGAGTCAGCATGGTTTGTTTCCGAAGGCATGGAATTCAACTCCGCAGCCAGAGATCGACCGCCACAAAGGTGAGAAATATCATGGCGATGACGCCATTCATGGTGAAGAACGCCGCGTTGAGCCGGCGCAAATCCTGAGGAGAAACCAGGGAATGCTCGAAGGCCAGCAGCAGGGCGACGGCCGCGATTCCCAGCCAGCCGGATGCACCGAAATGGAATAGCCATGCGAACCAGATCAGCATGGCGAGCATGGCAAGATGCATCGTGCGCGCAGCCAGGAATGCCCGGGGAATGCCGATGGCCTGCGGCAAACTGTGGAGTCCGACGGTGCGGTCGTGGTCAAAATCCTGGCAAGCGTAGAGCACATCGAAGCCGCCGGCCCACAGGGTCACCGCCACGGTCAGCACCACGATCCGCGGGTCCAGCGAGCCGCGGACGGCGATCCAGGCGGCGGAAGGAGCCAGCCCCAGAGCCAGGCCCAGCACCAGGTGCGACCAGCGGGTGAGGCGCTTCATGTAGCTATAGCCCAACAGCACCGTAAGAACCAGGGGCGACAGATAGAGGGTTAGCCGGTTGAGTTGGCCGGCGGCCAGCACAAAAGCCAGTGCCGTCAGCAAAGTGAAGCCAAGAACAAAGTTGCGGGTCAACAGACCTGCGGGAATGGCGCGGGTGCTGGTGCGGGGATTGGCGGCGTCCAGCTCCGCGTCGGCCCAGCGGTTGAAGGCCATGGCGCAGGAGCGCGCCGTCACCATCGCCACCAGGATCCAGACGATGGTGCGCCCGCTGGGAAGGCCCCCGGCGGCAAGTATGGCAGCCGCCAGGGCAAAGGGAAGCGCGAAGATGGAGTGCTCCCACTTGATCATTTCCAGCGTAATGCGCGTCTTGGCCCAAAAGCCTGGCATGGTTGTCTCCAGCGTTCAGTTTACTTGAGTGGCCGATTTGCGAACCGGGGTTCGGAAGGTCACTCGGAGAATGGGCGTTTCGCAGCGCCATTCGGGACGGCGAATCGACGACTAAAACCGTGCCCTTTCACAACGCCAGTTGCGCAGCACTCCGATCTTCATGGGATTGGCCTGCGCCGGTGGGAAGCCTCAGCCCACAACCGGCGTCCGACCCTGAATTCCGCCTTCCTGAAAGCCCCTTCTCCACAACACCGGCCCCACGCATTACAATT
This sequence comes from uncultured Occallatibacter sp., assembly GCA_964560845.1. GTDB lineage: Bacteria > Acidobacteriota > Terriglobia > Terriglobales > Acidobacteriaceae > Telmatobacter. The sequence continues at coordinate 7,552 of CAZLMY010000105.1, read as the reverse complement.
CATTGCAAATGACTCCCAAGACCGCACAGACCGTCGCCGATGTTCCCTCCTCTTCTGCTCCGACCCCAGGCCCCATCACCATGTCCATCGACATTGGCGGATCGGGTTTGAAAGCCATGCTTCTTGACCCCGCAGGCAAGCCGATCAGCGAGCGCCAGCGCGTGGTCACCCCCACCGTTCCCACCCCCGACGCGGTATTGACCGGCCTCGACGATCTGCGCAAGCTCATGCCGGAGTTCGACCGGGTCTCTGTCGGTTTTCCCGGCGTGATCAAGCGCGGCACTACGCTAGGCGCCTTCAATCTGCATCCCAATTGGGCCGGATTCCCGCTGCAGGCGGAGCTGGAAAAACGCTGGAAGAAGCCGGTGCGGGTGTGCAACGACGCCGCCGTGCAGGGCTATGGATGCATCAAGGGCGAAGGTGTAGAGCTGGCCATCACCCTGGGTACCGGCATGGGTTCGTCTCTGTTTACCGACGGCCACCTGTGTCCCGGCCTCGAGCTCGGGCATCATCCATGGCGCAAGAAGGGCCTGACCTACGAGGACTACCTGGGCCGCCGCGGTCTCGACAAGTACGGCAAAAAGAACTGGAACAAGCTGCTGAAAGCTGCCATTGCGCAGACACTGGCCACCTTCAACTGGGACCATCTCTACATCGGCGGCGGCAACACCAAGAAGATCGACTTCCAGCCCGGCCCCAACGTCAGCATCGTGAGCAACGAGCTGGGCCTGCTGGGCGGCGTCGCGCTTTGGCGGTTTGTGGCATAGGAGCAGGGGTTAGGGATTAGGGGTTTAGGGCTCAGTCGCCGGGTGCCCCAGGTCTCGATCTTGAGACCTGGGAGGCCGCAGTACTCGTTGGGCGCCTCAGGCTAACCCGGTAACTTGCCGATCCGTTTTTAGTGATGAAACCCTGCCCCATCCAGGGTTGGATTGAAGCCCGGCTGGGCGGCAAACCAGTCCAGATGGCGGCGCATGTCGCGTAGCAGCATCCCGGCCAGATCGTGCGTGAACCCGTTGCGCACCACGATGCGCTGGATCACAACCTCTTCGCGGTTGGCGGGCATCTTGTAAGTCGGCACCTGCCAGCCACGGTCGCGCAGACGGTCGCTCAAGTCATAGAGCGACCAGTTGGACTGCTCCTTCAGCTTCCAGGCCAGCACCGGCAAATCGCGCCCGTTCGAGAGCATCTCGAAGGGCCCCATCGCGCCGATCTTTTCAGCCAGGTCGACTGCCACCTCCTGACAGGCCTGGTGGATGGCCCGATAGCCTGCCCTGCCTAGCCGGATCAGGTTGTAATACTGCGCCACGATCTGGCTGGCGGGGCGGGAGAAGTTGATAGCCAGCGTTGGCATGGAGCCGCCCAGATAGTCGACCTTGAAAACCAGGTCCTCGTCCAGGTCGGCGGCCTCGCGCCACACGATCCAGCCAACGCCGGGATAAACCAGCCCGTATTTGTGGCCAGAAGTGTTGATGGATTTGACGCGCGGCAACTGAAAATCCCAAACCAGGCCGGGCTGCAGGAAGGGCGCGACAAACCCGCCGCTGGCTCCGTCCACGTGGATCGGGATGTCCAGGCCGGTTTTCTCCTGCAGCCGGTCGAGGGCGGCGCTGAGGGCCAGCACGTTCTCGTAGTCGCCGGTAAAGGTGCTGCCCAGTACGGCCACCACGCCGATGGTGTTCTCGTCGCAGGCCGCGGCGGCGCGCTCCGGGTCGGTGACCTGCTCCGTGCCCTCGAGAGGCACGTCGCGCTGCTCCACGTCCCAGTAGCGGGTGAATTTGTGCCAGCAGACCTGGGTGTTCGAGCCCATCACGAGATTGGGCTTGTCGGTAGGCTTGCCCAGCTCGTTCATCTTGCGGCGCCAGGCCCACTTCAGTGCCAGCCCACCCAACATGCAGGCTTCGCTGGAGCCGATGGTCGAGGTGCCCATGGTGGTGTCGGGCGAGGGCGCGTGCCACAGCTCGGCCAGCATATTCACGCAGCGCATCTCCAGCTCGGCGGTCTGCGGGTACTCATCCTTGTCAATCATGTTCTTGTCGAAGGTCTCGGCCATCAGACGATGGGCTTCCGGCTCCATCCAGGTGCTGCAAAAGGTGGCCAGGTTGAAGCGCGAGCTGCCGTCCAGGATCAGTTCGTCGTGAATCAGGTTGTAGGCGGTGCCGGGAGACATGCCTTCCGCGGGGATGGAGTGGCGCGGCGTGGGCCCCAGCAGCGAGTGCCGGGCATACATGGGGCGAACCAAATCGGGGTTATGGTGTTTATGCACCACCGGTTGCAGGTCAACGATCTTGTCCATTTGGGGCAGAGTCCTCCGGAGTCCCCATGGTAGATGGGCAGGGCGGCGGGCGGCTATGAACATTCAGGGAATCGTATCGGAAGAGCAAAGACGAGCGCCTTGACTGCTTATCGCTTCTAGACGAACACGATGAATGCTGGATTGAGGGATCGTACCCATGAAGAACAAAACTCACGGCAAAGCCATGCCAGAGCTCTTCGAGGAAGACACGGCCTGAGCAGTCGAGCAGCGAACAGCATTCTGGATGACGGGGAACAGAGCGAGCAACTCCTTCATATGGACTTCATCGACCGAAGCTGATTCTGGAACCGCGAATCGGGAAGTCGCAATGCAGAGCGAATTATCGATTGCCATAACTCCGCGAAGCTCCGGGCGGATTCCAATCGGTCCGCCCCTGAGCTGTCCTCGGAGAGGGTTCCACGACACCTTCAGAGAGTCCTTCTGTGATACTGGTTAGGCGCGCCGGGCGTGGGAAGGTTATCGGTGACCTGCGCTCCGCTGGCATGCGCTTGGGTCAGTCCGGTCGTGAGGGTAATTCCGGAGCCGGTGAGCGGTGCACCTGCACCGTGTGCATGAGCGAGCGGCGCCTTGACGGTGATCTGGGCTCCGCCCCAGGGTCGGATCGAAGCGATCACCGCTGTCTCGGAGTTTGCACCGTTATCGAGGTCGATGGTTTGGCCTTCGCTGAAGCCCGTCACTCCGGCTACTGGAATTTCGGTCGCGCCTGCGTCGAGCTCGGCCCGCACCGTGGTTGCTCCCGCGGTGCCTACTGCAGCCACAATAGCGGTTTCCAGGTTGGCGGCAGCGTCAATCCGAACCGTTTCGCCAGCTTGAAAGCCCTCCACGCTGGAAACTTTGATGTTGGTGGCGTTCACGGTTGAAGCAGTCAACAGCGTGGCGGTGGCCTGGGTCAGAAAATCCGCGCAGTTGCTGTCGGTGTTTGCTCCGTCGGGGAATCGGCCCGCGCTGGCGGTGGTGGCCCGAGTTGGAGCGAACGGATCAGATCCACCGCCTGTCCCGGGAGCGGGCGCGAAGCATCCGCTCTTCCCGATTCCCGAAACTGCCTGGTAGCCTTCGGATGCCCATGGGTCGACGAGGCCTCCATAGTTGAGGCTGTCGACAACCAGGTCCGCGGCGTCCCGCAGCACCATGCTGCCCTCTTTGACAGGGATGGTGCGGCCGAACAGCGGCGCGTAGGTGGTCAGTTCCGGACCGCCGAACCACTGGTCGGGAGGCTGCGTCCCTTGATATCCGGCGGTGGTGACCGCGGCGTCGCGCACAACCGAGTTGACCTCGTGTTCATTCACCAGCCGGGTGTCGAGCGTGATGCCTGTGCCGAGGGCCTGGACGGGCTCGTTGCTGGAATGCGCAAAGGCTGTCGCCGGCTCGAAGCTTATCCCGGTGCCCCGGTCGCTGAAGGGGAGATTGGCCGCGTGGTTGAACCGAAGCGGAGCTGCCAGGTCTAGGCCCGTGCCCGGAGAGACGACCCACTCGTCGCGAATGTGCGCCTGGACAAGGGACGGCGTGAAGTCGATGGAGGCGCCTTCCGGCCCTGCCCCAGTCACAGCGGTGATGGTCACCAACTGCTGGCTCGCGGGGGTGCCGATCACAATCTTGTCTCCAATGGAAAAACCGTCCTTGCGACGGACTTTGATCTGTGTCGCGCCGGCGCTTGCATTTGCCGCGAGGTTTGTCTGGCTCGCCCCGGCGCCAACGTGGGTGACCGTGACGGTCTCGACGCCGTGGCCAACGCTGTCGATATCCAGCCGGATCTTGTCTCCCGTCGAAATATCGGAGACCGAAGTCACCTTGATGTTTGTCGCGCCGGCGGGCGCCTCGGCAGCCAGGTAGGCTTGAGTGCCCGGCTTGCCCACCGCTGTGACCGTTGCCACCTCGTAACGTTCCAGGTCTCTTGCGACGTCCGGGCAAGTTGCGCCATAGCCGAGGGCGATCTTCTCGCCGGCCACAAAGCCGGATGTGCTCGCGACGGGCACATTGGTCGATCCGGCCGGGATCGTGATCACCGGGCCATCGGGAAGCGGCTGCCACAGCGTCGTGTGGTTGCTGGCCGCCGTGCCGATGCTCACGATCTTGCGGGTCTCCATGGCGGCGCTGCTGCCGATGCCGATCGTTTCGCCGGCCGACATGCCGGTCGTGTTCCTGACATGGATTGTGGTGTCACCGGCGTGCGCGGGAACCACCAGTCCGGAATTCGAGAGGCCCAGAAGGTAAAACCCTCCCACCGCGAGCTTGGTCCCGGCCGGGATCTTCACCGTCGAAAAGATCGCCTGCTGCGCCGGGTGCTCGGTCAGGCTCCAGTTGGAAATATCCACGCTCTGCGAGCCGGAGTTGAATAGCTCGATGAACGAGTCGGTTGGGTTCGACGGAGAACTCGAGGAGATGCGGAACTCATTGATCCTGACCGGGCTGGCGTTGCGCACCTTTTCGATCGCTGTCTCGGATTGTTGGGCGCCGCTGGCCGGGTCCGTCCAGGAAGCGCTGCCCTCCAGGTCGCCGTTGAAGGCTGCAGGCCCCGAGGTGACCTTGAATGTTGCGCTAACCGTCGCACCCGGTGCGACAGGATCAGCGAAGGTCTTCGAGGTTTCGGTGGTCCCTGAGACCACGGAGGACCATTGCTCGGCAGGCACGGAAATGCTCAGCTTCACGCCCTTCACGGGCGCTGCCGCTGTGTTCGTGAAGGTCACGGTGGAGTCCTGCGACGAACCCGGCGTAAAGGTCTGCAGTCCGGGCGGAGCGGCGGTTGCCGACGCCGGGGCCAGACTCAGCCGCGCCACGGCGTAACCGGCAGCCACGACGTTGGCCTGAACCTGTTGATCGGTTGCGTCGGTTGGGAACGTTCCCGCGGCCGTCACCGCGCCTTCGTAGAAGGTGCCCTGTGAACCATTGCTGTTGTCCCCGCCATTGCCCAGCAGAATCGCGCCCTGTTTGCGCATCGGGTCGTACGTGGCATTCACCCGCGGCCCGTCGAACATGACTTGCAGCGCACCGTGCTGCGCATCGCCTCCCATGGATGTCCAGTGGTGCGGTTCGCCTTTGGCCATGGCTGTCACGAATCGCCACGTGATGTTCGGCAGGTTAGGGCAGTGGTTCGACCCATCCGGGTTGACGCAGCCCACAAGATTGTTCTCCTGGTCGGTCATGACCCAGGGCCCGGAGGGATTGCCGTGAAACCACCAGGGCGCGTCGCCGAAGTAGGCGGTTTCCATGGTACCGTTGTCGTCGTCCCGGCTGTCGATTTCGGCGTTGCCGTAGTCGAAGCAGCAACCGGAGTTGAAATGCAGCCCGTTTATGACCCAATACTGCCCCTCAGCCTGGTCGTCGACCGCTGTACCCTTCACGTCGTCCTGGCGGAGTCCCATACCCGGCTCGATGAACACGCCATACGCCTTGTGGCCCATGATGGTAATCGGCGCCATGTCTGCAAGGGGCAGGTTGTTGAAGCCACCCATGGCCGGGCCGTTGAATCCGCCCCGGGGCGCCTGGGTGAGATCGTTGTGCTTTGCGGACTGGTCGTAGATTCTACTGATCCAGCAGTAAGTGTTGGCGCAGAACGCATCCTGCGCACCCGCGTCGGCATACCCGCCCCCATCGGGAGACGGCGAAGCGACCGGCTGGACGACGCCGATATCCAGAGTCTTGCCGTCGGATTGCCGCAAAACCTGGTAAAGCGGGCCGTTGTAGGAGGCGTACAGGGCACGCACCGTGCTGTGGGCTCCCACGCAAGGGTCGCCTGCGGCAGCATAGATGTCGCATGGGCCTGCAGGCCTGGATGGAGCGACATTGCCGCCATTTCCGGCCTGGGCCGTCATGGTGAGTGCGGCGCCGATCAGCGTGAGCGGCAGGGCTAGCAGAAGTGCGAGATCGATTTTCTTCCTCATATAAATCCCTTTCGCGGGGCAGCCCGAAACGCTGGGTAAGCGTTTACCCGACAACGCTATACCGATCCCTTTCAGGCCGTCAAGCACGTTCGCCCCGATCGGGGGCAGGTTGCCAACAGAAAGGGGATTGGAAGCAGGGAGGCATCCTGCTTTGCGGCTCAAATTGGATTCATGCCAGCAAGCGCGGTCGGTAAGAGATGGAATGAGAAGGCCGGTCCCTGGCCTTTCTCACCTCCATCTCTGAAAGGGACATTCGAACGCCACCAGCAAAATACGCCCAAGCAAAATTGGAATACACCCAAGTGCACATCCGAAATTGGGTGGACTGGGTTGAACGCTGCTGGATGTCGGAAGACTTAAATAATAGCAATGATGGTGTTTAATAAGATATTTTCGGACGGCCATGGAAGTTCTTGGAGGAGTTTTGGCGGGAGGGAGGGATTCGAAACAAACGGCCTTTGGAAGTGTTTTTGGAGTTGAGAGTTATCGCCGTATAACATTGATATTAGTAATGTTGCATATGTTGTTTAGAGAGGTATCTGGATGCGTTTTATTGCATTTTTATTTTGAATACCCCCGAAAGTACCCCCGCAGCCAAAAAGCTTGAAAATCTTTTGTCAATGAGGTTCACACTTGTGCATTTTGACCAGGACCTGGCGAAGCTGGCGCTCCGGGTCTAGCCCGCTCAACCCGGCTGTGTCCGGTCTGCGAAAAGACGGCCGCCGCGCGTCTTTCGCAGGAATCGGATCCAGCGGGTGTATTCCCGGTCTCTCCCGTTGGAGGCAAGAAAGAGCAGTCAGCGTGCCCCTGTGAGTGCCGATTTCACCCGGAGTCTCTTCAGGTTTGAAAACTCCCCCACGGCATTATAACCATTTTATTGCACGATAACGAGTGGTGTGTTATCGTGCGGAAAGTATGAATGAGCAACGGGTGCACTCCGAACTCCATGAACTCGAAGGCTATGTTCACGACGCCCTTGGTGTTTCCGTGAAGCCACGGCCTTGGAGCGGAGCCGACCACTTGCCCCACTTCCTCAAGGAAAGGTACAAATTCGCGCAAGCAGAACTGCTTGGACTACATGCCCTGCTAGTCATAGACATCAGCCCCGAGGAGCAGTCTCCTGCAAAGATACGCAAGCATCTAGAAATGCTCCAGACCAAGCAGCGAGTGGACCTAATTTATGTGCGCACGCGGGTAACGGCGTATAACCGGAAGCGGCTAATCGAACAAAAGGTACCGTTCATTGTTCCGGGCAACCAGATGTATCTGCCCATGCTGGCGATTGATTTGCGCGAACATTTTCGCAAGATTCGCGAGGAGTCTCCCACCTTCAGCCCGTCAACTCAGGTTGTCGTCCTCT
>CAZLMY010000104.1:0-20451 GCA_964560845.1 uncultured Occallatibacter sp. | reverse complement strand
GCCGATGGTACTGCACGGGTGACTGTGTGGGAGATTAGGTGATCGCCGGCAATAAAATTGAACACAGAGCCAAGCCTTCGGGTTTGGCTTTTGTGCGTTTGGGGCTCTATGAACGCCGAAGTACGCCTGGTTCCGGGTTATGATGGTGCGGCGAGGCGATATGCAGCCCACCGAATCGGATTCTTCAGTCCTCAGCAACACCGCCTGGCCGCCCCTGCGCCAGACCGCTTGGAGCGACACCTGCGCAACCCTCCAGCTCTGGATGCAGATTGTCGGCAAGGTACGGATGGCTCTAACCCCCGCAACCAACCACTGCTGGAATGTCACCTTATACCCGACCGTTCGCGGTTTGACCACGGGGCCCATGTGGCAGGGAACCCGATCTCTACAAATCGACTTCGATTTCCTGGATCATGCGCTGTTGGTGGAGACTGCCGACGGGGCTCGGCGGGTAATCCCTCTCCAGCCGATGACGGTGGCCGAGTTCTATCGACAGATCATGGTTGCGCTTGAGCGGCTAGGCTTGGCCGTTCCAATTTGGCCGGTGCCGTGCGAGGTTGCACAGCCTATCCGATTCGATCAGGACCAGATTCACAACGCCTACGATGCGGAGTATGCGCACCGATTCTGGCGCGTGCTGCTGCAAACCACTCGGGTGTTCACGGTCTTTCGCGCGCGGTTCCAGGGCAAGGTTAGCCCGGTTCACCTGTTTTGGGGAGCGCTCGATCTGGCCTGTACGCGGTTTTCAGGACGAACTGCGCCGGAACACCCCAGCATACCAGGGCTACCCGACCGCGTCACGCGCGATGCCTACTCGCACGAGGTGAGCAGTTGCGGGTTCTGGCCTGGCGCGCCGGGGATTGAGCCCTTCTTTTACAGCTATGCCTATCCGGAGCCTGCGGGGTACTCCGAATATTGCGTGGCACCCGTTGAAGCTTCTTACAATCGGGGTTTCGGCGAATTCGTGCTCCCCTACGATGCGGTGCGGCTATCTGCTGATCCCGACGTGGCGCTGCTTGCGTTCTTGCAGAGCACCTACGACGCGGCGGCCGACTGTGGCCGGTGGGACCGGGCCAGCCTGGAAATTGTGTCGCCGAAAGGCGACTTGTCTAACGATTAGAAGCGCACGACTTAAGATACTTGGTGTACCAACCGATGCCGCCCATCGGACTATAATCGCCAATGGCCGAGGTACCCGATGGCGAACGTTGTTGATGAACCTCGTGCGGAGGTGAGACATCCAGGCCGTGCTCGGAGGTCCTTCAATTCGCTCTGTTCCTTCATTTCCCAGAGAAAGCCTCCACCGATCTGGGGATTGGTCGTGCTGGTGACAGGATTCGGCTTCATGCAAGCCGACTACTTCCTGCATCCTGAGGCTCGGGAGTTCCAGCGCCGGGTGGAAACCGAGGTGCGTTCGGTCCCACTTCCTCCGCTTTCCTCGGAAGCGGGATTCAACTCCGGGTATCAGCCTGACAAGGGCTTCGCGAGCCGTAGCATCGCCACATCGCTTTCCGGGAAAGACCTATGTTTCTTCTATGCCTTAGCGTTGGGGCAATCCGGATGGGTGATTGAACATCGCTATGACGACCAGACCGCGGATGGCCGTTCGCTGATTGCTTTTCGCAAGGGAACCGTGACCTTGGCCCTCGTTCCTCTGCCGGAGATGCCTTCCGGGAGGAGGTTCGGACTGGTCGCGAACTGGAAGCGAGGAGACTCTGAGAAATAGCGTGCGATAGCTTGTCGAGACTCCTCCCACACGAAAAAGCCAGTCCCGCGATGGCCTTTTCTCGCCGATTGCTGAAGTTCGGTTGCAGACCGGGGGCTCGGATTTGAGAATTCAGTGGTTTCCCACCCATTTCGCAAAGTGCGCGAAATGGATGGGGCACGGGGCTTCTGTTTGGGTGCGGGCCTGTCTCGGAGTGCCCAGCTTTGGGACTTCGACCTCTACTACTTCCTGCCGGGGCCGGCAGCGCAGATCTCTTCCGAGGCGTTGAACTGCTTGAAGTTGGCTTCGAACTTCGCAGCCAGATCGGCGGCCGTGCGGTCGTAGCCTTCCTTGTCGGCCCAGGCGTTGCGCGGATTCAGGACTTCGGACGGTACACCAGGGCAACTCACCGGAATATGCAGACCGAAGGCCGGCTCAGTGACGAATTCCACGTCGTTCAGTTGACCGTTGAGGGCGGCATGGACCAAGGCGCGAGAGATCTTGATGCTCATGCGCTTGCCCACGCCGAACTTGCCGCCGGACCAGCCAGTGTTCACCAGCCAGCAGGACGCGTTCTGGTCTTTGAGGCGCTTGCCCAGCATCTCGGCATAAACACGCGGGGCCAGCGGCAGAAACGGCGCGCCAAAGCAGGCGGAGAACTCGGGAACCGGGTCCTTGCCCATCCCGGCTTCGGTCCCCGCCAGCTTGGCCGTGTAGCCGGAGAGGAAGTGATACATGGCCTGCTCGGGGGTGAGGCGGGCGATGGGAGGCAGCACGCCGAACGCATCGGCGGTCAGGAACATGACATTGTGCGGATGCCCTCCGACGCCGAGCACGACAGCCCCATCGATGTTGTTCACCGGATAGGCCGCACGGGTGTTCTCCGTGAATTGGCTGTCGGCGTAGTCGGGCTCGCAGGTGGCGGCGTCGAGAACCACGTTCTCAAGCACCACGCCGAAACGGATGGCCCGATAAATTTGCGGCTCGCGTTCTTCGGTGAGATCGATGGTTTTGGCGTAGCATCCACCTTCGAAGTTGAAGATGCCGTCCGCGCTCCAACCATGCTCGTCGTCGCCGATGAGACGGCGCGCCGGGTCGGCGGAGAGCGTCGTTTTGCCGGTCCCGGAGAGTCCGAAGAACAGAGCAGTGACGCCGTCCTTGCCGATATTGGCGGAGCAGTGCATGGGCAGGACATCGCGCTGCGGTACCAGGAAGTTCATCACGCCGAAGATGGACTTCTTCATCTCACCGGCATACTTGGTGCCGCCGATCAGGACGATGCGACGGGTGAAATCGGCCAAAATGAAGGCCTTGGAATAAGTGCCGTCGCGCTCGGGAACCGCTTCGAATTCGGGTGCGGCGATCACAGTGAACTGCGGCGTGTGCGTCTCAAGCTGAGCGGCGTCAGGCCGCACGAAGAGCTGGCGGACGAACAGGGCGTGCCAGGCATATTCGGCAATGACGCGAATCGGCAAGCGATAAGTCGGGTCTGCTCCGGCAAAAAGGTCTTGAACGAACAAATCGCGTCCGCGCATATGGTCCAGGACCCGATCCAACAGCGCATCGAACCGCTCCGGAGACATGCTCTTGTTGACCTTGCCCCAGTCAACGGATGCGTGAGTCACGTCGTCGTCTACGATGAACTTGTCTTTGGGACTGCGGCCGGTTCGATCGCCAGTATAGGCCACCAAGGCGCCGTTGGAGGCAAGTCGGGCCTCGCCGCGCAACAACGCGCTCTCAACCAGTTGTGGAACAGGCAGGTTGGTATGGACGTGAGGTCCGGTTGCGAGCGCTCGCAGCGACTCGGCCATCGAAGAGGTTCCCATCGACAAGACTCCTTCTGCATCGAAAAATATTAAAAAATGAGGGACCATCCATTGTGCCACAACCGTCCAATAGCCTGACGGTGTGATGCATCACCAACGAATCGCAGAAGAAAAGTCGGCCGAATCCGGGCAGCCTCGGTCCGATCTGCCGCATCCTTGAGCGCAGCAGAGTAATCTGGTGTAACCATGAGCCCTTCAGCGCAGCAGCCGCAATTGAATCTCGTTCACACCGACGACTACCGCGAGTCCTATGCCAACAGCGTCCAAGTGCGTGTCAGCGTCTGGGATTTTCAGCTTGTTTTTGGACTAGCCCAAAGCGAAAGTCCCGATCAGGTGACCATTCGCAATAACCAGACCATCTTCCTGAGCCCGCAGCAGGCCAAGGCTCTGTTCAACGTTTTGGGACAGAATCTTGCCCAATACGAGCAAGCTTTCGGGGTGCTCAACCTGGAGCCGCATAGCGTCAGTTTTCCGCAAGGCCCCGTCAACTAACGGCTCGGCCGTCCAAGGAGCCATTGTTTGCGCTTGAAACGACTGTTGCAGCCGCGCCTGGATGCACCCCTGCCCCTCTGGATGATCTTTCCAGTGGTGTTCACGGCACTCTATATAAGCCATTTCACCTTGCTGCGCCTCCCCTACTATTGGGATGAGGCTGGGTACTACATTCCTGCTGCATGGGACTTCTTCCGCACCGGCTCCCTGATCCCCATCACGACGCTCACCAACGCCCACCCTCCCTTGCCGAGCATCTACCTGGCGCTGTGGTGGAAGGCGTCGGGTTTTTCTCCCGAGGTGACACGAGAAGCCGTGCTGATGGTGGCCTCGCTCGGGCTGCTGGCGGTATGGCGGCTGGCCAGGCGCCTCATGGATGTGGCCCCAGTGGCCTTTTGGACCGTGGCGCTCACCGCGGTTTATCCCATCTGGTTTGCCCAGAGTACCCTGGCGCACGCCGACATCTTTGCCGCAGCCTGCACGCTCTGGGGACTGGTGTATGTACTGCCGGAGCAACATCGAAAGCCTTGGGCCGCCGCCCTGTGGTTTGCCGCTGCCGCTTTGTGCAAAGAGACGGCCGTCGTCATTCCACTTACCCTGGCCGCGGTCAGTACTTTCGAAGGCCTGCGGGCTCAAGCCTCCGAGCGGCGCCGTCTTTGGCAAGAGTCTGCGTGGCTGGCAAGCTCCGTCCTGCCCTTGGCGGCCTGGTACGGCTGGCACTACGCAAAGACCGGTTTTCTCTTCGGGAATCCGGAGTTCCTGCGCTACAACGCGCAGGCCAACCTGGATCTGGTCAGAATCCTGGCTGCATTTGCCCATCGGATTCTCCACCTGACCGGGCACATGAACCTGTTTGTGCCGGTGCTCATGACGTTTGCGGCTCTCATGCTGCAGCCGCGCCTCGACGACCAGGGCCAAGTGCGAGCCGGTCTCTCTGCGTTTTCCCAGCGGCGAATCTTCCTGCTCCTTCTGATGAATGCATTGCTGTTCAGCGTATTGGGCGGAGCCCTGCTCACCCGCTACCTGCTGCCCATGGATCCCCTGGTGATCTTGCTGGCGGTGTCTACGTTTTACCGGCGCGTGCCCTACTGGCAGGGGCTGGCCGTGTTCTCGGCGGCGGCCTTTATCCTGGGGATCTTCTTCAACCCGCCCTATGGCTTTGCGCCGGAAGATAACCTGGCCTATGCCCGCGTGATTCGAATGCAGCAGGCTGCGATCGCCCAACTGACCAAGCGCTACCAGGGGGCGACGGTGCTCTCGGCCTGGCCCATGACCGACGAACTGACCCGGCCGGAACTTGGATATCTCAAACAGCCGTTCGACGTATACCGGCTTGAGGATTTCAGCGCCGCCCAAATCGACAAAGCTGCGCAAGAGCCTGAAAAGTATTCGGCCGCACTGGTGTTTTCAACCAAGTACGACCCGCCCTCCCCCATCGGCTTTGGTCGCAGGGGCGAGGCTCTGGAAGAGCGCTTCTTTGGCCTGCACCATGACATGACGCCCGAGGCCATAGCTCACCAGTTGGGCGGGACCCTGGTGTGGCAGCGGGAAGACCAGGGGATGTGGGTTGCGCTCATCCGCTTCAACCGGCAATTCGAAGCCAGACTGGCGGCTGAGAACCCGATTGTCCGCCGTCGCCGGTAGCGGGAGAATCGAGGAGGGTTAGAGCTGCATGACGGTTTCCACGAATCCCCGTCCTGAAGCTTCTTTTGCCCTTCTAAAGCCATGCCTGAGACTGAAAAGGAGGCCCTTATGTCTGACTCCGTCGAAAGTTATCCCTACGAGACGCGTTTGAATATCTTGCATCCGCCGCTCGAGGTCATTGACGAGAAAGCGCTGGCCGATGCCTGCCAGTACAAATGGTTTAACCAGACTCTCTGCAAGGTGAATGAGTCGGTGGTGCGGATGGGCGTGATCGAGGGGGAATATCACTGGCACAAGCACGACGAGGACGATGAGTTCTTCTATGTCGTCGAAGGGAATCTGCTGATCGACCTTGAAGAGCGAACTGTGGACCTCAGGCCGCGCCAAGGCTTCGTGGTCTCCAAAGGAGTGCTTCACCGCACCCGGGCCCCACACCGCACCGTCATTCTGATGGTTGAGAATGCCGGGATCATCCCCACCGGAAATTAGTAGAAACGGCTGGCGCACACGCCCCCCGGACGCGGGGCCGCGGCAAGGTACCGCAGGCGAATACGCTGTCCGATGCCGCAACGCCTATAATCAGCCTGTTGTGCATACTTCTCTTTCATTTCGCTTAAGACGGGTTGGGCAAGTGGCTGCCGGTGCGGGGCTAGGGCTTGCCGTTGCCATTACAACGATCGCCAACGCTTCCGGCCAGACACCTTCGGATTCCGCAGCGGCTGCCTCTGCAGCAGGCCACGGACGGATTCTGCTGGTCCTGCCGTTCGATAACCAAAGCGGCCAGCCGAGCCTGGAATGGATTCGCGAGGCTGCACCGCAGATCCTCAGCAGCCGATTCGCGTCCGCAGGGTTTGCCCCCATGAGCCGCCAGGACCGTATGTATGCGTTGGATCATCTGGGCCTGCCTCAAGGCTTCCACCCGTCCCGCGCCAGCTCCCTGAAGTTGGCAGAGACCCTGGACGCCGATTCGATCGTCGTCGGCAGCTTCATCACCGATGGCACCGCCATTGTGGCACAGGCTGAGATCGTGGATGTGCCCCACCTGCGCATGAGTGAGGCCGTGTCCGCCCGCGGAGAAATGCGCGATCTGTTGGCGGTGTTCGATACCCTGGCCTGGAAGCTAACCCGCCAGCTCGATCCAGGCTTCAGCGTGGCGCAGGAGACCTTTGTGGCCGCCAGCGCCGGCATTCGCGTCAACGCCTTCGAGCAGTACATCCGAGGCATTACGGAGCCTGATCAGCAGGAACGCCTCAGCCACCTGAAGCGCGCCGTGGAACTGAGCCCCGACTTCGGTCCCGCCTGGATGGGCTTGGGGCGCGAAGACTACAACGGGCAGCAGTATGAACAGGCTGCAGCAGCGTTCGCCAAAGTGGGACGCAGCGATCCGGACGCCCTCGAGGCCGGTTTCTACCGGGGCCTTTCGCTGGTTTTCTTCGGCAGCTATGCAAAAGCAGAAGAAGCGTTTGCCGGGGTGGCGAAGATTCTGCCGCTGGCCGAGGTGCTGAATAACGTCGGCGTCGCCGTGAGCCGCCAAGGTCACGACGGAGTCGCCTACTTCCGCCAGGCCGTGGCTGCCGATCCCAACGCTGCGGACTACCACTTCAATTTGGCGGTCAGCCTGCAGCGCCAGAAAAAGACTCCCGAAGCGCTGACGGAGTTGGCCACTTGCCTGCGCCTTCGTCCCAACGACACCGAAGCGCAAGCCCTTGAAGCCAGTTGGAAAGCTCCAGCCACTGCCCCGGCTGCCAGAGCGGAGGGAGAAACATTCCCCAAAGCCGACCCGCTTGAGCGCATCTCCCGCAACTTCGATGCCGTTGCTTTTCGCCAGGCCGCCATCATGCTCGACCAGATGGATGCAACGCGCCTGGCCGCGCTGACCCCTTCGGAACGTGCACGGAAACTGGCGGTGCAGGCCAAGGATTATCTCGATCGCGGCTTGTTGCTCGAGGCGGAGCGTTTGTATCAGAGCGCTGTGGCTGCCGATGACAAGACTGCCGAGGCTCATGCGGGCTTGGCCGCCCTGCGCGAGCGCACCGGGGACCCGGACGCCGCCCGCAAGGAGGCTACTGTTTCGCTGAAACTGGCCCCCTCTGCCGATGCCTACCTGGTGCTTGGCCGCCTTGACCTTGGCGGCGGAAACCTGGACCAGGCCGACAAGGACACCGATGAGGCTTTGAAGTTGGCGCCTGCCGACAAGGCGGCCGAGGAGTTGCATAAACAGATTGCAGCGAAGCGAGACCAGAAGAAGTAAAATCTTCGGTCTTGCACTTCCGCCGCGCATTCCGCGCTGGAAGGTTGGGACATCCGGCTGATTGGTCCTCGTGACCTGTTTGCCGCAGGCGCCACGGGCCACGCGGGTCAACCTGCCGGCCGGCTGCAAGGAAGGGAGCAAGCCATGATGAAGCGCACGCTCAGATTTGCAGTTGTGTTTGGTGTTTTCGCAGCGTTTGCATTTCAATCTTTAGCCCAACAGCTCCATATCGACAAGCTGGTTCTTGCCGGCACCATCCAGCCGGTCACTGCGGCAGAACTCGACCGCGCCCTGGCGGGAGCCAATTCCGATGGCGCCCAGGCGCTGCTGATTGAACTCGACACCCCGGGCGGGTTGCTCGATTCCATGCGCACCATGGCCGGCGCCATTCTCAGCTCGCGCGTTCCGGTCATCGTCTATGTCAATCCCGCCGGTGCGCGGGCGGGCTCGGCCGGCTTCTACCTGCTTGAGTCGGCCGATATAGCCGCCATGGCCCCCGGCACCAACGCCGGCGCGGCCCACGTGGTTTCGGAATTCGGCAAAATGGACGACACCCTGAGCCAGAAAATCGAGAACGACACGGAGGCCTTTTTGCGCTCCTATGTCACCCGGCGCGGGCGCAACGCCGAAGCCGCCGCGGCTGCAGCAGCCTCGTCGCACTCTTACTCCGCCGAAGAAGCCCTGGAACAACACCTGATTGACCTGGTGGCCAACAACGACGACGCCCTCCTGGCCGCCCTCGATGGACGCACCATCACCCGCATGGACGGCGCCAAACAGGTGCTTCACCTGAAGGGCGTGCGCATCGACATGCAGAAGCCCACGGTGCGCGACAACCTGCTGAACTGGCTGGTGAACCCCAACATCGCCCTCCTGCTGCTGCTGGGCGGGGCTATGTTGATCTACCTGGAATTCAACGTCCCGGGCACCATCGTTCCCGGAGCTTTGGGCACCCTGATGGTGCTGCTGGCCGTCTTTGCCCTCGATCTTTTGCCCATTCGCTACACGGCCGTTCTGCTCTTGATTGCCGCGCTGGTGTTGATTCTGCTGGAAGCCAAATTTGGCGGCCACGGCGTGCTTGCGGTCGCCGGCATCGTCTGCCTCACCTTTGGCATGTTGACCCTGGTGGCCGCGCCGGTGCCGGAGATGGCGGTCAGCCCCTGGGTCGCCTTCTCCGTCAGTGCCGCCTTTGCGGTCATTACCGTATTTCTGGTGCGACTGGCCGTCAGGGCGCGCCGCATGAAGACCCGTCTGGGCGTCGACGCCATGGTGGGCCGGGACGCCAGGACCATGGAGGCTCTCGCTCCCGAAGGCCATGTCCTGGTAGAGGGCGAGATCTGGCGCGCAATGGCTCAGAACCCAATCCCTGCCGGTTCCGTCGTGCGTGTCGTCAGCCACGAACAGTACCTGCTCCATGTTGTGCCGGCCGGCGACTCCCAACCCGCACCGTCCCACCCCGCGCCCTGATCCCCGATCTCTGATCTCTGACCCCGGTCAACCCGGCGAGAGTACAATCCGTCCTGAGTGAGGGAATTGCAAAATGTCCGATTCAATGATGCCCATGCTGATCTTCATCGCGATTGTCGTCCTTTATTTGCTTAACTCCATCAAGATTCTCCGCGAATATGAGCGGGGAGTGATCTTCCGGCTGGGCCGCGCCTTGGCCACGCCCAAAGGCCCCGGCATCATCCTGGTGTTTCGGCCCTTTGACCAGATCATTCGCATCTCTCTGCGCCAGCAGGTGCTTGAAGTTCCCCAGCAGGACGTGATCACCCGTGACAACGTCACCATCAAGGTGAATGCCGTGGTGACGCTCTACGTCGTCAACCCCAACGACGCCGCCATCAAGGTTGAAAACTACGTCTACCAGACCTCGCAGTTTGCCCAAACCACCCTGCGCACGGTGCTGGGCGAGGTGGAACTCGACGAGCTGCTGAGCCATCGCGATAAGCTCAACCTGCGCGTTCAAACCATCATCGACCAGCGCACGGAGCCGTTCGGGGTGAAGGTCATTTCGGTCGAAGTCAAGCAAGTGGACCTACCCGAAACCATGCAGCGCGCCATGGCCAAGCAGGCCGAGGCTGAGCGCGAACGCCGCTCCAAGATCATCCACGCCGAGGGCGAATTCAACGCCGCCCAGAAGCTGGTGGACGCCGCCGCACTCATGGCCACTCAGCCCATGACCCTGCAGTTGCGCTACCTGCAAACGCTGACCGAGATCGGCGTCGAGAAGAACACCACCATCGTCTTCCCGTTGCCCATGGAACTGATGACCCTGTTGAACAAGATGGGATCCCTGAGCGCACCTCCCGCCGCCAAGCCCTGATCCGCGGTCCGTCGTTGACAACCTGGGTGCCCATCCTTTTCGCGTTCTCTGCGAAAAGGGTGGGATCCCCAAGCCTCGGGGCTTCTCAACGCATCTCAGGAAGTGTCCTTAGCCCGTGCGAAGATGGAAGGGGCAGGATTCAAGAGAGCCTTCAGTCCAAGGACGGTGTATGACCGGAATTCTTCACGATCAGGCGCCCGAAGACAACCAGCGCCGGGGCGACACGGAGCTGACGTTAAGCTCAACGGCGGTTTTTGGCATCTTCTTCGGCTTGGTGCTGCTCTGCGGCCTCTGCTTCGGTTTGGGATTTGCCGTTGGCCGTCACGGCTCGCCGGCTCCCGCCACCGCCCCGGTGCAAACCGCGGCAACGGCCCAGACGCTGCCTGCGGACCTATCGCGGCCCAAACCTTCCCCAACTTCCCAAACCGCATCGGCGCAGCAGCCCCCATCCCCAGCGACTGTTCCACAGTCCTCGGAGCCGGACACCCTGGCAGCGCCCAATCCGGCCGTTTCGAGCCCCACCCCTGGCAATTCCTGGACAGTGCGCCAAGCCTTGCCGCCTGGCGCCAATACGGGTCAACAAGCAACAACCTCGGCAGCATCGGCCGTTGGCCAGGCCATGGTTCCGGCAGGGGCGTTGATGGTCCAGATTGCCGCAGTCACGCATCCTGAGGACGCCGACGTCCTGGTGGCCGCCCTGCAGAAGCGCGGCTACACCGTGGTTGCGCGCCGCGCCGCGATTGACGGACTGATCCACGTGCAGACCGGCCCCTTCGCCAATCGCAACGACGCCAACGAAATGCGCCAGAAGTTGCTCAACGACGGCTACAACGCCATCGTGCAGCCGTAGGGCTTCCGTCAGTGGCTGTGCCCGCTCGTGCAAACGGCACTCCGTCCGTCCGCCGAGCGCAGACCTCCGCCACGACCCATTGCCGCCAAAGGCTGTGAGGCGTTGCGCCGTCAACGGCCATCCTCGGTTTCCGGAAGCCCAAGGAGCCGCCCCCGCCGAAGGCGAACGGGGCGTTTATCAATGGGTAACTGACGGATAGCCGGTGATACGACAACTGCACAAATGGGTCTCTCATCCTGAGCCGCAGCGAAGGATCTGCGGTTGCCCTTCGTTATGTCCGAGTAGCCGGTTACACATTCGGAAATGATCAATAAAGGTCGTGGTCGATCTCGAATGGAAGCCTTCGGTTGTCACGATTGAGTACCCTGCTCTCTGCTGGGTCAGAAGGGTTATAGCGAACCTGCAAGGATGGAACTGAACTGAGGACTGAACGCGCTTTTTTCGACGTCCCCGTCTCTCAGCGGAAAACCCACACAGGAGCCGTACCAGGTTTCGCCCTTCACCACATAAGAATCGGTAACGCCGGGACTGCTGAGAGCTGCTCCCAAGCCCGAAATCTAGATCTTTGCATCGGCAAGCGGCCGGTTCTCTGCTGAATTGGCTTGGCTCTCCCTGCGGATGCTCTTCACGATGGAGCCTATTATGCTGTCGAGGAAAAGCCGCCCATGGCCGAGAAGTATAAGCCAAGTGCAGTCTGGTTCGTCCCGGTTGTAATGTCGCCAATCCCGACACGATCCCGGTTTGGAAACGCGCATGGCGTTGAAAGCCATCCCAGATTCTCTCCAGGCCGGCAATGCAATTCTTCGCTCTACACCGGGATCCCTCCTCGGAATTGCAGAGAATTATCCCCGATTGGCGCATGATAGAGAAATGAACGGCCTCTTTCGAGGGGTTGTGAGGCCGAAAAGGAGCAGGAAACAGGGCACCCCTATCCTCCCCCTCCCCGGTTTTCAGCCTAACCGATAGCAAACAAACAAGTTATGCCCGTTTTAGCCAAAATTCAGCGTTGAAAACAAAGGACTTGTGCGTTCGGAAGCTCTTTGAAATCAGCCTTGAAGACGCCCCAGGGAGCCAGGCATCGAGGCTGCTCCTGGTTGGTTTCCAACCCGGAATGGGCGTACTTTAGAACCTCTCAAGCGCCACCGTGAATCCTTCACTGCGTTTTGGATGACACTGCGGTAAGCAGAGGATTGGTGCCGGACGGCCATTGAGTTCGCATTGTCCCTCACTCGTCATTTCCTCAGCAATCGACCGGCATGATGCGACACCACCTCTTCGCGTCGCGCAAATGCAGGATTGTCCAGAACGCACTTCGAAAGCCCGCCGTCAGCCGCGCATCCACTCCGGCAAGCCGGAGGAGATGGAGGCTCGCACCGCCGCCATCAACTCTTCCCGCGTGGCAAAGCTGCTTGCATACACCGGGGGGTGGAAGACCAGGTGGGCCGTGCCCGGATTCAGGCGCAGGCTGTGTTTCGCCATCATCGTCTCGGTGCCGTAAATCGAAACCGGGATGCAGGGCGCGCCGGTTTCCTTGGCCAGGTAAAACGGCCCTTTCTTGAAGGGCAGCAGATGGCCGTCGGGGCTGCGGGTGCCCTCGACGAACGTGGTGATGTGCACGCCCTTTTCAAGCACTTTGCGCGCCGCCGCTACGCTCTCCTGGGCGCCGGAAACGCTGCCGGAGCGGTCGACGGGAATGAAGTCGGCCAGCTTCATGCCGTGGCCCAGGCCAGGAATCTTCATGATGGAGCGCTTGGTGAAGGCCGACGTCCGTCCGGGGATGTTGGGGATCAGCGACGGTGGGTCCAGGTTGGAGAGGTGGTTGGACATGAAGATGCACGCCGTGCCCGCCGGCACGTTCTGCAGTCCTTCAATCGCAATGCGAATGCCGGCGAACCGAAACGCCGTGCGCACAATCAGGTTCGAGGCGCGATAGAGCGGCATCACATTGCCGGTGATCATGGCCAGGGGGATGAAAATCAACGCAGTGGGGATGGCCATCGCGACGATGGTGATAATCAGAACCAGGGCAGGAATCATGCGGATCTTTCACCCAGGGCGCGGACCCGGCTGGGGTAGCGTTCTCTGAGGCGCTCAGGCAGCTTCTCGTAGATGCCGTCGAACCCGCCATTGGACAGAATCGCCACCACATCGCCGTGTTCGAGCTTGGCCACCAGCACATTGACGATGGTCTCGACGTCGGGGCACAAAGCGGCAAGGGTACCCTGTTCCCGCAACTCCCGGACCACGTCTTCCGGGTTCAGCCGTTCGGCCTCGGGAATGCGCTGTTGCTGATAAACGGCCGACATGATCACGAAATCGGCCAGGTGCAGGCTTTCCACTAGTTCCGATTCCAGCACCTTGCGGCGCAAAGTGTTCGACCGCGGCTCCAGCACTGCCCATAGGCGCCCGACAGGGTAAGCCGACCGCAGGGCGCGCAGCGTCTCGCGGATCGCCGTGGGGTGGTGGGCAAAGTCGTCGATGATGGTGATGCCGCCGATTTCAGCGCGCACTTCGAGCCGTCGCTTGACGCTCTTGAAGCTGGCCAGGGCGGCCAGAATGGCGCTCTTCTGGATACCCTGGCCCGAGGCGAGGGCCGCAGCAGCAGTGGCATTCAGGGCATTGTGCTCGCCGGCAAGTGGCAGTTCCATCTCGGCCCAAAGCCGCCCGCTATGCCACACTTCCCAGCGCGTCAAGCCGTCTTCGCGGTGCAGGTTCTCCATGCGCCACTGAGACCCGGCGTTGAATCCGTAGCGCTCCACGCGGCAAAACGCGTTCCCCACGCACTCGGTGACGGACGAGCTGCCGTCCCACGCAACAATCAGCCCGCGCTGGGGCACAAGGTTCACCAGGCGCTTGAAGGCGGTTTTCACGGCTTCGAGATCCGCGTAGATGTCGGCATGATCGAACTCAACCGAGGTCAGAATCAGCCCGTCCGGGAAGTAATGCAGGAACTTCGGCCCCTTGTCGAAGAAGGCCGTGTCGTACTCGTCGCCCTCGATCAGGAAGGTGCGGGTGGGCCGGAGCTGGAAGCTGGTGCCGAAGTTCTCCGCCACGCCGCCGATCAGAAACGAGGGCTCCAGCGCCGGACTCTCTCGTGCGGCCGTCTGGTAGATCCAGGCCAACATGCTGGTGGTGGTGGTTTTGCCGTGCGTGCCGGCGACGACCAGCGACTCGCGGCCCGGCAGGAACTCTTCGCGCACCACGGCGGCCATGGAGGTGAAGGGGATACGCTCGTCCAGGATGCGCTCGACCTCGGGATTGCCGCGGGAAATGGCGTTGCCGATGACCACCAGGTCGGGGGCTGAGTCGAGATTTGAAGCCGCGTAAGGCTCCAGGACGGGGATGCCGAGCGAATGCAACAGGTCGCTCATGGGCGGATAGGCGGCTTTGTCCGACCCCGTGATCCGGTGCCCTTGCAACTTGAGCAGCCCGGCCAGCGACGCCATGGCGGTGCCGCAAATGCCGCTGAGATGGATATGCCGTGCCTCGGTTGTCACTTGGTCACCGCCTGAGGATTGACATGCAATTCGGCAAGTGGGCCGGTGTGCAACTCGGCCTCCACGCCGAACATCAGCGTTACGTTCTGGCGCGAGACATGGCCGCTGCGCAGACCAAAGCCAACGGGGCCGTCAAAATCCTTGAGCGCACCCAGAATCACTTCTTCCAGCAAGCCTGGCGACGCGCCGGGCGAGACGCAGTCGAGCATTTCGCCAAAGACGATGCCGCAGACTCCATCCAGCTTGCCGGCGTGACGCAATTGCCAAATCATGCGATCGACCTGGTAGGGCTTGGCGCCCGTGTCTTCAAGGAACAACAGCTTGCCCTCTGTGTGCGGCTCAAAGGGAGTGCCGAGCAGGGAAACCAGAATGCTGAGGCACCCTCCATAGAGAGTGCCGCGAACCGGGGTGTCTGTCGGGCCGGGCTTCAGAACGCGCAAACCTTCTGCCGCGCCCAGGCGGTAAGGCTGCCCGGCTAGCGCGGCCAGAAAACTGGGCAGATGCACGCCGTCTTCGAGATGGAAATCGGCTGCTACCATGGGCCCGTGGTAGGCGGGCAGGCCAAGTTGGTCAAGCAGGTGCAGTTGCAGGCCGGTCAAGTCGCTATAGCCGAAAAAGGGCTTGGGGTGGTTGCCAATCAGTTGCAGATCGAGGCCGTCGAGCAGGTAGTTGGAACCGTAGCCCCCGCGCAAGCACATGACAAACCGGGTGGTCTCATCGGTAAAGGCAGCGTGCAGGTCAATGAGCCGCTGCTCGATGGTGCCGGCAAAGAAGAGCGGACCACGTTCAAGCGCGTGCTGGCTGATGAGCGGTCCAAAGCCCAGGCCGCGCAGATGCTCAAGGCCGGCGTCAATGCGTCCGGGTTGTGCAAACGAAGCAGGCGCAATGACACCGATGCCTGCCCCGGATTGAACTGCCGGCAATTGCAACAGATTTTTCATCCTTGCCTTCTATTTTAAGGCTCCGCACAGCAAGGGGCGGGCTCGGCAAGGACAGAACGGCCTTATAGGGCCCCAAGTCCCGACAGGCGGGACCTGAAACAAAATCATTCCTACCAGGCGTCGCCGCGGGCAATCAGCGATGCGGGGCCGGTGAGAAACAGCTCCGTTCCAGGGCCGTCCCAGGAGACAGTTTGAGCGCCCCCGGGGGCGACAACGGTCAGTGGCGACTGGCAGCCTTCAAACGCTAGGGCGGCTGTTGAGGTGGCCGAACTGCCCGTGCCGGAGGAAGTGGTGGGGCCGACGCCGCGCTCGAAGATGCGAATCTCGATCTCGGCGGGGCTGACGACGCGCAGGAACTCCACGTTGGTTTGGTAGGGAAAGTCGGGATGGAAACAGATTTGCTGGCCAATGCTCTGCCAGCGCTGCCCGTCTACGGTGAACTCGGGGTTGTCGACCACGGTCACGAAGTGCGGATTGCCAGTGGAGACTTCGACACCTGGAACTTGGACGCCGGCCGGGATGGTTACAATGCGCCTGGCGAAGCTCGGGACGCCCATGCCGGCGGTTACTTGTACGGTGAACTCGCCGCTTGTGTCGATGGCGTTGATATGGCATGTGCGGGGGCCGGCATCGGTCGAGATCGCGAATTCATCGCCGGGCTGGGCGCCCCGCGCCTCGGCCATCCAGGCGGCTACGCAACGCGTGCCGTTGCCGCTGATTTCGGCAATGGATCCGTCGGCGTTGTGCAGGCGAATGCGGCCCGATTTGGGGCCGGTCCAGGCAAAAAACTCGATGCCGTCGGCGCCTATGCCGGTGTTCCGCGCACACAGCCGCCGGGTCAGCTCGGCCCAGTCGAGCTCGGCTGCCGCTTCTTCGGTCACAATCAAAAAGTCATTGCCACATGCATGAGCCTTGGTAAAGGGGATCAATCTTCCTCCGGATCGCGGAACGTGAATAGTTTGTCGATGGCGGGCTCGGCGGTCAGCTTCTTATAGAGCCGTTCGTGCTGTCTCTTGGTAGCGGTGAGGGGAAAGCTCACCCGCTTGATGTCGCCGATGGCGTCCTGGTCCATGCCGGTGAGCCGCTCGCCCGCGGAGTCCATTGCATCGAGGATGGAATGCAGCATCTGGCTCGGATCGCTGCCGCGTGCCTCGTAGATCATGGGATAGATTTTCAGGTTGGCGCGACGCTCAACGAAGCCGACCGCCTCAAGGGCGATGATGACAATGAGAGCTGCTACCGCCGCCGCGCCATAGAGCCCGGCGCCGCAGGCCATGCCGATGGAGGCGACCACGAACACGCTGGCCGCACTGGTGAGGCCGCTGACCCGGCTGCGATTGTGAATGATGAGACCGGCGCCAAGAAAGCCGATACCCTGCACAATGTTTGAAGCCACGCGGCCCTTGTCGGGATTGGCGTCGCCGGCCAGAACGGCAGACAGCAGCGTAAAGAAAGCTGCGCCCATGCAGATCAGCAGGTTGGTGCGCACTCCGGCGGCCTTGCGGCTAAGCTCCCGCTCCAGCCCGACGGCCGCGCCCAGCACGCAAGCCACCAGCAGGCGGCCGATAGCGCCGTTAACCACCACGATCTGTTGCAGCCGGTCAAAGTTGAAGGGCTGTGGAACTTGTGCAAAGGCGATCATCATTCTGTTTCCTTGCCCGATGCTATCACCGCGTCGGTTGGGCAGGTAAGGACTGGGGAGGGTACGGCATATCGGAAACATACAATGTTCCCGACCGCTGTTTCGGCGCGTCGAAATGCTGGATGGCTCTGAGCCCTTCAGCATGCGCGTGAACCGCCTCGTCGATGGCGTCGCCGTCGAAGGCCAGCACGAATTGGGCATGGGCCGCAGGCGCTTTCAGCGCTGCGTCGTATAGGTACAAGTCGCTCTCGTTGATGGTCTGCCGCAGGGGGATGCCCGTGAAAGCCACCAGGTTCGGATAGGTCGATGTGTCCATCAGGACCGAGGCGCCGGGGTGTTGAGCGAACTGAGCGCGCAAAACCGGCGGAATCTGCTGCTCAAACGCCCTGCGCGACTCGATGTTCTTGATCCCTTCCTCATACGTGATCGGCGTCTCGCGAATCATCTTGCCTACATTGAGCGCCAGGAGCGCAGACAGAGCGCCGAGTCCGTATCTGACCCATTGCGGCTTGAATTCGCGGAAAGCGAGCAGCGCACCCTGGGCGGCGAACCCAAGTCCCAGAGCCAGCGCCGGCAGCAATTCCATGCCGTAGCGGGTGTTGTACCAGGAGTGCGGCCACCACGGCGGCAGAAAGATGGGTACCGAGCCGTAAGCGATGGAATAGGCATAGAAAGGCGCAGGCAGCCACAGCAGCAGTGCCCAATCGAATCCCCGCTTGCGGTTCACCAGCCAAGCCGCCACAGTTCCCAGCAGGCTGACACCAAGAAGAAAATTCCCCCAGGCGGCAGCGACTGCGTCCATCTCGGCGGCCTTCATGAAGAACAGCAGCGACACACCCATGTTGTGCCAGCCGGGGTGGGGCGGCCCGTCGCCATGCGACATGGTGCGCAGTTCGATGACCTTGGCGGAGTAGGGCCCGCGCATGAAGTAGAGCCAGTCGCCAAAAGCAGCGGAGTTATAGACAAACCAGACGATGGGAGCGGCAACAATGACGACGCTGGCCAGCCAGAAGGTGAGCGAACGCAGGCGGCCGCGGCGCAGCAGATCGACGCCCACGGCGGTCCAGGCGAGCAGGGCCATGACCCAGCCGTCATAGCGGGTAAAGATGGCGGCAACCAAAACCAGGGCGATGCAGCAAAGCAGGCGGCGGGCGCGCTGCGGGTCGTCTTCGAAACAGGTGCGCCACTCCACCAGCCACAGCACCATCCAGATCATCTCGCACAGAAACAGCGGCTCGGTCATGGCCGTAGTCTGCAGATAGAGAAGGTTGGGATTGAGGGCGAAAAAGGCAAGGCACAGTGCGGCAGGGGCCGGCGCGAGCCAGCAGCGGCCCAGGCGATAGATGCCGATGCAGGCGACCACATAGGCCAGCGCCGACGGAATCATGCCCGCCACGCCGTTGGCCCACCAGGCGTAGACCTGCACAAACGGCAGCATCAACACATGCGGCAGCGGCAGCCACACCGAGCCCAGCTCCGACACCCGCGGCAGGCGCGCATCGAAGACCCGGCGGGCTATGTGCAGATGGGCCACCGCATCGCCGTAGTTGAGCATGGCGTGGTGGCACCAGCTCCAGGCCACGGCAAGCAGGGATGCCAGCGCGCAACAGGCCGCCACCGCCAGGGATTCCCGGCGGGAGACGGCGACAGCAGGCTTGCTAGTCAAGATGGGTGAGCTCGCGGAACTGGGTGAAGCGGTCGTCGATCTCCTGGCGGGTGAGCTGTTGCAGGCGTTCGGTGCCGAAGCGCTCGCAGGCGAACGAGCCCATCACGCTGCCGAAGAACATGGCATTGCGAAAGCTCGCCGGGGTGATCTCAGGTTGCGAGGCCAGGTAGCCGAAAAAGCCGCCGGCAAAACTGTCGCCGGCCCCCGTCGGATCCACAACCTCTTCGAGCGGCAACGCCGGCGCGCGGAAGGTCTTGGTGCCGATGACCTTTGAATCGGCGCTGTGGAAGATGGTGGCGCCGTATTCGCCGTGCTTGATCACCAGTGTCTTCGGTCCCAGCGCCAGCACCGCGCGCGCTGCCTGCGTAAGGTTGCTGTTGCCGCCCAGAACGCGGGCCTCGGTGTCGTTGATCAGCAGAATGTCCAGGCCCTTCAGCACTTCAAGCAGCGCGGGGCGATGGTCGTTGATCCAGTAGTTCATGGTGTCGCCGGCGACCAGCTTCACGTCAGGCATCTGCTCGCGCACCCGGCGTTGCAGCACGGGGTCGATATTGGCAAGGAACAGGAACTCCGAGTCGCGATAAGCCTCGGGAATCTTGGGCTCGAAGGCGGCAAAGACGTTCAGATCGGTGATTTTGGTCTTGGCTTCGTTCAGGTTGTCGAGATACGAGCCTTCCCAGAAGAAGCTTTTGCCGGCCGCGCGCTCAATGCCGCGGGTGTCGATGCCGCGCGCCTGAAAGGTGGCTTCCTGGCGGTTGCCGAAGTCTTCGCCCACGACGGCGATGACGCGCACATTGGTGAAAAAGCTGGCCGCCAACGAAAAATAAGTGGCCGCGCCGCCCAGGCAACGATCCCGCTTGCCTGCCGGAGTTTCAATGGAGTCGAAAGCAACACTGCCCACAACGGTGATTGGCATTCTTTCTCTTTCTTCTTAGTCTGGTGATCCGGGCCTTGAGCTAGTCTCCGATGAAGACTAGATATTGATGAACATGCAGCCGAGATGCTTCTCCCAGGGCTTTGACTGTTTGGAGCAACGCAGTTTCCTCCAAAGTCGTTGCTTTGGCAAACAGGGTCCCCCATTCAGCAAGGAAGCGTTCAATTTGCAACCTATTGAAAGTTGTGTCGCCATACCGATCGATGGAAGCGAGCATGGGAAATTCCACTTCATCTGGAGAGTCAATCAGCTTACCGAGCAGGTTTCTTTCGTCGGCAATCCAATCGATTTGTTCACCCGACTCACTCTGCAAAGCGATGCAAAGTCCCATGTTCTCTCCAGGGCAGGTCCCTTTTGCCAGCGGACCAGCCCAAGGCAGTTGGCCGCACCGCAGGTGCCTACCAGCCCAGATACTTCCCGAATAGCAGTCCCAGCTTCTCCTTCGCCGCTGCAGGAATGGCGTCGGGCGATGTGAGCACCGCGAACTTGGCCGCCGAGGCGCAGGCGCAATTGCGCTCCTTGGGCATGGCAGCGACGGCTGCCTTTACCACTCTGGCCGCGTTGTCGGCGTTCTTGTGCAGCACGTCAATAATCTCTTCGATGGTCACCGCATCATGGCCTTCGCGCCAGCAGTCGTAGTCGGTGATCATGGCTACGGTGGCGTAGCAGATCTCCGC
>CAZLMY010000103.1:0-20531 GCA_964560845.1 uncultured Occallatibacter sp. | reverse complement strand
TAGGTCGAGAACTTGTAGCCGCGGCGGTACTCGAACTTGTCCACCGCCTTCATCAGGCCGATGTTGCCTTCCTGAATCAGGTCGAGGAATTGCAGGCCGCGGTTGGTGTACTTCTTGGCGATGGAAACCACCAGCCGAAGATTCGCTTCAATCAGCTCCCGCTTGGCCTGCTCGGCGTCCATGTCGCCCTGGATCATCTCGCGCTGGGTGCGCTTGAGCTCGACGATGGAAACGCCCGCGTCGCCCTCGATCTTCTCCAGATCTGCCCGGCAGTTCTTCTGCTGGCGGCGATATTCCTTCTTCAGCTCTTCGCTCTTGCTGGCGTCGAACTTCTGGTCGAGCGAGCGAATCTGCCGCTCCAGCGTGCGCATGGTGTCGACGGTCTTGTTGACCTTGTCGAGCAGCCGCTTGCGCTCCAAGGGCGTGTACTTGAGCTCGCGGACAATGCGGGAGATGAATACCTTCTCGCGGGCGATGAGCCAGCGGGCGTGGCGCGCATCCTTGGGCTTGGTCTTGGCGCCGGCCACCGGCGGGGTCTGCTTGTCGTCGAGCGCGACGATCTTCTTCTGGTGCTTTACCAGAGCATCGATGCGGACGACGGTGGATTTGACGCGCGTCTGTACCACATCTTCGGTGAGTTCTTCCTCGTCGAAAACGACCACTTCTTTTACATTGCGCACACCGCGCTTGAGGTCTTCGCCCAGAGCCACGATCTCGCGGATCACGATGGGGGAGCGCGACAAAGCCTTGAGCACGCGGAGCTGGCCGCGCTCGATGCGCTTGGCGATCTCCACCTCGCCCTCGCGGGTCAGCAGCGGAACCGTACCCATCTCGCGCAGGTACATGCGCACGGGGTCATTGGTCTTTTCAAGCGTGCCCGGCGTCAGGTCGAGCTCAACGTCTTCGCCCTCTTCCAGGTCGAAGTCCTTGTCGCCGCTGAACTTGGGGCCGTCGAGCAAATCGATGCCCTGCGTGCCGATGGTCGTGATCAGATCGTCGAGGTCGTCTCCGGAGCCAATTTCCTCAGGCAGCATGTCATTCACGTCGCCGTAGGTGAGATAGCCCTTTTCTTTGCCTACTTCGATGAGGCTATCGATATCGTGTTCGAATTTGTCGTCAATTGCCAAATTTGTCCTACTCTCTCGCGCAAGAATCAGTTTCAAGCCCGCCGTGCGCACGGCTGCGGGGTCCGGTCTCAGGCAAGCCAACAAGATTTTCCCCGCCCGCGGCGTAGAAATCTCCAAAAGCTGGCGCTAGGACGCAGACCTGCGGTCACCCGCAAAAAAAGAAGCGGTCTCAGGTAGTTGCTCGGAACAGGATGCTTGCGCTTCAGGTTTTGGCCTGGGTCGCCCGCGAGCCGCAGCTCATGTATGGGGCAAAGGGGCGCGCATCCTCACAGAGATTAATAGACTACCACGGCCGATCCTGGTTTCGCCAATCGTGGCCCTCAAAAGCTCATCGGCGATTCCGGGCTTGTTCACGACCGGGCCGGGCAGTTTTCTTTCCACCCGCTTCTGCTCCTGCTGCCTTAGATGCAAATTGGGCGGGTTTTGCTGCACATTGTTCGCGCGGAAACGGGATCAACCGCCTGAAAGCAGAGCCCTGATATTTCTCATCCCATGCAGCACCGCAATCACTTGCATCGGCTTGGTATCGGGCCGATAAACCACAACGAAATTTGGAAATCGCGTCACGGTCCAGAAGCGCACAGGCAAGGGCGTTATTTCAGTTCGTTTGGAGCCAAGAAGAGGGTGCCGGGCCAAGCTCTCGCACGCCGCCAGAATGGCCGATTCCACACGGTCTGCCGCGTCCGCGTTGTCTGCGGCAATGTAGTCCCAGATGTCGCCCAAGTTGTCGAGCGCTCTTGGAGTGAACTGGTAGGAGGCGGACATTCCTCAGGCGATTCGCCGTGTTGTCCGGCCTTCACGAAGTCCCTTGATGGCCAGGTCGGCATCCAAAAGTTCCCCGCGCTCAGACTGAGCAAAGCCTTCCTCGATCTGGACAGCAATGAATTGCTTTTCGGCCAGCATCCAGTCGTCTTCCCGATATTGTTCATCGATCACCGCAAAAGCCTGGTCGAGGACATCTTCGGGACTCATTCCCGACCGGGCCGCCCTGTCGAGCACTTTCTGTTGCTCCGGTTTGATTTCGATGATCATGACGGTCTCCGCTGGTGCTGGTAAAGCTCTTGGCGGCATTATACGTTGTCCAGGTGTTGGTGCAATTGCTGCAACGCCCGGTCCAGATCCAACTTTTGCTGCGTAAGCAAGACCACCTCGGCAAAGTCCCCGCGCCGCTCTGCTTCGGAGATCAGCACACGCAGCTCCCGTTGGCGGTGTACGATGGCCCGCTCCTGAATTTCCTGCACCGCACTCAGGACTTCGCGTTCCTCAGGCGGCTTCGTCTCGGCCAGCAGGGCCTCGGCCAGCAAGGCCCTCTGCGCCGGATCCTCCACCGCGTCCATGGGGTCGCCCGCCTGACGGCCGGCCAGTGCCTGAAGGGCAGAAAACGTGCCCAGATGCTCAAACCACTCCGGCCTTTCAGCCAGCGCCTGAGCGGCCAGTCGCCGCGATTGCTCGAAGTCCGGATCGGTAATGGCCAGAGCGCGCAGCAGCACCCTCTCCACTTCGGTCAGTGCAGTTGCTCGCACCTCGATATGATCGCGCCGTTTCAGCGCGGCCTGGTGCAATTCTTCGCGCAAAACCGCGGAGTCGATGCCCAGCTTCTGGGCCGCATCGTGCGCAAACTGGTCGCGCGACAGTTTCTCCGGCATGCGGCGGATGTGAGGCAGCAGAAAGTTCATGGCCTTTACCTTCTGCTCCGCGCTGGCCCCGGGAAACGCGGTCCGAGCACGCTCAATCAGGTAGTCGGACTGCCTCCGGGCTCCGCGCAGGGCCTGCATGTAGGCCTCAACGCCCCGCTCGCGGATGAACCGGTCGGGGTCCAGCCCGCCATCGAGGGTTACGATCTTGATCGTGAAGCCCTCTTCGGTGAGCAGCGAGATCGACTTCTCCGCGGCATTGGCGCCGGCCGCGTCCGGGTCGAAGTTGACCACAACCTGGGTGGTGTGCCGACGGAGCAGAGCCACCTGCTGCTCGGTGAAGGCCGTGCCGCTGGTGGCGATCACGTTCTGAATGCCGCGCAGGTAGACGCTGATGCAGTCCATCTGGCCCTCCACCAGGAGGGCAAACTCGTGCTGGCGTATCGAGGTGCGCGCTTTGTCCATGTTGAACAGTACCTGACCCTTGGAGTAGAGGGGCGTTTCAGGCGAGTTCACGTACTTGGGTCCGGCCTTTTCGCCCGTTTCCAGGGTCCGGGCGGTAAAGGCGATCACCCGGCCGCTCTCGTTGGCGATGGGGAACATCACCCGCTTGCGGAACCGGTCGTAGAGGTGCCCCGGCGTGCCGTCGCCCTGCTCCTTGCTGCTGAATAGCCCACTGGCGCGCAGGGTGTCGTTGTCGGCCATGCCGCTGAGCCGGTCGCGCAGGGCGTTGAAGCTGTCCGGCGAGTAGCCAATGCGGAACGTCTTGATGCCCTCGGGAGTCAGCCCCCGGCCGGCCAGGTATTCACGCGCTACCGAGCCCTCCGGCCCGCGCAACTGGTCTTCGAAGTAGGCGGTTGCGGCCTCGTGCAGCTCCAGGAGCTTGCCTCTCTGGCGCGCTTCGGCGGCTTCTTCAGGGGAAGAGAACTCCCGCTTGGGCAGCGGGATGCCGCACTTCTGGGCCACGATCCTGACTGCCTCGGGGAACCCGACCTTTTCGATCTTGGCCACAAAGCTGAACACGTCGCCCGACTCATGGCAGCCGAAGCAGTGGTAGAACTGGCGCACGGCGTGGACAGAAAACGACGGCGACTTCTCTTTATGGAAGGGGCAAAGGCCAGAATAGTTGGTGGCCCCCGCCTTGCGCAGGCGGATGTACCCCTCGACTATCTTGACGATGTCGGCCTGCTGCTTCACGGTTTGGGCGAAGTTGATCACGGGTGGGGCTGTAATCCAGAATAAGCCCGCGAAAAGGCCGGGGACCGTCAGGCGTCGCAAAGCAAACCCCGGCTCAGCGTTCATTCTGAGTGAGATAGAATGGTCTCGCTTTCTTTGCGCGTGTGGGAGCGGTGACGAGGATCGGCTCGGAAGATTGAGCCGTCGGTCCGCAGGCCGCTGAAACGACCTGCGGGCCGTGCTAGTGCAAAGGAGGTGAGGGCGGATGGGAGGAAAATCGCCCTGGATACGTGTTGCCATCACAATCGCCATTGAATGGCGGCTGGTGCTGACAATCGTGCTCCTCGTCCTGGCGCTACTGTTAAGGTAGCCAAACCCCCGGGAGGACCCAACCCTTCCGGGATTGAGCAAAGTATAGCAAGAATTTCGATGGCCGCGCGATCAGGCAGTCGTTTGGTTGCCAGTCCCTTCCTCATCAGTGCGCTGGCCCCGCCTCAGGGGCCAACTGAGCGCCTAGCCAACTTCTAGGCATGGCTCCTCTTGAAGACGTCGACCTGCTGCCTGACGGTTTGCGCGCAGTCGATTACCGGGAGGGTCTACCTAGAGATTAGCGCCCGGGGGGAAAGGACTCGGAATGCGTTGCGGCCACATGACTCAGGGGTTGGCTGAGAAGGCCGAGACTCGACCTAATGTCTTATAATTTCCGCCATGGATCCGAATGCACTTAAAAGGCTGAGACTCGCAATAAACGAGAATCTGCGCGTACAGCGCGGAGGCGCCAAGCCCGTCCCATACATTGACGTGTCAAATAGCCTGAGCGACGTAGCGGCACGGCAGAATCACGCGATTTTTGGCCGGAGAGGCTGTGGCAAAACCTTACTTTTGCATGATTCAGCTAAGAGTCTTCCTGCAGATATCAGGCCTGTCTATCTGAATTGTGAAGACTTCAAGAAACACTCGTTTCCCAACGTGCTAATTGAGATCCTCGACGCTCTGTTTGCCGAACTTCAACACCAATTGACCGGGTGGTTTGGTAAGAAGAAGCGCTCTCGCGAACTTATCAGCACAATCCGGGAAGAACTGAAGGGTCTGCGCAAGAGAGCCGACCAGCAAGACACCGAAGTCCGCGAGGCAGAAGAACGACAAGTCAAGGACTCTCAGAAGGCAGGTGTCAAAATCGGAAACTCGGTGGCGGGAGTTGACATGAATTCGGATCTGAGTCAACTCTCTAGGTCAGAGACAGAGCGCAAATACTCCCAAAACCAGAGCAAGATTCGCGACCTTGATATGTGGTTGCCGAGGCTTAAACAGCAGATTCGAGAGTTTTTTGACCTCTCAAAAGAGGTGAAATCGATATTCCTTCAGGTTGATGACTTCTACCATCTATCGCGCGAAGATCAGCCGCTGGTAATGGACTACATTCATCGGCTTTGCAAAGACCTTCCTCTATATTTCAAAGTGGCTACGCTCAAGCACGCCAGCACGCTTTATGCAGACAGGCTTGGGCAGCCGCTCGGCGCGCAGGAGCGTCATGATTATCAACCCATCAACATAGACTTCACGTTTTCGGACTTCAAGAAGACGATGAATCAAAATCGGCAAATCTTTGCCGAGTTCGGCCGAAAAGCAGGCCTGAAGCCTTCGGAAGTCGAAAATGTCTTCAAAGGCGAGGGCTTTCAAAGGCTGGTAATAGCTGGAGGCGGGGTTCCGCGCGATTGTCTCTCACTGTTCCTGGAAGTGCTAGATAGCGTTCAACCGCCTGCTGGCGATGGTCGGATCGGAAAAGACGAGGTCAGAACGTTAAGTAGAGCGAATTTTGAACGAAGAATCGAGGAATTGAAGCAGGATTCTGAAGGAAAAGAACAAGGCATTCTCATTCGCGGCATTTATGTTCTCCGACAATTCTGTTTTGAGAAAAAGAGTAATGTGCTGCTTGTGTCCGAGGCGCTACTCCAGCAGAATGACAACATTCGCAATCTACTCTATCGATTGCTCGATTATCGCATTATCCACACGGTGGGAACGGCATTGACACATAAGTCCCAGACGGGGACGTATCACGCATTTGTAATTGACATTGGCTGTTACGCGCACATGAGAAAGCTGATTGGAAAATTCACCGAAATCGACCTTTCTGCCAACGACGCAAAGGAACGGATGCGCTCGGGTCCAATACTAGATGAAAGAGCCTTCAGCAATTTGTGGGGAAACGCCCCGCAGGATTCTGAGAGCGCGCTTGTATCGCAAGAACGTGATTGATCTTCTGCCGGGCGCCCTATGTCCCGGCTCTGAAACATGGAAGAGCACGAACCCAACTGGCCCTGTTCTCCGATGGGAAACACCCTTCGAGCAGATTCCGCCTCCTCTGCTTCAAAGCGGGGAACTGCCCAGCGGACCGCCCAATTTCATTGCTCCCGCAAATCCGCATTGCGCTATACTGTGCTCAATCCCGGGAGGGGTGGGTCCTCCCGGGAGGTTTGGCTACCTCATCAGCAGCGCCAGGACGAGGAGTACGAGCACCAACACGAACCGCCAATCAATGGCGATTGTGACTGCCACTCGCATCCAGGGCGATTTCTCACCCATCCGCCCTCACCTCCTTTGCGTTGGCACGGCCCGCAGGTCGTTCTTGGCGGCCTGCGGACCGACGGCCCATTCCTCCGGGCCGATCTTCCACTACCGCTCCCACTCGCGCAAAGAAGGCGCAACCATTCTATTGCCGATGTTTCAATCGCTTGCGGCAAGGCGCCGCGGAGAGGATACTGTTGCCATGGCGACGCAGCCCAGCAGCGACCGGTTCGTTTCCGTGGAGGAGTATCTCTCTACCAGCTACGAACCGGATTGCGAGTACGACGACGGCGTAATCGTGGAGCGCAACTTGGGAGAGATCGAGCACGCATATCTGCAAACCCTGTTGGCCACCTTGTTTACCGTGAGAGCTGCTGAGTGGAGCGTTCTTGCCCTTACGGAACAACGGGTACAGATTGACCCCAAAAGGTTCCTCGTGCCGGATGTTTGTGTTCTGCGATTGGGTGGGCCGTGGGAGAAGATTCTCACCCGGCCGCCGCTCATCGCCATCGAGATCCTGTCTCCGGAAGACACCATCCGCCGGGCAACCGCCAAGGCTGCGGAATATCTCGACTTCGGCGTCGAGAACGTTTGGGTGGTCGATCCAAGCGCCCGTGTCGCCTACCGGGGGACTTCCTCCGGACTGGAACTGGTCCGATCTGGAGAACTGACCGTGCGTGATTCCGCCATCCTGGTCAGGATTGCGGAATTGTTTGAAAAGCTTGACCAGGCCCGGGCCGGCAAGACCTAGCCACCCTATCTACATGCACAGGCCGGTTCGGATTGGATTCCGCGCTATCGCGATTGCCCCGAAAATACCCGTTGCAACGAATACCGTCCTCGCACATCCAATACCAAGCAAGTGCAGAGGAGGTCAACCATGTCGCTTCGTCCCGTGAAGCAGATTCTTGAAACAACACCCACCCTGGAAGGCGCCGGGGTGCGGTTGCAGCGCGCCTTTGGGTTCGGCAAGACCAGGGAGTTCGATCCGTTCCTGTTGCTCGACGATTTCCGCAACGACAATCCCGCCAACTACCTGGCCGGATTCCCCTGGCATCCCCACCGGGGCATCGAGACCATCACCTATGTATTGGCGGGCGAAGTGGCGCACGGCGACAGCCTGGGCAACAAGGGCCGCATGACCGCCGGAGATGTCCAGTGGATGACGGCGGGCAGCGGCATTCTGCACCAGGAGATGCCCAAGGGCGACGCCAAGGGCCGCATGCACGGCTTCCAACTGTGGGCCAACCTGCCTGCGGCTTTGAAGATGACCGACCCGCGCTATCAGGACATCCCTTCGAGCGCCATCCCCGAGGTCACCGAAGACGACGGCACGCATGCCCGCATCATCTGCGGCGAGTTCTGGGGCCAGCGGGGGCCGGTGGAAGGTGTGGCAGCCGACCCGCGCTACGTGGACATCTCCGTGCCGCCCGGCAAACAGAAGCGCATTGCCGTGGAAACCACGCGCAACGCCTTCGCTTATGTCTTTGCGGGCTCGGGCGCCTTCCGCGACGCCTCCGATCCTCGGGCGGTGCTGACCGAGTCGGCTACGGACCCGAACGCCAAAGCTGTTTACGATGCCCGGAATCACTCGCTGGTGCTCTTCGACCGGGGCGACGAGATCGTGGTCCAGGCCGGCCCGGAGGGCATTCGCTTCCTGCTGGTTTCAGGCAAGCCGCTGGAGGAGCCGGTGGCGTGGCATGGCCCCATCGTGATGAACACCCAGGCCGAGTTGCGCCAGGCCATGAGCGAGTTGCAGAGCGGGACATTCATCAAGCACCGGTAAAAACGGGGACCTTAGGTCCGATTTGTGCCGTGATCCGCAGGTCGGACTTTGCTATAATCCGGTCATTCCCGGGAAGGGGGGTCCTTCCCGGGAGTTTGGCTACTTCGTCAGTAGCGCCAGGACGAGGAGTACGAGCACCAGCACGAATCGCCAATCGACTGCGATTGTGATGGCCACCCGTATCCAGGGCGCTTTCACTCCCATGCGCCCTCTCCTCCTTTGCGTCAGCACGGCCCGCAGGTCGTTCAAGCGGCTTGCGGGCCGACGACCCACTCTTCCGGGTCGATCTTTCGCCGCCGCATCCCCACGCGCAAAGAAGGCGAATCCAGTCTAATCCATTGATTTCATTTGGTTGCCGCTCTGAATCCCTGAGAGGGTTCAGGCGGCGAAGAGTGCCTGGGCGCTGGACGGCCAATTAGTTTCGTTGGGGCCGGAGGTCCCGCCCGCGCGCCAGAAAAGCGCATGGATGGAGCACAGAAGCCTCGCGGAACACCTGGCCTGAGACTGAGGGCAATCCCGGAACAAGCCGACCTGCCACTATCTAAAGGCCTCGACCGGCAATTCCGCCGAGAGGATATTCATGGGGGTCAATCCGCGCTGGCGCAAAGCCCGCAAGCTCAAGGAGTCGTGGCGCTTGGCCAGCCGGTTGCCGTTGTGGTCCACCACCAGGCGGCAGTGAAACCAGGCGGGATTGTCCACACCCAGTGCGTGGTTCAGCAAGATCTGGCGGGCCGTGGATTTGAGCAAATCCGCGCCGCGCACCACCTCGCCGATCCCCATCGCCGCATCGTCGGCCACGCAGGCTAATTGATAGCTTGGGGCGCCGTCGCGACGCCACACCAGAAAGTCGCCAAAGTCCTGGCCGGCTACGAAGCGCTGCCGCCCCAGGTTGCCATCCTCAAACTCCACAGCCTGCCCGTCCGGCACGCGGAATCGCCAATTGATGTTGCCCGGCATCTCAACCTCGTTGGCAGTTGGGCCCGGCAGACAGGCGGCGCCGAGCAGCCGGCGACAGGTTCCCGGATAAACGGGTTCATCGTCCAGCACTTCCTGCTTGGCAGCGGCTCGGGGACGGCGGGTTATGGCGGAAGCACTCTCATGCGGCGCTGACAGGGCCGTCAAAAGATCTCGGCGCGAGCATCGGCAAGGGTAGAGATAACCACCGCGCAGCAGTTCCCGCCAGGCGGCGAGATAAACAGGCATGCGCCGACTTTGAACATAGGGAGCACAAGGGCCGCCCTTGTCCGGGCCCTCCTGCCAGCGAATTCCAAGCCAGCGCAGGTCTTCGCAGGCGGCTTCGGCAAACGTGGCCCGGCTGCGGTCCGGATCCAGGTCTTCCATCCGCATCACCAGGGTGCCGGCGGCATCCCGGGCCCGTTGATAGGCGGTCCAGAAGGTGCGCGCATGGCCAATATGGAGGTAGCCGGTGGGCGAGGGCGCAAGCCGGCCTCGATAACTCGAATCCGGCGCTGGAGGTTGGCTGGACATTCAAATACGAGTTTAGTCAGCCAGCCAAGCGCCGTATACACGCATTTCGGTCCCGGGCGTGCGATTGGCGGGGGCCAGTCTTGCTCGTCTGGATCCTTGCCGTGATCACCGCGCCCCAATTTCATTATCATGTGTTATATAGGCCTCAGGCTTCGTCTTGGAAGTACCGGCGTGGTAGCCTTCACAGGACCCCGGCGGCGCACAAAAACGGTCTTGACGCTCGCAAGGAACTCGAATCCAGATGCCCATTGACTCCCAACCCGGACAAAATCTCTCTGCGGAACTGATTCAAGCGCAGTTAAAGCGCATTCAGGCCAGTGAGTTGTTTGTCCACAGCCGCCGCTACCCCGCCTTCCTGGAATTCGTAGTTCTGAAGGCGCTTGAGGGGAAACAGGATGAGCTGAAGGAGCGGACCATCGGGGTCGAGGCTTTTAAACGCTCTCCGGATTACGACCTGAATGCCGACCCCGTCGTGCGCTTCATCGCCGGTGAAGTCCGCAAGCGGCTGGCCCAGTATTACTATGAGCCGGAACACCAGGCAGAGCTGCGCATCGAGCTGCGGCCGGGCTCTTATGTCCCGGAATTCAAATATGTTGCCCTCTCCGCTGCGGAGGGCGACCGCGGCCATGCCCTCGCCCTGGAAACAACCGGGAAAACTCTGACCATCGAACCGCAGGCAAACAAGCCGACGATCGATCTGCCGGCGGACATCGCCTCCCCCCAAACCGGCGCCCGCCTCAGGCAGCGCAGGATACTGGTGGGGCTGGCGGCGGCCGCATCGCTGGTGCTTGTCCTTTTGGCTTCGGCGGCCAGCTATTTCTGGGTACGAACCAACACCGCCTCCGAAGAGTTCTGGAGGCCGGTTCTCAGCAGCCCCAACGCGGTGCTGATCTGCATCGGGTCGCCGGAGGCGTTTGTTTCCAACGAGCGGCTCGACAGCGATCGTGCATCCAGCGCGGGAGGTCACCCTCTCTCTTCGAATCCTGTCGCCATGGCAGACGCCGTGGTGGTGGCCAAAATCCAGCAGGTGCTCTTCAATCATTCCAAGCAGTACAGCCTTCAGGCCCACGCCGACGTTTCCTTTTCCGACCTGCAAAAGGGCTCGGTGATTTTGATTTCGGCATTCGATAATCCCTGGACCATGCGGCTCACCGACCCTCTGCGCTTTCACTTTGTGCGCACAGGCCCGAGTATCTATGAGATCGACGATCGCCTCGACCCGCATCGGCGATGGGTCCTCGATACGATGACACCATTTACCCGCGTCGGTCACGATTATGGTATCGTCGCGCGCTTCCACGATCCCACCACCGACCAGATGGTTGTGGTGGCGGCGGGTATCGGCGAAAACGGAACTCTGGCGGCCGGCAACCTGATTGCCGACAAAAGGTTTCTAGAGGAAGACGAAGTTAAAGGCGAGTTGCCGCGGCGCTATCAGAACCTCGAAGCGGTCGTTGAAACGGAAACGATCGACGGAAAACCCGGTCCGCCGCGAATCCTCGCCGTGCAGACCTGGTAGCGGTCCGGCGTTTCGTGCCCGGCCAATTCCCCGGCACGGCCGGATGCTGCGGGCTCGCTGATTCGAACGTGCGGACGGAAAAACCCAAGGACGAAGGGCACTGTTACAGCATCTGTGCCAACGACCCAAGAAGCCTTCTATCAGCTACTTACAAGAATGCAACTGTATGTTACCTTGCATGAGCCTTTCGTCGAGGAAGAGATTGGTAGTTGCTCCTGCATGGATTCGCATGGACGGCAGTCCGGTTCAGTGCAAGGAGATACGCAAATCAACATTCCGGCAGGCCTTGCCGTTGAGGACTCCGACAGGTCCCCCGTTCCTTGGTGGTGCTGTTTGACGTGCAAGGAAGACTAACCAAAAGTGACTTAAACGCATGCGGATCTTGAAAGCAATCTGCCGCCGCAGGCGCAGTGGCTCCTCTTCGTTGACCTTTCCGCCCCATCCCTGAGCCGCATCGGCTCGGGGGTGGGGTTTCTTTTTGGATTCGCCCGGGAAGATTCGGCGACATCCAGCGGTCCGCTTCTGCTGTTCAGAACAGGTCGGGGATGCTGTGGAAAGCGATGCGTGTGGGGGCGGCCTTGAAGGCCGTGAGCATGGTGGCAGGGGCCAGGGTGCTGAGCCCGTACTTGTTGTTGATGGCGTCCATGGCAGCCAGCAGGCGGGCGTTGCCCTGCGCTTCTTCCGTCGAGTCGAAGAGATTGAGCGAGTGCAGGCAGTCGGGCACCAGGCCGTTCAGGTGGACCCCGATGAAGTAGGGGTGGTCGTACTCCTGCCCGCTGGGACGGCTGGCCCACAGGCGGCTCAGCGCGGCAATCAGGGTCTGATTGTCCTGGCACTCGCTGAGGCGGATCTCGCTCTTCCAGCCCTTGGTGGGCACCCCAAACCGGCTCACCGGCGTGGCATTGCCGCGCGGCACCGCGAAGCCTATAGCCAGCCCGATACTGCTGGTCCACAGCCCCCCGGCGCGCAGGCGCATGGCGGCCTTGTGGAGCAGCTTGTGGGCCACGGCCCAGGCTTTCTCCGGCGTACGCATCTCCGGGCCCAGCACGTGCTGGTGGCTCAGCGACTTCAGGTGGTCGGTTTCGGCCATGTCGAAGTCTTCTCCGTGCAGCCAATGCCACAGCCGCTCGCCCCACACCGAACCCCACAACTCGCCCGCCTGCTCGCATCCAAGGGCCATCAACTGGTCCATGGTGTGGATTCCCTTGTCGTTCAGCCGCTTCTCGGTGCGTGCGCCGATGCCGGGCAGGTCGCGCAGGGTGAGCTGACGCAGAGCCTCGGGCAGGATGTCGAGAGTAAGCGCCACCAGGCCGTCGGGCTTTTCCATGTCGCTGGCTACCTTCGCCAAGTAGCGGTTGGTTGCCAGACCCACCGAACTGCGCATCATGGGACCAACCCGCTCCAGAATGCACCGCTTCACCTGGCGACCCAATTCCATGGCAGCCAGCAGGGGGCGCTCCCGCCCCAGCAGGCGGCAGCCCATCTCGTCGATGGAAAGCACCGCCGTTACCGGGAGACAGCTTTCCACGGCCTCCACAATTCGCCGGTGGAAGTCGACGTAGACTTCGTGGCGCGCCTCCACCAGCACCAGGCCGGGGCACATGCGCTTGGCATCGGCCACAATAGTGCCGGTCTTTACGCCATAGGCTTTCGCCTCATAACTTGCAGCGATGCAACAGGTTGTGTCGGCCATCATGGGCACAATGCCAATCGGGCAGCCGCGCAGTTCGGGACGCACCTGCTGCTCTACCGAGGCAAAATAGGAATTCAGATCGACGAAGAGCCAATTCAATTCCGGACCGGACGCCGGTGGATGTAATCCACCTTGTGCATTTGGACATCTAACTGGATGTCGGGGTTTGGCAGGTCCTGTCCGCGAGTCGCCCGCACCAGGGTCGCCGGTCTCCCCCGGAGCAGGTGCCGAATTGGAAGGGGCAACCATGACCAGATGATTTTCGCTATTTATTCTCCGGTTGGCAAGCACAAAAGTACTCAGGTGACTGGTCAATTCTGCCGATGATATAGTTATGGCACTGGGAATCCGGTGCTCCGAGGCTCTTGAAAATCACCGTGTGTTTGGTGGTACGGTGCGAGTTTGGAGTGAAGGTATGGCATCTCTAAATATGCAGAGTCTGATTCATTGGTTTACGACAAACGGGGGTATTCTAGCCGTGGTCCTCACGGTCGGGGTAGCTGTGCTTCTGGTGTGCTGCGTGGGCTGCTGCGATTGCCCCTGCCGCGACAAGGACGACTTGTTCCGGCGGCATGTGTAGCGTTTAATTCCTTCGCAAGTCGACGACGACCACCACATTGGCACGCTGAGGCCATTTCAGTCTACCCAGTGGGCCGCGGGGTGGTCTGAAATGGCCTTAACTCATTGGGCCGCCAGTAGCTAACTGGCGGAACATCGGCGAGCGGCAAGTAGACAGGGACACCGGGTGTAGCCGAATTCCTCAACAGCCCGTCGAGGAATTTGTAGCGCCGTGTATGGCAGCG
Organism: uncultured Occallatibacter sp.; assembly: GCA_964560845.1. Taxonomy (GTDB): domain Bacteria; phylum Acidobacteriota; class Terriglobia; order Terriglobales; family Acidobacteriaceae; genus Telmatobacter. The sequence goes on along the minus strand of CAZLMY010000103.1, from coordinate 6,737 downwards.
TTACCTGAGGCAGAACCCGCGAAGTTCTATTCCACCCCTCGCTATTTCGCCAGTTCCTTCACGAAGAAGTCCGCCATCGTGTGGTTGGCCTCTTGCGCCTCGGGCAGTTTCGGGTCGTACCAGAACGCATGAGTCAGGGCATCGAAGACCACCAACTGCGCGTCGACGCCGGCATTCCGGTAGGCGCGGTGCAGATTCACCGTGCCGCTCAGCAGCAGGTCGCGGCCGCTGGTCACAAAGAGCGTCGGTGGCAGTCCATGCAGGTCGGCGTAGATCGGCGACAGCACCGGATCTTTGGGGTCGGTGCTGGCTGCATATTCCGCGTCATGTGTGCCGGATGCCGGAGGGTCGAGATGTCCGGAGAGCCCGCGTAGCGCATAGAGAGCAATGGAATCCCCCGTCCGCGCAAAATCGCCCATACCGCTGAAGATGCCCAACGCGGCCGGCATCGGCAAGCCGAGTTGCTTGATCCTGACGGCTACTTCGGCGGTCAGGATGGCCCCGGCCGAGGTACCGTAGATCGCGATATGGTTGGGCTTGTAGGTCTTCAGCAGCTCTTTGTAGACGGCCACCGAGTCGTCCACGGCGGCCGGAAACGGGCTTTCGGGAGCCAGGCGGTAGAGCACCGCAACCACCTTTATTTTGGCGTAGCCGGCGATGGGAATCGACTCCGTATAGGAGCCGGAATCGGAGTTGAAGCCGCCGCCGTGGAGATTCAACAGAACCTTGTCGAGGTTGGCCGCGGGCATCCCATCCGGCGTGACAATGTGCACCGGAACCCCGGCGATCTTCTCGTCGACGAGCTGATTCGGACAGATCTTGCTCCAGGCAATGCGGGCGCCTGCGGTATAGGCGTCGGTTCCGCGGCGCCGCTCGGCCAGCGACTGCGGCGGGCCCTGGTCCGGCTCCACGCGCGCTAACACCCGTTGCGCCTCGGGGCTCACCGTCTGCGGCACGGGAACCACGCGTGTCACGTGTGCAGTTCCCTGGGCGTCGATGTAGCTGGTGTCGCGATTGGGCGCGTCGGCCGCGGTGGTCGGTTTCAAGGCCGGCGTCTGCGCGAAGGCCATCGTGGCGGAAGCAGCGAGAACAAGGATGAGGGCAGATCGAGAGTTCAGATGCATGGATTGCTCCTTGAAAGACAATTGTCTGGGATCTGTTGACTGAGGCCAATTGGGTTTTGACATTTTCCAGGTCTGAATATCCAGACCCGGGCCAAGCAGCTTTGGGGCTGACCAGACTGCAACTGACAACGATATCAGAGACGACGGGGGCCGTTTCCGCAGTTTTCTGCTGCCTGTCGACTCTCCTTTGCGATACATTGAAATTCCCATGAGCCCACTCACCCACCCCGAGATTCGCAACCTCATCGGAGGCGCCTGGCTTCGGCCCTCCAGCCTTGACGGCCTGGAACTGCTCAACCCCGCTACCGGCGAGCCGCTCGGTCAAGCTCCCCCCGGCTCGGTTACCGAGGTCAACGCCGCTGTCGAAGCCGCGCAGGCTGCCTTCCCCGCCTGGCGCGCCACCCCGGCCGCCGACCGCGTGCAATTCCTCTTCAAGCTCAAGAGCCTGCTCGAAGACCACCTGGACGAACTCGCCCGCCTCATCGTCATCGAGAACGGCAAGACTCTGTCCGAATCTAAGGCGGAACTGCGCCGGGGCATCGAGAATGTCGAGGTGGCCTGCGGCATTCCGGTGCTGATGCAGGGCTATTCCATGGAAGACGTGGCGCCGGGCATCGACGAGATCATGGTGCGCCAGCCTTTGGGGGTGGTTGCCGCCATTACGCCGTTCAACTTTCCGGTCATGATTCCACTGTGGTTTCTGCCTTACACCGTCGCCACGGGGAACACCGTGGTGCTGAAGCCCAGCGACCGCGTGCCCTTTGCGGCGGCGCGGTTGATGGAGCTGTTTGAGCAGACCGGCATGCCCAAAGGCGTGGTGAACCTGGTCAACGGCGGCAAGGCAGCCGTGGACGCCATTCTGGACCACCCGCTAGTGCGGGCAGTCAGCTTTGTGGGTTCGACTCCAGTCGCGCGATACGTGTATGCACGCGGCTCCGGGAACGGCAAGCGCGTGCAGTGCCAGGGCGGGGCCAAGAACCACGTGGTGGTGCTGCCTGACGCGGACCAGGAGACCACCACCAGAATCATTGCCGACTCGGCCTTTGGCTGCGCCGGGCAGCGGTGCCTGGCGGTCAGCGTGACGGTGACGGTCGGCGAGGCGCAGGGCTGGTTTCGCGATTCGATTGCCGCCGCTGCGGCCACGCTCAAAGTGGGAAATGGATTGGATGGCGCCACGCAGATGGGCCCGGTCATTACGGCGAGCAGCCGCGAACGGGTCAACGCCCTCATCGGCCAGGGCGCAAGCGAAGGGGCGCGAGCCATAGTGGACGGGCGTGGGTTCACGAACGGCACAGGTTCGTTTGTGGGGCCGACCGTGCTGGAGGGGCTACCGGCCAGCAGTTCGCTGATGGAGACGGAGATCTTTGGGCCGGTGTTGTCGGTGGTACACGCCGACACGGTGGACGAGGCCATTGAGCTTATCGAACGCTCGGCCTACGGCAACGCCAGCTCCATCTTCACCGCATCCGGCGCGGCGGCGCGCAAGTTCCGCACCGCCGTCTCGACGGGCAATGTCGGCATCAACATCGGCGTGCCTGCCCCCATGGCCTATTTCCCGTTCTCCGGCTGGAAAGGAAGTTTCTTCGGCGTGATGCACGCCCAGGGCCGCGATGCGGTGGAGTTTTTCACCGACAAGAAGGTGATTGTGGAACGCTGGCCGCGGGAGTGGTCTCGCAAGTTCTGAGGAAAGCTGTGCTTGACCGCGAGTGTCCCGTCTCGAAAGGTAGCGCCGGAATCCTTAGCATCGGAATTCATCGACCCCAGTTTCCTCCAATGGCCTGTCATCCTGAGCGAACGGGGCCCCAGACGTTTTTCAGTCTGGGGGTGGTGAGTCGAAGGATCTGCGTTTGCCTTTGAGGGCTTCAAAGTGGTGTTACTCCCGGATTGCCGACCAACCGACTGGAACTCCGGGACGACCTTCTAAATGCACCTCATCTGTGCACATCAAGCGTGAGAAAATTCAGTTGGTCCCCCACGTGATCGCGCCCGTGCTGCCAGGGTCGAAGGGCGAAACACGACGCGTGACGGGTCACAGATGGGAGGAACCCAATCGCAGCCCTCCCATACCAAGGTCCCCACAAAGCGACTCAAAATAGAGTTCTGTGAGGCAGAATGCTTGAAACGATCAGCTTGGTGAAGTGGTCAGAACTTCCACAACCCAAATTCAATTCCCCAGACGAAGTCCCTGCAGCCTTGCGCGGGATGATTCACGTTAAAAGCGAGTCGGAAGCACAAAGCGCCTGCCATCGAGTTCTTTCCGCTCTTGGCAATGATCATGCCGGCACATACTATCCCGTTGCGCTCCATGCGGTCCCCTTCCTCATGGAGATGCTTGAGCATGAGAAGGATTTCGTTCGGGAAGCAGCACTTGACGTGCTCGTCGATCTGCTGGGTTCGTTTGAACCTGATGCCGGTTTCAGAACGATCTACAACTCGACTGGGATGGAAGTGTCCTTGAACACCGTGCTCCGTAATGCTGTTGCCGGGTTCCGACCCCAGATTAAGTTGCTCACCGCCGGCGTGACGAAGGCATCACGAGAGCACAAGCTACTTGTGGATTTGGTGTCCCTGCTTGAATAGGCGCTGAAGGTGACTTGCAAGCGATCTGGCTGTAGCTGGTGGTTGACCGGCCACCTGGCAATTACTTGTTGACCAGCATTTACCCACCCCACGCATTAGCGCCAGGAGGATTTGGCGCAGGGCATTCTTGAGCAAGACGGCCGCCTTGGCCGCATATGGGCGAAGACCGCAGAGGCCAACCAGGCTGCGGAATTGGGGGATATTCGGAAAATGCGCCCGAAAAGCAACCGCAGATCCTTCGACTCGGCTGAAAAGCGCCTTGCTCAGGATGACAGACTTGTGGTGAGGACAATTTGTAAAACTGGGTAGGAACAGCCGCGGATACAAGCCTCACCGAAGAAGACTGTCTTCGATGAGGCTTGTACCTAAAAGTCGAGCAGAGGCCGGTGCCCGATCAGGCCAGTTCGACCTCGATCTTCTTGGTTTCCGCGTCCAGCTTCACAATTTTGAAGGAGCGGATCTGGCCCTGGCTCAGTGGCTCGGCTTTGGCGTCGGCAGCGGGAGCATTCCCTTGCCACCGCGCCTTGAGCATCGACGAGAGCGACGACAGATCGGCTTTGCCGCTGCTCTTGGTTTCCGCGGGAGCAACAGAAGCCGGCAAAGCACTCCGGCACTGGGCGCGGATGCCTTCGCCCAACTCGACGATGGTCGAGGCGGCCGACTGATCCACCACGCGGCCTGAAACCAGGTCGCCGGCCTTGTGTTCGGCGATGTACTCGTCGATGTCGGTCGGGATGAGCTGCTTCATGGACAACTTGATCTGGCGCTTCTCCACGTCGATGGCCAGCACCTGCGCCTTCACCACCTGCCCGGCGCGCAACTCGTCGGAAGGGTGGTTGAGGCGCTTGTCGGCCGAAATCTCGCTGACGTGCACCAGGCCCTCGATGCCCTCAGCCAACTGCACAAAGGCGCCGAAGGCCATCAGCTTGGTGACCGGGCCCTCAATCTGCGAGCCTACCGGGAAGTTCCGCGGCACTTCAAGCCAGGGGTCGGCCAGGGTCTGCTTGAGGCCGAGGGAGATGCGGCGTTCCTCGGGCTTGATGGCCAGAATGACCACCTCGACGCTGTCACCAGCCTTCAGAATGTCGCTGGGGTGCCGGACTTTCTTGTTCCAGGCCATCTCGGAGATGTGGATCAGGCCTTCGACGCCGGGCTCAAATTCGACAAACGCGCCAAAGTCAGTGAGGCGGGTGACGGTGCCGGTGACGCGCTGCCCGGCAACCAGACGGCTGGGCGCGGTGGCCCAGGGCTCGGCCTGTAGCTGCTTGAGTCCGAGCGACAGCTTCTTGGTCTCCGGGTCGATTTTGAGAATCTTGACCTGGATCTCCTGGCCCACGGTCAATACATCTTCCGACTTGGCGACACGGGCATGGGAGATATCGCTGATGTGCAGCAGGCCGTCGATGCCGCCGAGGTCGATGAATGCGCCGTAGGGCACCAGGCTGCGAACGGTGCCGGTCACCACGTCGCCCTCTTGCAGCGAGGCGTGGCGGGCCTGAGTCAGCACGCGCGCTTGCTCTTCAAGCACCACGCGGCGATCCACCACCACATCTTCGTCGGTGATATCGAGCTTGGTGATGCGGCAGGTAATCTCGGTGCCGACCAGCTTTTCGAGCTCGGCCGCGTCCTTGGTGCCGCTGCGGCTGGCGGGCATGAAGGCGCGCACGCCCACATCCACGCGGAGACCGCCCTTGATCACTTCGGTGACGGTGCCAACCACGGCCAGCTTCTCGTCGAAGGCAGCCTGCAGAGCGGTCCAGTCGCGAACCTGCGCCACCTTGAAGCGGGAGAGCTCGTAGTAATGCTCCTCGTTGCGGCCGGTGACGGAGACCGGGAACACATCGCCGGGCTTGACCGCTTCGGCGTTGTTGTCGAACGCTGTACGAGGCAGAACCCCCTCGGTCTTGTAGCCGATGTCCAGGAAGACCTGGTCGGCCGAGAGCGAAACCACCACTCCCTGCAACTGCCGCGCGCCGGGTTCGGCCTTGTGGCTGTGGCTCTTCTCGAACGCAGTGAGAAGATCGGCGAAGGACTCTGTGGGCTCTTCGATCACGGGCTCAACGGGAGGCATATTCGACTCGGGGGCGGATTCTGGAACGCTGTTGTTAGTCATGATGTTTACCCCTTCATTCTCCCACGATTGAGCGGCGGAGTGGGCGCGAGGGCCGGGAAGGCGCAGAGAAGGGGCAGATTTGTGGGATTCGAGAGGGTTGGGAGGATGACTCCCAACCCTCAGAAGCGACACCTGATTTTATGGTTATCGATTCAGATACGAGTCGCCCATCGCTATGATTTTGGCTTGTTCAGCCACTCCGGGACCGGCGGCGGAGCCATTTCGCGGCCCATGACGAGATGGCCCGGAGACTTGATCAGTCTGAACTTCCCGTCGCCCCGATCGTCGATGATGTCGATCGTTGTGTCACACAGTATGCCGCGGGGCCAGAGTTCATATGAGTAGGCATACGGAGTGTTGTGCATCTCCCAACGCACCATCTGCCCGAGGCCAAAGCTCCGTGCGAGCATCTTCTTTTGAGAACCGTTGGCTTCGAAGATTGCTTCGGGGAACTGAACGCGATATCCGTCGGGATGCGTGACGATTGAGACCGTGATTCCGTCCGGCCAGACCTTTGGCTGGCCGTTGATGGTCACGTGCAAGGGTTCAACTCTCTGCGCATCACTCAGACCCGGCAGCGGCCATCCTTGTTCCCGATACCAACGAACATCTGCGGCGGGTTCGATTGCGAAGCCGCATTGTGCTGAGGACGGAAATGAACAGAGGCCTGCGATCAAAGTTGCAAATGCGATTTTCTGCCAGCGAGCCATATTTCCTCTCAAATTGATCATCCTTCAAGACCCGGCGCAATTCACTTCAGGAGGCTCTGCTCAGATCGTTGGACCAAAGCAGACCTTCCCTCAGCGGCTAAAGCCCTGTTCATTTTCAACCGCTTGCGGCACGGCTAAAGCCGTGCCCTTTCAAGACATTGACTAAATCAAGACCACCTTGAAAAATCCAGAGCGCGCGCCATTGGTTCC
>CAZLMY010000102.1:0-20685 GCA_964560845.1 uncultured Occallatibacter sp. | reverse complement strand
AGGATGAATCCTCCCATCACCTGCATGCCATAGCTCTGGATCGTGGCCACGCTGTCAAGCAGGCTGCGCCGCGTGTTCTGCAACTTGTTGGCGGCGATCAAGCCGGCTTCGTCGGGGGTCTCAATACCAAGAAAGACGGAGACAAAGCCGGCTTCTCTCATCAAATGCATCAGTTCAGGGTCGTCGGCGAGGTTGAGTGACGCTTCGGTATTGAAGTCGAAGCTGGCTTTGTATTCGCGGCGCCACGCGGCCAAGGCTATGCAAAGTTCTCTGGCGCGCGCCTTGTTACCAATGAAGTTGTCGTCGACAATGAACACAGTTTCCCGCCAGCCCGCCGCGCGTAGCTGATCCAATTCTGCCAGGACCTGCGCTACAGCCTTGGTACGTGGGCGCCTTCCATAAATCTCGATAATGTCGCAGAACTCGCAGTTGAACGGACAGCCCCTCGAGTATTGCACGGCCATGGTGGAATAGCGATTCATCTTGATCAGGCTCAAATCTGGAAGCGGACTGGAACTCATTTCCGGTCTTTCCGCTGCTTGATAAATCGGCTTGGCTGTTCCTTTCTCCAGATCGCGCGCAAGACCCGCAATGATGCTTTCTGCCTCACCGATGACCACATGATCCGCTTTGAGATCTTCGGCTGAGAGGCTGCTCGCAATTGGTCCGCCTACGACGGTTCGCAGTCCGCGCGCGCGACAGCGTTCAACGATCGTTGCCAGCGAACTACGCTGGATATGCATTCCGCTGACAAGAACCACATCAGCCCAGACGAGGGCGGAGTCGCGCAAACGCTCTACATTCGTGTCGACTAGCCGCTTGTTCCAGGTTGCCGGCAACAGCGCGGCAATTGTCATCAGGCCGAGGGGAGGCTGCGCGGCCCGCTTGCCCAGGAACTTGAGCGCATGCTTGAAGCTCCAAAACGTGTCAGGGAATTCCGGGTAAATCAGCAGGGCGTTCATAGGCCACCTGTTTGGAAAGAGGGGCGGTTGGTCAGCATCGAGATCCACCCCTGTATTGCTCTCTGGGCCTCGGATCGTAGGGAATGGGCGCAACTGCCCTCGGAGCTGCGCAATCCTTCGATACCAGATTGTTCTTGCTGGCCACCGAAATGCTGTGCAAAAGGAATCACTTCACCAGACACAGGCAGAGAATGACCCTGAGAAGCCGAAGGGGAGCAATACGGACCAGAACTTGCTGAAGACAGAGTTCATGGTGTTGAAAGGAGAGACAACCATGCCGGAACAAATTGACAATCTCGAAGTGATAAAGCGCGAAGACGAGACCGTCTTGGATGAAGCAGCACGGAATCAGATAGACCGTGTTGCCGAAAAGGCTGCGGAGAAGGCATCGCGTACGGAGCAGGATTACGACCGGGCTCACCAGATCGTTTCCAAGTAGGAGAGGTCGCGGGGCATCGATATCCAGCGAAGGCGAGGCCCGAGCAAGAGTTCGCCCCTGGATTCTGATGCCGCCAATCCGACCGACCATAGGAGCACCGGTGTCCCGCCAAGTGTCCCCGGCTGCCATCCTTTCTCCGATCGACGGCTAACTCACCAGAGTTGGAGTCCTGAATTGAGGCTACTGTGGCCTGTGCCGGCGATGTGCCCACGATTGAGATCTGCGCGGCCTCTTGGCTGCTGCAGGAACATGTCCCGGGCATCCGGGTACGTGTTGTCAACGTTGTCGACCTAAGGAAGGCGATGGCGGCCTCCGCTTGCAGGAATCGGAAAGCAGGGAAACATATTGAACGATCCGAAGGCACCATCCGATTGGTTCAAGGTTGATGGAGTCGATGCGCTTGTAGAGTTGGCGCTGAACCTTCATTGGTCCTGGAACCATGCTGCGGACGAATTATGGAAAGCGTTGGACGGGGACCTCTGGGCAAGCACTCAGAACCCGTGGGTCATCCTGCGCACCGTCTCTCGCGAGAAGATCGAGGCCGCATTAGGCGCGCCGGATTTCCGCCAAGAGCTCGACAGTCTGCTTCAGCAGAATCGGGATCTGTTTGTGAGCCAAGGGACGCTGACCGGAGAGTCACTTCCTGTCGAAAAGTTCCACGATGCCGACGCCCATGCCGCCAATTCTCCAGTCGAGCTCAAAACACATGCTTCATGGGCAATGACGTTGTAATCCCCTGCGGCCAGACCATCGGCGCCGATGGAGACACGATCTCTCTGTATTACGGCGCTGCCGACTCCAGCATCGCGCTCGCGACCGGCAGCATCCGTCGCCTGCTATCTTGGTTAGAAGAAATGGCCACCATCCCAGCGGCCGCCGCCGTAACCTTCACCGCCGTACCCGAAGCCGTAATTGACGCCGCCGTAGAATCCGACTTCCGCGCCCCAGTAACCTTCGTTGAAAAAGAATCCGCCATCGCGCCAACCCCAATAGCCCGGTGTCCAGAGCAGACCTTCCTCCGGCGCCATCACCCAGGCTCCCTCGATCCAGTAGTAGTCGGAGACACTGTCATCGTAGGCCCAATAACCTGGAGTCCAAAGATAGCCGTCTCCAGGGCAGATGGATTGGTCGTACAGAGGCAATGCCGGCGGGCCGATCGATACCGATATGCCGATCTGCGAGAAAGAGACGGCCGGAACGGCCAGGATGAGAAACGCCAACAAGAACCGGATCGTACGCATGAGACTCCTCTTGCCAAGCCGTTCTTCGGTTGCCCATTTGTGCAGCTGATATCCGGGCTGCTAGGATTGAAAGGCGGCGCGCTATGCGCTATTGCTGAGGTTCCTATAAACTTGCGCATCTAGCTGTGTCTAACTGCTCAGTGGCCAATCTTCGCCCTTCCAAAAAAAGAGATGCTGCCCATCAAGGCAACGCGCAGCTTCGACCAGCATCGTCGTATAGAGCACCTCGCTCGCTGATTCCCTGGTTGGCGCCCGTGGTCGCAACACGACCGGGCGAGTAACTCTTCCTGTCCGACCCATCCCCCGCTGGTCGCTGCAGGAAGATGGGTCGGGCCGTCCTAACAAGATCGACTTCTACAGTCTCTCGTCGGGTTGGATTGGCACGGCAGCACACTCCAATTCGACTTCAATGCGCGATTGGTGGTTCACGGCAGCTTCTGCATTGGCATCCTGGATCGCTTCTTCCGCCTGGCCCCAGGCGTTCTCGATCTTACCCTTCACCTGCTGGACCATGCCTTCAATCTGCAACTCGCCTAGGCCCGTCACTTCGCCGGCTTTGCGCTTGGCGCTTCCAGCCAATTCGTCGATAGTCCCCTTGATTCGATTCTTGTCCATAAGCCCACCTTCTCACAATCTGTCTCAATTCCCCTCATGCTAAGCTCCAGCGCCCATGTCATCTGAGCTGTTGGAACCATCCTGCGTCTTCCAGTCCCCGAAGGTCGGGCTTAGGTGAGCTTGCGTGACCTCAACCGCCTGGCTGGCATTCTTCATATTGTTTGCCAGGATTTGAGCGATGAGTTGATCGCTATTGCTCAGATATTGCCCTACATACAACCCTATTGTTGGGGTATCTTGTGCGCCTCAAATGGGCTGCCGGCTGAGTGTTCGGCCTGGATAGTGCACACCTTCTGCTGCACGGTTTCGCGCAGCAATCCAAGAACGGAGAAGCAATGGCCGGTAGCAAACACAATCGCGAAGGAAACAGCCGCGACAGCGGTGAGCCTGATCCAGGACCGTACTGGAGGCGGATTCACCGTGATTGGAGATTCTGGGAAGGCGCGCTGTTTATGGCAGCGGCGCTCGCCATTTACGTGTTGAGCGGCGACCTTGCATGGGTGCGCTGGAACGGATAGGCAACGGCGATAGTGAATTCGAATGGGGGACGAACTCCTCTCCCATTCGGTCGCGAACCTGGAAAAGCACAACGAGCCAATCAGCATGGTCGCAAAGCGTGAAACGCATCTACCAAGCTTGAACCCACAAACAAGGCAGCACGGGGGTGTAGAAATGCGGGCCGCATCCCTGCGAACTTTCTGCCGTTCATTGATCTGCGGAAGGATCTGTGGCCGGAAACTGAGAGCTTTGCTGCTGCGATCGCCCGGCTTTGTCGTCCAGATGTGTGAAGTCATGAGTCAAAGAGTTTCTTTGGAGGGAAGATATGTGGATCGGAATCTGCGATGCGTTGGCACTGGTACGCTGGCATGGGTTGTCATTCTTACAGGATTTTAGTGCGCGCGACTTCGCCTGGATGCTGGTCGGGGCATTGTTAGCCGCAGCTCTTTTCTGGGCGCGTTCGCGGCAAAGACGGCGCTGGTTCTAAAGAACTCAGGGTGCTCGTTCGCAAACTGGCACGTCCGACTCCACCCCTGCCCGGTACGAACAATGTGAATCAATGACTTGCCTCTCCTTGGCGCAGGGTTTTCCATGGCGGCAATTTGTTTCAGCATGCTTTGTGGCATGAGTCATTGAATCGTCCTGATATTGACTACGGGTGAGCAGAACAGCTCACGTTTGTGTCGGTCGGCTCGGCGATTCTGCAAGCAGCACACTGTCAAACCGTGCAGGGCTCGGAGATTTGAATGTCTGAAATCGAAGCCAATTCGTCTGCCCTTTCCGCAGGCGTCGACCACCGTTTATCTTCTCGGCCCGGCTCGAGTCGAAACCGCTGGATTCTCTTTGCCGGCATTTTCCTTTTCTTATCGCTTGCGGGGATCGTCTTCGTGCTGATCCACCGGGACGACGCTAAGGCTGCGGCGGCCAAGCGGGCTCTGGCCGGCGTCAAACCATCCGTGACCGCGACCCAAGCTGTGGCGGAGAAGGGGAACATTGGCATTTACCTCGACGCCATCGGCACGGTGACTCCGGTCTACACATCCTCCATCACAGCGCAGGCGAGCGGCGTCCTGACTGCTGTCCATTACAGCGAAGGGCAGGCCGTCAACAAAGGGGACGCCCTGATCGACATCGATCCCCGTCCCTACCAGGCGCAATTGATGCAGGCCGAGGGGGCACTGGAGCGCGACACCAATATTCTTGGGCAGGCTCGCATGGACCTCGATCGCTATCGCTCCGCCTGGGCGCGAAACGGAATCCAGAAGCAGTTGCTGGATGACCAGGAGAAGATCGTGCTGCAAGACCAGGGGACAGTCAAGAACGACCAAGGCGCCGTAACCTACGACCAGGTCCAACTCAGCTACTGCCACATTGCAGCTCCCATCGCCGGCCGTGTAGGACTTCGCCTGGTGGACCCGGGAAACGTCTTGCAAGCCGGGGGCTCGACAGTCCTTGCTGTTATCACACAAATGCAGCCCACAACCGTCATCTTCACCATGGCCGAAGACAGCCTGAAGCCGGTTCAAGGGCGGATGCGTACCGCGCACGCGCTACTCGTTGAGGCGTGGGACCGCTCACAGACCACACAAATCGCAGCGGGCAGGCTTCAGACAATCGACAACCAGATTGACACAACAACAGGCACCGTCAAGTTGCGCGCTATCTTCGAAAACAAAGATGATGCCTTGTATCCGAATCAGTTCGTCAACACAAGGCTCCTTGTCAACACCCTTGAAGGCGTCACGCTTGTTCCTACCGCGGCTATCCAGCACAATGGACCGACTTCGTTTCTCTATGTGATCTCAAACGGTGTGGCAAGCGTACGCACCATCAAGCCGGGCGTTGCGGATGGAGGCATGACATCGATTGACGGACTCAATCCAGGTGAGGTTGTGGCCACCGGCAGCTTCGATAAACTGCAGGGCGGAAGTCGCGTCTTGGCTGCAAAACAGGCCGTTCCTTCGAATGCCGCTCAGGACAATGCCCGGTGAATCCATCCGGGCCTTTCATTCAGCGACCCGTAGCTACTGCGCTCTTGATGGCGGCGATCCTCCTGGTTGGTGCAGTTGCGTATACACTGCTTCCCGTTTCTGCGTTGCCGGAGGTCGACTACCCCACGATCCAGGTGCTGACCTTCTATCCCGGGGCCAGCCCCGATGTGATGGCGACCACGGTGACCGCTCCTCTTGAGCGCCAGTTCGGCCAATTGCAGGGATTGAGCCAGATGACCTCAACCAGTTCCGGTGGGTCGTCTGTCATCGTATTGCAGTTTACCCTTTCTCTGAACATCGACATTGCAGAAGAAGAAGTCCAATCGGCGATTAACGCATCGCAAAGTTTTCTGCCTTCCAATCTCCCTTCCCCACCGGTCTATAGCAAAACCAATCCTGCCGATGCTCCCGTGCTGACGCTGGCCATTACATCCGGCTCCATTCCACTTTCGCAGGTGGAGGATCTTGTCGATACGCGGCTTGCACCCAAGCTCTCGCAATTGAGCGGAGTCGGCCTGGTAAGCATCAGCGGCGGACAAAAGCCGGCCGTCCGCATCCAGGCAAATCCAACTGCCCTTTCGTCCTACGGGCTGAATCTGGAGGATCTGCGTACAGCACTGGTTCAATCGAGCGTGAACGCCGCCAAGGGAAGCTTCGACGGGCCACATCAGGATTATCAGATCAACGCCAACGATCAACTGGTCACCAGCGACGACTACCGTCGAGTCGTCGTTGCCTATCGCAACGGCGCGCCCATTCTGCTGAGTAACGTCGCTCAGGTTGTGGACGGAATAGAGAACAACAAGCAGGCCGCGTGGATGAACGAGACGCCCGCTGTGATTCTGAATATTCAGAGGCAGCCAGGCGCCAACACCATCAACGTGGTCAAAGCCATCAAGGCCATCCTTCCACAGCTTGAAGTGAACCTGCCCGCATCGATCAAGGTGACGCCACTTACCGATCTCACCACGGCGATCAAGGCTTCGGTATCCGACGTCGAGTTCGAGTTGGGGCTTACGGTCGCCCTGGTCGTGATGGTCATCTTTCTGTTCCTGCGCAATCTCTACGCCACCATCATTCCCAGCATCGCCGTTCCTGTTTCATTAGTGGGAACCTTCGGCGCCATGTACGCTCTTGGCTATAGCCTGGACAACCTCTCGCTGATGGCGCTCACCATCTCTACAGGATTTGTCGTCGACGACGCGATCGTGATGATCGAGAACATCACGCGCTACATCGAGGCTGGAGACACGCCGATGCAGGCGGCCATGAAGGGCGCCGAACAAATCGGCTTCACCATCATCTCTCTCACCGTCTCGCTCATCGCAGTGCTCATTCCGTTGCTCTTCATGGGCGATGTGGTTGGACGCCTGTTTCGCGAGTTCGCGGTTACTCTGGCCGTCACCATCATTCTTTCAGCTGTGGTCTCTCTGACGCTGACGCCCATGATGTGCTCGCGCATCCTGCGCCACTCGCCCAAAGAGAAGCAAGGCCGCTTCTACAACGCGTCGGAACGGGTCTTCGATCGCGTCATCGCCTATTACGGACGAACCTTGAAATTTGTGCTTGGCTACCAGACCATCACACTGCTTATTGCTGCCGCGACCCTGGTGCTCACGATTGTTCTCTACATCCTGATTCCCAAAGGCTTCTTTCCAACCCAGGATACTGGAGAGATTCAAGGCATCTCGCAAGCGCCGGAGACCATTTCCTTCGCAGCCATGGAAAAAAAGCAGCAGGAACTGGCTCATATCATCCTCCAGGACCCGGCTGTCGAAAGCATCTCTTCCTTCATCGGGGCCGACGGAACCAACACCACGCTGAACAGCGGAAGAATCTCCATCAACCTCAAGCCGATCGAAACTCGGAAACTGAATTCCTCCGGCGTGATCCGCAGGTTGCAGGAAAGCCTCAAGCCCATCCAGGGCATAGAGCTTTTCATGGCTCCCGTGCAGAACATCACGGTTGACGACCGCGTCAGCCGCACACAGTATCAATACACGCTGGAGGACCCGGACGCGACAGAGTTGAATCTGTGGACCGGTCGCTTGGTCGAGAAGATGAAGCAGTTGCCTCAACTCGCCGATGTGGCCACAGACCAGCAGACCGGGGGACTGGCGGTTTCTCTGGTGATCGACCGAGTCACCGCGTCGCGCCTGGGCATTGCGCCATCCACGATCGACAGCACGCTCTATGACGCCTACGGGCAGCGCCAGATCAACACCATGTATACGCAGTTGAATCAGTATCACGTGATTTTGGAAGCGGCTCCAAACGCTCAGCAGGGACCAGGCAAACTCCAGGATCTTTATATTGAGACCAACGCTTCCTCAGGAACATCCGGTCCAGGCGCATCCTCGTCGTTTGCGTCCTCGGGGTCTTCATCCGCCGGGTCGAATGCAACAACAACAGGCGTCGCCTATACTCCTTCATCGGCTGCGCTCAGCGCACCTTTGAATGCCATTCAATCAGGGGTCGGCACAAGCGGGAGCCGTTCAACCGCGAATACAGTTACAACAACCGCGGCTTCACGCGCAGTTCCGCTGAGCGCGTTCACTCATCTCGAGCAAGTTGCCGAGCCGCTTTCCATCAATCATCAAGGGCAGTTTCCGGCAGTGACCGTGTCATTCAATCTAGCCCCCAATGCAGCACTCGGAGCCGCAATTACGGCCGTCGAGAAGGCGCAGAAGGACCTGAACATGCCGGCCAGCGTTCAATACGGCTTTCAAGGGACCGCGGCCTCCTTTCAAAGTTCGCTTGCCAATGAAGGCTTATTGATTCTCGCTGCTCTTGCTGCCGTGTATATCGTGCTCGGCGTCCTATACGAGAGCTTCATTCATCCCATCACCATTCTCTCCACGCTTCCCTCAGCAGGCGTCGGCGCCTTGCTGGCCCTGATCATTTTCAAGCAGGACCTCAGCGTCGTAGCCATCATCGGCATCATCCTGCTGATCGGCATTGTCAAGAAGAACGGCATCATGATGGTGGACTTTGCGATGGAGGGCGAACGGGAACATGGCAAAAGCGCACCCGATGCAATTTACGATGCTTGCCTGTTGCGTTTCCGCCCCATCATGATGACTACCATGGCGGCCCTGCTGGCGGGCATTCCTTTGGCGCTGGGACAGGGCATGGGCTCGGAGTTGCGGCGCCCTTTGGGCATTGCCATGGTTGGCGGCTTGCTGCTTAGCCAGGTGCTCACCCTTTACACAACGCCGGTCATCTATATCTTCTTCGATCGCCTCGGCAAGAGCTTTAGCCATTCGAACAAGACCTTGGACACACCAGAGCAACTGGAAGCGGCGGAGGAACAATGAATATCTCCGCCCCCTTCATCCGCAGGCCGGTAGCCACTACGCTGCTCACGGCGGGCATCGTCCTGGTTGGCGCAGTCGCCTTTAAGGTCTTGCCTGTTTCTCCTTTGCCGCAAGTTGATTTTCCGACTATCTCTGTTTCATCTAGCTTGCCCGGCGGAAGCCCCGACATCGTTGCTTCGTCGATTGCGACTCCTCTTGAAAGACAATTCAGCCATATCGCCGGCGTGACCGAGATGACCTCGTCGAGTTCGCTGGGAAGCACATCCATCACGCTGCAGTTCGATTTGAGCCGCGACATCGATGGCGCCGCGCGCGATGTGGAGGCGGCGATCAATGTCGCACGCAC
Organism: uncultured Occallatibacter sp.; assembly: GCA_964560845.1. Lineage (GTDB taxonomy): Bacteria > Acidobacteriota > Terriglobia > Terriglobales > Acidobacteriaceae > Telmatobacter. The sequence continues at coordinate 11,276 of CAZLMY010000102.1, read as the reverse complement.
CTATCTCCCAGCGAACCTTCCGGCTAATCCAACCTATCGCAAGGTGAACCCAGCAGATTCGCCGATCATCATCCTTGGCCTCACCTCCGATAAGTACGACAAGCCGACGCTCTACGATGAAGCGTCCTCGGTCATTGCGCAGAAGCTTTCCCAGATTCAAGGGGTAGGTCAGGTTTCTGTCGGCGGAGGCGCCGGCCCGTCCGTCCGCGTTGAAGTAAATCCAACGCTGCTCAACAGCCACGGACTGACATTGCAAAACATCCAGTCCGTATTGAGCCAGCAGAATGCGCATGAGGCAGCAGGTCAAATTTCCGACGGAACCACCACGGCTGACATCGTCACCAACGACCAGATCTCCCATGCGGCAGACTTCAGGCCGCTGATTGTCGGTTACAACAAGGGGGCAGCGATCCGGCTGGCGGATGTGGCCGATGTCTCCGACTCAACGCAGAACATTCGCACCGCTGGTTACCTCAACGGCACGCCCTCCATTACGGTCATTATCTTCCGGCAGCCTGGCGCCAACATCATCGATACCGTCGATCGCATTCGTGCCGAGTTGCCATCGATTCAAGCTTCTATTCCACAGGGAATCAACACCACCATCGTGCTTGATCGAACCACCACGATTCGAGCTTCCGTCAACGATGTGGAGCGCACTCTGATTCTCTCCATCGTGCTTGTGATTCTCGTCGTATTTCTCTTTCTGCGAAACTGGCGAGCCACTCTCATTCCCACCGTGGCGGTTCCCGTGTCGCTCATCGGCACCTTCGCCGTCATGTACCTGCTTGGCTTCAGTATCGACAATCTCTCGCTGATGGCGTTGACCATTTCGACAGGCTTTGTCGTCGACGACGCAATTGTGGTGATGGAGAATATTTCCCGTCTTCGCGAGGCGGGCATGTCGCCCATGAAGGCCTCCTTCCAGGGTTCCAAGGAAATCGGCTTCACCATCTTCTCCATCAGCATGTCGCTGATTGCGGTGTTCATTCCGATCCTTCTCATGGCTGGGATCGTGGGCCGGCTCTTTCGGGAGTTCGCGATCACGCTCTCGACCGCCATCCTCGTTTCAATGGTCATCTCTCTCACCACCACGCCCATGATGTGCGCGTATCTGCTCAAAGACCAAAAAGCGGTGAAGCACAATCGCGCCTATCGAGTCAGTGAGCGGGGGCTCGCGTGGATGATGGAGAATTACTGCAGGTCTTTGGCCTGGGTACTGAAGCACCCGGGGCCTATGCTGACGCTGTTGCTGCTCACCATTGGGCTTAACTTCTATCTTATCGACATCATCCCCAAAGGATTCTTTCCGCAGCAAGATACCGGCGCAATCACCGGCGGTGTGCGTGGCCCGCAGGATGCATCGTTTCCCGTAATGGATAACTCGATTCGGCAATTGGTGAATGTCATCAAGGCCGATCCGGCGGTCGCCAACGTGATCGCATTCACCGGCGGAGGCGGCGCATCGAATGGGGGCTCTCTTTATATTGCGCTGAAGCCGCTCAATGTGCGCAAGGATACGGCGCCGGTCATCATCGATCGGTTGCGGCCCAAACTGAGTAAGCTTCCTGTTGCGTCCGCATTTCTTCAGGCCGCGCAGGATCTGCGCATCGGAGGCCGCTCGAGCAATGCGATGTATCAATACACGATCCAGTCCGACAGTGTTGGAGACCTGGCCCACTGGGGTCCAATCCTGTTGGGGGGGATGCAGAAACTGCCGGGTTTCCAGGATGTGAGCAGCGACGCGCAAAACGCCGGTCTGCAGGAACTGATCAGCTACGATCGCTCCTCCGCAGCAAGACTCGGCCTCACGCCGCAGTCTCTCGACCAGTCACTCTACAGCGCCTTCGGACAGTCGGAAGTCTCCATCATCTATACGCAACTGAACCAGTATTACGTGGTGCTGGAAGTCGCTCCGCCCTATTGGCAGGGTCCCGATGGCTTGAAGAGCATTTACCTCAACACCACGGGTAGCGGCGTTGTTCCGCTCTCCGCCGTGACCTCGGCTCAGGCCAGCACTACGCCGCTTACCATCAATCACACCAGTTCCTTTCCATCGGTGACTGTGTCGTTCAACCTCGCTTCGAACCTGTCGTTGAGCGACGCCACCCGCCTGGTATCCCAGATGCAAGAGCGGCTGAACATGCCGCAGACCGTTCGCGGCTCCTTCGCCGGCACTGCCTCGGCCTATCAGACATCGCTCAGCAGCGAACCGCTTCTGATTGGCACAGCATTGCTCGCAGTCTACATCGTTCTCGGCATCCTGTATGAAAGCCTTGTCCATCCTCTCACCATCATTTCGACGCTGCCATCGGCGAGCGTGGGAGCCATGCTGGCGCTAATGATCTTCAAGATCGATCTCAACGTGATTTCGATTATCGGCATCATCCTGTTGATTGGAATTGTGAAGAAGAACGCGATCATGATGATTGACTTTGCACTTGTGGCTGAGCGGGAACAAGGCAAGACCACGGCGGAAGCCATCTTTGAGGCTTGCAAGCTTCGCTTTCGCCCCATTCTAATGACGACCATGGCCGCGTTGTTTGGCGCTTTGCCTTTGGCCTTCGGCACTGGAACCGGTTCGGAACTCAGGCGCCCGCTTGGCATCACCATCGTCGGCGGATTGATCGTGAGTCAGATGCTGACTCTCTACACAACGCCTGTCGTCTACTTGTTCTTTGACCGCATGCGTCTGCGGTTTCGGCGCAAACCTGCAACGGTCGTAGCCCACGGGGCCGCGGAAGCCTTTGGCAGCGAGTATTGATGGAGTGTTCTTGATGAGACAGTCGACGATCAATTCACGAGTGAAGTTGGCAGGATTGCCAGGCATCTCCATCGCTATGTGCTGTGCGATGCTCGCCGGATGCAACGTCGGGCCAACGTACATTCCGCCTGCCATGACTGCCCCTACAGCCTATAAGGAGTCTCCAGCGGAATTCAAAGAGACCGATGGATGGCAGGTCGCACAGCCACAGGACGGAGTCCTTCGCGGCAAGTGGTGGGAGATCTACAACGAGCCTGAACTGAATTCTCTCGAAGAGAAGCTCAACGTAGAGAATCAGAATATCCGGCAAGCCTTAGAGAACTTTATGGAAGCTCGGGCACAAGTGCGTGAAGCGCGGTCGCAGTACTTCCCGACAGTCGGCTTGGGTGGATCTTACAGCCGGTCGCGATCGTCGTCGAATGTCGGTTCCGCTGCAGGCAGTGGCGCCACTGGCGGTCAGTCGCAGTTGCTTTCCATTCCCGCGGATGTGTCCTGGGAGCCCGACCTTTGGGGGAAGATTCGCAACACCGTCCATGCCAGCCAATTTGCCGCCCAGTTGACCGCAGCGGATCTTGAGAATGAGCGATTGTCAGAGCAAGCGAGCCTTGCCAAGTATTACTTCGAAATGCGCGGCCAGGATGCGCTGCAAAAACTCCTCAATGAGACGGTGGATGCGGACAAAAAGGCGCTCGACTCTGTGCGGGCAGCCTATGAAACCGGGGTGGGCGGGCAGATCGCAGTTGTCGAAGCCCAGACCACTTTGGAGAGCGCGCAGTCTGCGGCAATCAACCTCGGTATCGCGCGAGCACAATATGAGCATGCCATTGCCACACTCATCGGCACGCCGGCGTCGGAGTTCTCTATCCCCATCAAACCGCTGACGACTGTCCCGCCGGTCATACCTGTCGGCTTGCCGTCGCAATTGCTAGAGCGGCGTCCTGACGTGGCTGCGGCTGAACGGAACATGGCCGCCGCTAACGCGCAAATCGGAGTCGCTACTGCCGCCTTCTATCCAACCCTGACGCTGTCGGCCACCGGTGGCGCACAAAGTTCGGCTCTCAAGAACCTGCTCGCCTGGCCGAGCCGCATCTGGTCTGTCGGTCCATCGATTTCAGAGACTGTTTATGACGGCGGGCTGCGCCGCGCGACCGCTAACCAGTATGTCGCGACCTTTAATGCGGACCTCGCGGCCTATCGCCAATCCGTGCTGATGGCCTTTCAGCAAGTTGAGGATTCGTTGGCAGCTGTGCGAATTCTGTCGCAGCAGACACGCCAACAGCAGGAAGCTGTTGACTCTTCGCGGACCTTTCAAAAACTCGAGTCGGTACGCTACGAAACCGGAATCGATCCGTACATCGACGTAGTCACAGCGCAAACCACGCTGCTGACCAACGAACAGTTGCTGGCGAGTCTCAAGGTTGAACAGATGACGGCCTCGGTGCAGTTGATTGAATCTCTCGGCGGCGGTTGGGATCGGTCGCAGCTCCCTACACCTTCCCAGGTTGCGCAGAAGCCGCTCAAGTCCGAGACTGTCATTCAGCACTAAGCCTGGAGCAAAAGGTAACACCGGGGATGTGCCCGAACAGCGGGACAGTTCAACAGTCTACTCGCAGATGCCATGGTGACCGGATTTGAAGCGGGGCCCAATCTGCGCCAATTCTGGCGAAGGGCACCTGTCTGCCGGTCAATTGCGTCCAGAAGTTCCTCCCCAGGAAAATCACCTCTCCATCCACGACAGACTCATCCCAAGCCGCCAGAATCCGCCGTGGGGCGGGGCAATGAACTTGTCATCATCCCGGGGGAATTGAGCACAAGCGCCGAAAAGTCCGCAGCCCTTGCGGAAACCGTTGCAGAGCAAATGCTCGCTTTTATTGAGTGAGCCGTTCTTGTGGGCAGGGCGAGAATGCGGTAGTGGCGGCAGCATTGGAAATGCGATCTTCGGACAGCGTCTCCGCCGCGGCCGAAAATTGCTCCGGCGCTAACATGGCACGCCTGCGAAACATCTCCGGGCTCATCTCCACATCCCTGCTGCACAGCCACAGCTTTCTGCTCCTCTGCCTGTCCCTCGAGTACAACCCGAACGGGAGTCCTTCAAGCGGGTGCAGAATTCCACCGAGCGCCTATCGCTTCGCACAGAACCCACGGCTCAACGAGGATGGAAGGTTCGACGATCTAGTCGAGATCAAGAAGCGGGAAGTCGACCAGGATGGCGTCAAGACCGTTAGCGAAGTCAAGCATTTTACCGGCAAAGTCCTTTTTAACCCCGATCACCTCTACGCTGCGCTTCGGGTTCGGATCCGCGGATGGTCTTCGTCAACGTGTTCTCCGACCTCTATCATGACTCCATTCTTATGGACGTCATCCTTGAACACTTTCGGGTCTTCAGCGCTGTCCCTTATTGCACATTTCAAATTCTGTCCAAACGGGCGCACAGGCTCGCCAAAGTGGACAAGGCCGTTCGCGCTGAGTTCGGGGTGTGGCCCGCAAACGTCTGGCAGGGAGTTTCCGTCTGCACCGCGGCCAAAGTCGAAATGCAAAGGATTGAAGCACTGGGCCAGACGCAGGCGATGATCAAATGGATTTCTTTTGAACCGTGGATCTCGGATCCGGCGCAAGCGCTCTCGGTCGCTTGCCCGGGTCTTGCCGATACCCTCAAGTGAAACCAGATCAATTGGTAGGTCATCGGAGGCGAATCCGGATCCAAAGAGGATTCGCGTCTGATGTCCCTGGAGGATGCGAAGTATCTGTTTTCGTCGAGCAAAAGGGCCGGGTGCCGCTTGCACTTCAAGCAGCTGGGTACGCAACTCGCACTGGAACTCAACGTGTACTCCAACAAAGGCAAAGGGGAGCATCGCTCCAAGGGCGGTAACCTGGACCAGATCCCTACCCGCCTACGAATGCGAGAGTGGCCACCCATCCCCAAGATGGGGGCGAGCCGGCCTCTCGATTTCCACAGGGCTTTCGAACCGAGAACCTGGGAACTTTTCTAATGTGCTTGTAGCCCGGATCCCAGTCTGCTCGATTCTCGATCCAACCAATCACAACCGGATGGCCTATGGTTCCCGCTAGCGGGCTCGACCATAGGCCATTGGTCTTTGGGGCTCGATCCGCCAGATTCAACATGGCCGGTCAACCTCCTGTAACGCCATCCCAGCCCACATTGTTTGTATTTCAATGGCCACTGGAAAACAGCAAGAGGTTCATCTGCATTGATCGATCGAATGCGGTCTAACGACCGGAAGCTGCGGAATCAAGATCACGTTGGGGGTAGGAGCGGTGACAAAAGCGGCAGCTGTACAGCTACACGGACGATTGTCGATAGCCGGAGAGGAGTTTGTGCCTGTCGATGCGTGATCGGTCTCGCGATTTCATCGTATAGCGCATCCATGGCAGTAGCGAGGAACAGGATCGGGGAAGAAACAGCGTAACCAAGAACGATAAAGGGTGTACTGCAACTATTGCTTCCAGGTAGGAGGATTCCATACCCTTGACATGAGGACTTACCAAATGAAGCAGACTTTGTGGATGCTATTCAGAGACGAAACCGGCCAGGACGTGGCTGAATTTGCCCTCTTCGTCGCACTGTTCTCTTTACTACTGATGGTTGTCGCCAAGTAGGAACCAAACAGGAAACCCAGAGCAATAGCTGCGATTGTGCTGGTGCCTCGCACCCCTGCCGCCGGGATCGAATAACCGGAGTTCTTGATCGCGGCGCGCAACCCTGTCGCGGCTTTCGCGCACCGCGGCGTCGGGCAAGCCTACAGTGTGAAAGACCTCTTTGTCCGCCACCGTGCCGCTAGAATCCACCTCGACCTCGATGAGGTTGGCATCGATGCCATACACGGCCGCACCTAGAGCTTTGAAAAGCATGGTGGAAAGTTGCAGCGAGTGTAACAGATATTGGATGCGACAACTTGCGACAAATTCACTTGGGCAGAAGAGCTGTTCCGCGAACTCGGTTCGGATCGCTCTTTCCCCAAACTCACTCCGGCCCTTGATTCCGGGTCGCTGCACCCTGGCCCCCGTGCCCTTTCCACGCTACAATCTCTTCCGTGACCACGAGTCTCTTCGATCTCTACAAAATCGGGGTTGGTCCATCGAGTTCCCACACCATGGGGCCCATGCGCGCGGCTTGCCGCTTTGCGCGCGACCTTGAACCGCGCGGCTTGCTCCGCCAAGTTGCGCGGGTGCAGGTAGCGCTCTACGGTTCTCTGGCTCTCACCGGTATGGGCCACGGCACCGACCGCGCCGTCCTGCTTGGACTCGCCGGACATGAGCCGGCCTCTATCGATCCGGCGTCGATTGAAGCCACCGTGGCAGACATCCGCTCTTCGCAGCGCATCCAACTGGCATCCAGGTGCACCATCCCCTTCGTCGAGGCGCGCGACCTTGTGTTTGAGCGCAGCCTCATGTTCCCTCCCAGCGCGCTCATGCAACATCCGAACGGTCTCCGCCTGAAGGCGTTCGACGCAGCGGGCGCCCTTCTCGACCAGCGCACTTTCTTTTCCATCGGCGGAGGATTCATTGTCGAGGATGGCATCACCGATCCGGCTGAAAAGCGCCAGGGCGAGATTCCATTTCCTTTTCACAGCGCGGCGGAGTTACTCGCCTTGGCCCATGACCACCAGCTCACCATCAGCGAACTCATGCTGCGCAACGAGTGCGCGCTTGTCTCGTCAACCCCTGCGCAATCCGCCGAACATGTGCGCCAAGGCATCCAGCACATCTGGGCGGTGATGCAGGCTTGCGTGCAACGCGGCATCGAGAACGAGGGCATCCTGCCCGGGGGCCTCAACGTACGCCGTCGCGCCCATCGGCTTGCCATGCGACTTCGCGAGAAAGAGGTCGAGGGCATCAGTGGCGATCCGCTTGCTCCTCTCGACTGGGTCACTGTCTACGCCATGGCCGTGAATGAAGAGAATGCGGCAGGAGGGCGCGTGGTCACCGCCCCCACCAATGGCGCTGCGGGCGTGGTTCCCGCCGTGGCGCATTACTACGACCGCTTCATCCCCGGCTCCGATCCGGAAGGCATGCAGCGTTTCTTTCTCACCTCTGCCGCCATCGGCATCCTATATAAGGAGAACGCTTCGATCAGCGGCGCCGAGGTGGGATGTCAGGGTGAGGTGGGCGTTGCTTGCTCCATGGCCGCCGGCGGCCTCACCGCTGCCTTGGGCGGCACCAATGGGCAAGTCGAGCACGCTGCCGAAATCGCCATGGAGCATAACCTGGGCATGACCTGCGACCCCATCGGAGGCCTGGTGCAGATTCCTTGCATCGAGCGCAACGCCATGGGCGCAGCCAAGGCCGTGCAGGCTTCGCGCATCGCCATGAACGAAACCGAGTCCCACAAGGTCTCGCTCGATCAGGTCATCCGCACCATGTATCTCACCGGCCTCGACATGCAATCGCGCTACAAGGAGACCAGCCTCGCCGGCCTGGCCTTGAATGTCATCGAGTGCTGAGTCGCATTGCGCCGCCGCGTAGCAATGCGGTAACGTTGCAGGCGAGGATTCCTGCCATGTTCATACGCACTCTATCCGCAGCCGTGGTTGGCTGCGCGCTTCTGCTTGCTCCCCTCGCCGCCACCGCCGCCGATCGCGGCCCCTCTACGCCCGAAGAACGAAAGCAGGTGCTCGACTCCATTCACAGTTGGCAGGCCGATCCGCTCGGACCCAATGCCAAGGATCAGTTTGCATCTGTCTTAAAATGGTTCGCCGATGTTCCCGATCAAACTGTTCATGTCTGCCTCGTTCTCGAAAAGCTGCCTACAGGCGACAAGAAACATGGCTCGACAATATTTGGTGGCGAGTTCATGGGCCAGGCTGCCTTTGTGCTTGAGAACCCCGACAAGAAAAATGATCGCGTAGCCGAGTTCCAAGCCGGAGTCGAGAGCGCGCTCAAGACCTATGAACTCGTGCTCAAGGCCAACCCCAAAGATCGTCACCCCTATCTCGACGACCTTATCCAACGCCGCGAAGCAGGCACCCTGTCGCAATTCGTCAAGGATCGCGCCGCTGCCTCTTGCAAGAACTAGCCGATGCGCGGCACTGCTCTTTTGCTAAATCCACTCCCGCCCATTGGTCCCGCATTTGGAATCGATTTTATTGTTGATTCTTTTTCCTCTCTTGCTTCGTTTTTCTCTTGACACAGGTCAAGCTTGAATCTATACATTCTTCAACTGCAATAAACTGTTGCAGGCTCGATGTAACGAATCGAAAGGGAGAATAGGCAAATGGCAACCAAGAAAGCACCGGCGAAGAAGGCCGTGAAGAAGGCCGCCAAGAAGGCTGCGAAGAAAAAGTAGCGGCTACTCCAACGGGAAGGCAACAACAAAAGGCAACACCCAGGGGGACGTTTAGAGCGTCCCCCTCCGTGTTTCTGGAATCGGATCGCTCTTGAATCGGATTACACTGGGAAGCGTAGAGAATGTTCCGGAGGGATCTTGTGACACGCCGACGCTGGATTGCCGAACACTGGGACGAGGCCACCGCCACCATCGTGGGCGCGCAGGCCGAGCACATGGCCCGGGTGTTGCGCGCGCAGCCCGGCACTGAAGCCGATGTCGTCGCCGGTGGTCACGTCTTCCACGCCGAAGTGGTCGCCGTAACTCCCGCCGAGGTCCGCTTCAACCTCATCGCCGAGTTGCAGGCCGATCCCGCGTTGCCGGTCACGCTCGTCCTCTCCATCTTCAAGTTCGATCACATGGAGTGGGCCATCGAGAAAGCCACTGAGCTGGGTGTAGCCGCCATTGCGCCGGTAATAGCCAACCGCACTGAGAAGCACCTCGCCCAGGCCGCCCTGAAACGCGTGGAGCGCTGGCGCCGCATTGTCCACGAGTCCGCGCAGCAGTCGCGCCGCTCCGATGTGCCTCTCATGTACGATCCATGCCCGCTGGCCGACCGCGTGCGTGCCGCCTCCGAGGTCACACGTATCGTGCTCGCCGAGCAGGAGCGCACCACCACCTTGCGCAACGCGCTCAAAGAAGCAACCATCGCGGCCGGCGCCGATATGCCCACGCTCGAGATCGCCATCGGTCCCGAAGGCGGATGGGCCCCGGCCGAAGAAGCGCTCTTCGACGCCAACGGCTGGCGCGCCGCATCGCTCGGCCCCCGCATCCTCCGCGCCGAGACCGCCGCCCTCGCCGCCCTCGCCGTCATCGCTTCGTTTCTGGAATAGCGGCGCGGCGGGATCGGAAGCCTTGCCACGCTGTGCGATTCATAACCAAGCTGCTTTGAGAAAGTCCGCGATGAAGATTGGTTGGTTCGCACTCCTCCTGCTTATGGCCGCGTCTCTCGTCGTGACGGCAGCCGCGCAAGTCAAACACCGTCACCATTCCGAGCAAACAAACTTCAGCGCCGAAGACGAAGCCGTAAAGAATCCAGTCGCGATTCCTGGAGACGTGCTTGCCATCTGCGCCAAGACGAGAGAGTGCGAAACATACTCGCAGGCGAGAACATTCCCGCGGACAAGCTCCCTCAATCGTGGTTCTCGGCGTCCGTGATTCACCTAGCGAACGCAAAGGAACCGGATTTGGTTGTCCTGGGAGAGGATAGCCTGCGAGGAGCAAATGTAATTACCTTTTGGGTATTCCGTCCTACTCCTCATGGCTATGCGTTGGTCATGATGGCACACGAGCATAATCTGGCCGTGAAAAGAGCAAGGTGGAGGGGATACAGGGAAATCGAATTGATGAGCAATTCGGCGGTGGAGTGGTCCAGCGTTTTGCTTCGGTGGGACGGGAAGAAGTACGCAGCTTACCGAGAAAGGTCGGGACTTATCAAATAGCCAAGCAATTCGGATAACCACAATAAAACCTACCAAGAAGGCTGGGTGCCACAGGTGCCTCGCATTTGGGCACCTGGGAGTGCACAGACCCACACCATCTGTCTTTAATTCAGAACCGCGCAAAGTGCAACAACACTCCCGCCAACACAGCTCCAGCGAGGTCGCCGACAATCGGTATCGGCGCATACCTCCAGTTCGATCCGCCCTTGCCGGGAATCGGCAACAGCCAATGCATCAGCCGTGGCCCCAGATCGCGCGCCGGGTTGATGGCATAGCCTGTAGTTCCACCTAAACTCAACCCAATGCCCCACACCAGGCTACCCACCAGCCACGGTCCCAGTCCTGCCGCCGGCCCCGTTGCTGAAACACCATGGCTGAAGATCGCCCCAGCCACCAGCACCAGCACCGCCGTGCCCAGCGCTTCGCTCAGAAGATTGAACAACGGATTCCGCACCGCGGCATTGGTGCAGAAGATGCCCAGCTTGGCCGCCGGATCGGGCGTCAACTTCCAGTGTGGCCCATAGTGCAGCACCATCAGCCCCGCACCGGCCATCGCTCCCAGCAATTGCGCCGACCAGTAACTCAACACCTGTGAGTAGTCTCCGCTGTTCACCGCCGCGGCCAGCGTGATCGCCGGATTCAGTTGTGCCCCGGCGCTCCCGAATGCCTGCGCCACCAGCACGCCGCACAGCACGGCCAGCGCCCACCCTGCGGCAATCACCATCCA
>CAZLMY010000101.1:0-20954 GCA_964560845.1 uncultured Occallatibacter sp. | reverse complement strand
AGTTGCGCCAGTCGGTGACCGGGGCCACGGCCACCCCGGCGCGAAAGCGGTCGGAGTGAGTCATGGAGTAGAGCGTGAAGGTGCCACCCCAGCTCCATCCCCACCAGCCCAGACGCTTGCTGTCGAGTTGCGGATACTGAGCTAATACGGCGTCCACAACGGTCAACTGGTCTTCCAACTGGACCGGGCCGAAGTTGTGATACGCGGCCTGGGCGAAGTCGCGGCCGCGCATCCCGCTGCCCCGGTTGTCGGCGTGGAGCACGGCAAAGCCATGCTGGGCCAGGAGCTCGTCGAACAACAGGCTGTCGCCGCCCCAGCGATTTGAAACCGTCTGCGGCCCCGGGCCTCCGTAGGGATTCACGATCAACGGCACGCTGGCTGGGCTGCTCGTTCCTTCAGGCAGAAGCAGGGTGCCGTAGAGCGTGGACCCGTCGTGAGCCTTGACGGTGAGCTGCTCCGGCGCGCGGAGATGGTAGGGCTCCAGAGCCTTGGTCGCCCAGAACACATTGCACTTGCCCGGCGCCTCGCAAAGCCGCAGCGTGGGCGGCTCGAGACGGGTCGATTGGCGGTCAACGAAGGCTTCTCCTGCGGGAGCGAAGTTGCCGGCATGGGTTCCCGCCCCGGAAGACAGTTGCTTGCGTTGGCCGTCGAAGCCGGCCTGCCACAACTGCTGCTCTAGAGGGCTGCCTTCATTGGAGGTGAAATCGACCAGTTTGGCCTGGTGGTCGACCCGCGCAACTTCGGCCACGTCGAATTCGCCCTTGGTCAGCTGCCGGTCGAGCGTGGCAACGGTGGGGTTGGCCTGATCGTAGCGATAGAGATAAACGTGGTTATGGCCGTCTGTCCAATTGGTCAATACAATGGTGCCGAAACCAACCGAGATGTCGTAGTTGTCGTCAAGAAACTTGTCGTCGGTGAGCTGCAAGGCAGAGTGCGTCTGCCCGGTAGCGAGATCGGCGAAATAAAGATCGCGGTGCTTGTGGTCGCGCGTGACGGTCTCGATCCACAAGGTCTTGGGGTCGACCCAGCCAAAGCGGGGAATGTAGTCCTGGCCGGCCTGGATGGGCAACTTGATCCACTCGGTCTTGCCGCCATGCGCTGCGACTACCCCCACGCGCACATCGGGGTTGAGATCGCCAGGCTGCGGATAACGCTGCTGATTCACAGTGGCATGTGTGGGAATCCAGTCCTCGATCGGGTACTGGGGCACCGACGTCTCGTTCATCTGCAGATAGGCAAGGTTCTTGGAGTCGGGCGACCAGAAGTAGTTGCTGCGGGTTTCAAGCTCCTCTTCGTAGACCCAGTCCACTTCGCCGTTGAGTGTGGTTGGCCCCGGCGGAGGAGCCACAGACACAGTGGGCGTCCCCGCAACCTTCAAGGGCACTACCGACAGGCCGTGATCGCGCACAAACGAAACGTACTCGCCGTTGGGAGAGAATTTGGGGTCGTCGCCGGAAGCAACTCCGGCAAAGCCGATCTGCACTCCGGTGCCGTTGTGAAGGTCATAGATCCAGAGGCGGCCGTTGGAGTCGAACATCAGGTGGGCTGCGTCGGGTGCCCAGATATAACTGGCCATCTTGTAGCGGTCGCGGTGGTCGCGATCGGTCTCGGAAGCGGCCTCGCCCGAGAGCGCAGACAGCTTGGCGCGGCTTACCAGCACGTGAGGCTTTCCGGTTCCCGGATCCAGGTCGATCAGTTCGCCGCCATCCTCATAGGTGAGGTGTTTGCCATCGGGGCTCCAGGTGAGCCCCGCGGGAGGTGTCCCCGGTAACGACCCGTGGGCGAAGATGGCCTCGACTGTGAGCGGCTTGTGCGCGCTTTGGGCGAGTAGCGTGGCGGCAAAGAAGAGCACAATGGCTGAGATCGAAAAGCTGGATGTACGCGTCAATCGGGGGTCCTCCGGAGACGAAACCCGCTCAAGAAAGGGGTTCAAATGAGACGGGTATCAAGCAAGAAGTGTAAATCAAAGGGTTTGCGGGGTTGCGCGCAAAAGGTAGATGAAGTATGGTGCGGAACATGCAATGGGCAACTCCGGAAGAACGCACGCAACTTGGCCAAGCGCGGCGCAAGCAAGTGGGCCGCCAGGAACATAACGAATTCACGGCCAAGGGACGAAAGATCTCTGCGCCGAAATTACTGGACCGTTCCATGCGAGGCCGCGTGCCGGCGCTCGCCAAACTGAAATACGAACTGATGGCAGCGTCGCCGTTCGGCTACTTCCGCGGCGCGGTCCCGGTGATGGCCGCGGATCTCGCCATGCTGCCCAATACCGGCATCGTTGCTCAGCTTTGCGGTGACGCGCATGTGCGCAACCTGGGAGCCTTCGCCGCGCCCGACGGACGCCTGGTCTTCGACATCAACGATTTCGACGAGACCATCCGCGGGCCGTTTGAGTGGGATCTGAAGCGCATGGCCACTTCGCTGGTGCTGGCCGGACGCGCTTCGGGCCACAAGGAGGCTGCGGCGCGTCATGCCGTGGAGCAGTGCATCGATCGCTACGCTGCACAGATGCGCGCCTTCGCCGCCATGCCGAGCGTCGAGGTGGGACGCTTCCAGGTGCACAGGATGAACGATGTTGCACCGGTTCACAAGGCTCTGGTGAAGGCCGAGCGGGCCACGCCGCAACACACGCTGGAACAACTCACCGAGCCGGTACCGGATAAGCCGGGCGGGACCCGCCGCTTCAAGGAAATGAAGCCCATTCTGACCCGGGTTACCGGGACACAGGCGGCCGCGGTGATGGCTTCGCTCGGCCCCTATCGGGAGATGCTGGAGCCGCAGCGGCAGCACCTGTTGTCGCTCTATCGGCCGCTGGATGTCGCCTTCAAGGTGGTGGGTACGGGCTCGGTGGGACTGCGCGATTATTGTGTGTACTTCGAAGGCAACGGGCCGGGAGACCCGCTGTTTCTGCAGATCAAGGAAGAGCCTGCTTCAGGCTACGAGCCCTATTTGCCCGAGGCCCATGCGCCCCGCCAGAACGGCCAGCGCGTGGCCGAGGGTCAGCGCACCATGCAGGTGCAGTCGGACCCCTTTCTGGGCTGGACCCATATCGGCGCCCGCCACTACCTGGTGCGGCAACTCAACGATCACAAAGGCTCCATCGACCTGGAGGACCTAGCCAACGGAGGACTGCTGGCCTACGGCGAAGTCTGTGGCGAGCTGCTGGCGCGCGGCCATGCGCGTTCCGGCGATCCGCTGGTGATTGCCGGATATTTGGGCGCGGGAGACGGCTTTGCAGCGGCGCTGGGAAAATTCGGTTCGCTCTACGCCGACCAGACCGAAAAGGATTGGGAAGAACTGTGCCGCGCGCGCAAAGTGGAACCCAAGGCGCAGAAAGCGGCACGAAAGAAGGCGTGACGGGATCCGGGAGAGGTTTCCTTCCGGGTTTGTCCTGCCCTTTTGGGTCGCTGACAGCGGATTCCTTTTTCAGGGCAAGAACTATCGGCTCGGTTCCGCAGTGGCACATGGAACTCCGCAACTGAAGAACAAGCCGCGGCGTTCTCCGCAGCCTGTCGATGCAACCTATTTGAGTTGAAGGCGCGGACGCCGCCCTGAAACATGCTGTCGACTCCGTTCAAATGTCTGGATTGGGGCCACGAATTCCTTTTGAGGCGGCCGAATTGGCGGATAATTGATTCATCCGGTCACGTCTGGAACATAGCACCCGCCTTGAGGCGCAGCAGGGCCGAACTGAATCCTTTCCCAGCCGCACATAGCTCCGGGACCCATCTTTCGCCGCATCTTCCAGAAGGAGAATCGCGAAAAGGCCTGAGCTGTAGCACCCATTGGAACCCGTTCGATAGGAGGACGAAATGAATCGCCGTACGTTTACGAAAGCCCTGGCGACCGCTGCATTCGCCGCCGCCGTGCCCTCGTTGCCGGCATCTGCCTTGAACCCCTCGGATTCTCCGCAGCGCAAAGACCCCTCGGCCCCGCCGTTTCCGCTTTCCGTGATGCTGTGGACGGTGTTTACCGGCAAACCTTTTGAGGAGCGTTTGGCCAAGGTCGCCGAGGCCGGATACACCAACGTAGAGCTGGTGGGCGAGTACAAAGACTGGGGCGGCCCTGAATTCTCCAAGGCCAACGCCGCGAAAAAGCGCCTCGGCATCAGCTTTGACGCCACCGCGGGACTGGAGAACTTCGTAGGAAACCCCGCAACCACCGACGATTTGCTGGACGAGCTGGGGCGGGCGCTGATTCCCATGGACGCCATCGATTGCCCGGCAATGATTGTGCTATCGGGCAACGTGATTCCAAGCCTCACCCGCGAAGCGCAACATGCCGCTTGCATCAACTCGCTCAAGCGGGCCGCGGCCTTTGTCGACGGACGCGAAATCGCCGGCCAGCCGGTGCGGTTGCTGCTGGAGTGCATCGACCCGGAAGAGAATCCCAAGTGCTTTCTGCAGTCGGCCTCCGAGGCCCTGGAGATTGTGCGCGCCGTCAATCACCCGCAGGTCCAGTTCCTCTACGACATCTACCATGAGCAGATCGCCGAGGGGAACCTGATCGAGAAGCTGGAGAAAAACATGGATCTGATCGGCCTGATTCACGTGGCCGACGTCCCCGGTCGTCACGAGCCCGGCACCGGCGAGATCAACTACACCAATATCTTTCGCAAGCTGGTGCAGTTGAATTACAAACGCACGGTAGCCATGGAGTTCAAGCCCTCGGCCGACTCGGTGACCGCGTTGCGCGCCGCCAAGGCAATGGTGATGGGAGCGGTGTAGGACCCTATCGCCGGCGGTACACGTCGTACCCGTGCAACTGGGTGTCGAGGGTGAAGTCCTGCAGGAACATGTCGAGCGTGACTTGCCGCTGCGGCATGGGGTCTTCCCTGATTTGCAACTGGCGCTTGACCACCAGCCAGCGGATATTCCGTGCACGGGCCAGCGCGACCGTCTGTTCCGGTGAGTACGGGTCGGTGGTGGGGTCGAATAGAAGCACCGGGAACTGCGGCACACGGCCCGTTGCAAAATAGAACGGGTCTTCGCCCGGCAATAGAACAACGCCGTCGGACAAAGGTATCTTCGCGGCGGCAAACCGCAGCAACTCCTCGAACTCCGGCAGATAAGGACCAGGCGTCGCCATGCCCGCGAGCTGTGGTAGGGTGGCGTGGATCGCTGGCCCGTCCGGCAGTTGCACATAAGAGAGCCGCTCCTCGCTCGCCGTGTAGAATCCGCCACAAACCAGAAGCACCGTCGCAATTACCCCGGCAAGGACCGGCGCGACGGGAAGCCCCCGAAACTCCCGGTCCGACGGACCGGTGCTCTTCTGGGTCAAAGTTCCAAGAAATGCAATCAGCTCCGCAATCAGCAAAATCAGCAGCGGCCAGATGGCGTGGGTCGACCCCCACAATTGTTGCGAGAGCAGCGTTCCATTGATGGCCACCAGCACCAGCGCCGGAAGCAGCATGCGCAGCCCAGGTTTGCGCCAAAGTTGAAACAGGGTGAGCGCCGCCGACAGTATAAGCAGAAGAGGCCACACCAGCAGCAGCGCGTCGCCGCGTTCGTCGGCATCGTCGAACAGGAAAAGCGAAGCAACAGTCCACAGAAAGGGCGCAGCCAGCAAGCCAAGCGCCTCAAGGTACGTCCAGCGGGCTTGGCTGCGAAAGCGCATCAGCAACAACGCCGCCGCAACACAAGGCAGCATCCACACGAGCGAGGGCTGCAGGTAGACGGCCAGCATGTCTCTCATTCCGGGCATCCGGCGCTGGGCGGCGAACCGGATCGTCCAGTGCAGATAATTGCCCAGCCCCGCAGTGAAATGAATCGCCAAGACAGCGGTGAACAGCGTCGCCGCCATTCCGGCCAGGATGGCGAATAACCCTGAATTTCCAGGTCCGTCGGCGCCCGCCGGGTGCCCCACCCTCGCCGCGCTCTTGTATTTGCGGCTAGGGTGGGATACCGCAAAACTTCCATTACCGAAACGGTGAAAATACTCTCCCTTCGCCGCCATGAGCAGGACGATTGCCGCGACTGTGAACAGCAGCAAGGGCAGCCCCATGTTCTGTTTGAAAAACAGCGGCACGGTGATGGCCGCGCCGGCCGTGAAACCAGCAAGAAGCTTTGGCGAAGAAGAAGTTACGAGGCCTGCGTCGGGCGTCAACCGCTGCAATAGCAGGAGTCCCACCAGGACAGAAAAGGCACAGTCGCAGTCGTAGGAGGGATGGGGAAAGATGCTGTAGAGCCCAAGAACGCTGAGAGGCGCCGCCAAGACAAGAGACACGGGCCACGCCGAGGTCACGCGCCCCCGCAGCGTATGCAGGACGATGCGCCAGGCCACCACAGTTCCCAGGCCGCCAATCGAGGCGGCATAAAGCACGTGGTAGAAGTAAACCCGCCCGCTGATCCGCATGATGGCAGCTTGAATGAGGAAAGTCAGCGGTGCGTGCACGAAGGGGAAATCGCGATAGGGCATTTGTCCTGCGGTGATGCGTGCGCTGCTGTCGAGTACGTAGCTCAGGTCCCACAAGACGGCTACGTGCGCGTTCTGCCACAAGACGACGGCTGCCGTTGCGAGAAAAAGACCGGCCGCGCCGAGAAGGTCGCGGAGACTCCAGCGTGGAGTGGGCGGCGCGGATTGGATTGCGGAATTTGCCATCGGTTCGACCGTCTCAAGGCCAAGCTTCAGGTTATCAGGAGGATCGGGACTGCCTGGTCTCGGTCGGAACGGCTAATCAGTCGAATCGCTTTGGGTTGCCGCCCTTCCCTCTACAATGAACCGGTATGCCCACAGCCGTTCGTTCGCACGCAAAGATCAACCTTGGCCTCTATGTCGGTGCACCGCGCCCGGATGGGTTCCACGCCCTCTGCACCGTGTACCAAACACTGGAACTCTATGATGTGGTCACGGTGACGGCCCACCCCGCAAAGGAAACGGTACTGCGCCTCACCTCCAACGACCAGCGTGTGCCCACCGACAATCGCAATACCGCCTGGAAGATGGTTGCCCTGGCTCTGGAAGCGGCACAGCTCCACTTCAACGTCGAGGTGGAGATCCACATTGAGAAGCGACTCCCCGTCCAGGGTGGGCTGGGTGCGGGCTCTGCGAATGCGGTTGCGGCCCTTATCGGATTGGAAAGGGAGCTGAGGATGGTGGAAGAACTCCGTAGCCTTCCTCCCTTCGGCCAAGTTGCGCAAAGAGACTGGCATGCCCAGCGTCTCGCCATTGCCGCCCAGGTCGGTTCCGATGTGCCCCTATTCTTGATTGGCGGCACGGTTCTGGGTCTCGACCGCGGCCAGCAAGTCTTTCCCCTTCCCGACATCGAGCCGGTGTGGTGCGTCGTCGCCATTCCCGCCGTAGGCGTCTCCACCCCCAAGGCCTTTTGCGACTGGGATGCCCTGTGCGCGGCCGAGGGTTTGACCGTCGAGGCCAGTGCGGATAAACTAAATGAGTTGAGCCGCGCCTATGCCAGCGCCTTTGCGGGAGCAATCCCGGAAGGCCAGCAGGGAACAGGCTCCTCCGGTGTTCTTGCCGATGGCGAGAACCTGGCCGGACCACAAGAGTCCGTGCTTGTCCGCACCGGGATCAGTAGCTGGATCCAGAACGACTTTGAACGTGTCGTCTTTTCCCAGTACCCCCCCCTTGCAGAGATCAAGCATGTTCTTTTGGGCTCCGATACCCCGGAGGCAGCCCTCCATGCTTCGCTGTCAGGGTCCGGATCGGCGCTCTTCGGGTTGTACCAGACCCGCGGAGATGCAGAAGCTGCCCGAGTTCGATTGGGCCGGTTGCGAGCGAGCGGTGTCGAGAGCTTCTTGACGCGCACTCTGCCGCGCTCGGCCTACTGGCGCGAGATGCTTCTGCCTTAAGCAAGTTCGCCGGTGACTGTGGCGCGAGAGAAACTCGCCTGCGGTGGCCGCATGTTGGGCGATCGTCTAATGGCAAGACAGTGCCCTTTGGAGGCACTTATCCAGGTTCGAATCCTGGTCGCCCAGCCAAATTTGCAACGTTGACACCGGACTAGCAGCCAAAGCCAACCAGCTTGGAGGGTGCTCGGAAATGGAAGCGGAGATTTTGACACTGACGGCAGAGGAACAGCAGGGAAGCGCGCAAGGCGCGGCACGGGACGTTGCCGCAAAAGACGGCGTGCTGAGCGCGGACGCCAAAGGACGAGAGGCCAAGCCGGCCATCGAACGCAAGCGGACCCGCAACCTGAGTGAAGACAAGCGCTTCAAGCTGTTCAGCGGCACGGCCAACCGGCCCCTGGCCGAAGAGATTGGCCGCCACATCGGGGTTCCGGTGGGCGAAGCCAAGATCCAGCGCTTTGCCGACGGCGAAGTCTACTTCCAACTTCTAGAGAATGTGCGCGGCGTGGATGTTTTCGTCGTACAGCCCACCTGCTATCCGGTCGATCAACACCTGGTTGAGTTGCTGGTCATGATCGATGCCCTCAAGCGCGCCTCGGCAGCCAGAATCACCGTCGTTGTGCCGTATTACGGCTATGCCCGGCAAGACCGCAAGGACCGTCCCCGCGTGGCCATCAGCGCCAAACTCATTGCCGACCTGCTGACCACCGCCGGCGCCAACCGCGCTCTGTTTGTTGACCTTCATGCAGCGCAGATTCAGGGCTTCTTCAATATTCCGGTCGATCATCTGTTCGCCAGCCCGGTGCTGGTAAGTTATTTCCGCGAAATGAAGCTGCCCAACCTGACCGTGGTTTCGCCGGATGCAGGCGGCGTGGAGCGGGCGCGTTTCTTCGCGCAGAAGATCGGCGCGCCCCTGGCCATTGTGGACAAGCGCCGCACCGACATCAACGTCACCGAAGTGATGAACGTGATCGGCGACGTAAAGGGCAAGACCTGCCTCATCATCGACGACATCATCGATACCGCCGGCACGCTGGTAAAGACCGTGGATGCATTGCTTGAAGCCGGTGCGGGAACCGTTTATGCCTGCGCCAGCCACGCCGTGCTTTCCGGCCCGGCCATCGATCGCATCGCCGCATCGCGCCTGGAGCAACTGGTGGTAACCAACACCATTCCGCTGCGCGAGCCGGCCCAGAGATTGCCCAAGATCAAGGTGCTCACCGTCGCTGGCCTGCTGGGTGCGGCCATCGAGAGCATCCACATGGAAACCAGCGTGAGCACGCTGTTTTCTTGAGAAGCAGCTTCTACCTTTTAGCAGGCTCACTGGAGATTCCGGCCTTCTGGACTACAACGGAGGCCGCAAAGAACGGACCGGATTGCGCGGTTGGTCAATTCGGTTCGCAACGGCAACAAGCAGCCAAGAGCGAATCAAAGCTGCTTTTCACAAAGGGAGCGGGAGCTAACAGCTAGAAGCTAGAAGCTGCTTTTCCGTGCCCGATACCAGGAAACGAGAGAGAAATGCCAGAAGTAGTTGTAGCCAAGGCCCGCGAGGGCCATTTCACCAAAAATGCAGCCCGCCGCGTGCGCGTTGCCGGCAAGATCCCTGCAGTTCTCTATGGCGCCGGATTCGATCCGATCGCCCTTGAAGTGGAACCCAAGCAGATTTCCCGGATCCTGTTCTCCGAGGCCGGACACAACTCGATCTTCGACGTGGAGATTGCCGGCCAGACCGGTGCCAAGGCCATGATCGTCGACTGGCAGCGGGAACCGATTAACGACCGCCTGATCCACATCGACCTGAAGCGGATCGCCATGGACAAGACTCTGCGCGTCAAGGTTCGCATCAAGCTCGATGGCATCCCCATCGGCGTGAAAGCTTCCGGCGGCATTCTGGACCAGGTGTTGCGCGAAGTGGAAATCGAGTGCCTGCCTGCCGACATCCCCAACCACATCGACGTGGACGTGAGTGAGCTCGCGATGCACAGCGCGATTCGCGTCAAGGATCTGCCGCACGCCGGCACCATCAAGTACCTCAAGGCCGAAGATGCGACCGTGGCCCACGTGGTCTCGATTCGTGAAGAAGCAGCGCCTGCTGCGGATGCTGCCGCTGCAGCGCCTGCAACCGGCGAGCCGGAAGTGGCCAAGAAGGGCAAACCGGAGGATGCAGCCAAGGCTGCGGATGCCGGCGCCAAGAAGCCTGCGGCGAAGAAGTAAGCTTTGGCCGAGGCAAGCGAATCCCGACACCCCGGCGAGCCAAGACCGCTTGCCGGGGACTCCGGGGCCAGCAAGCGCCGTGGTCCCTTTTTGGTGGTGGGATTGGGCAACCCCGGCTTGGAGTATCTGTGGACCCCGCACAATGCGGGGTTCATGGCCATCGATCGCATCGCTCAGCAAGAAGGCGTTGTGGTTCAAAACCGGCGCTGCCGGGCTGCCACCGCGACCTGCCGCATAGCAGGCCGTCAAGTGGTCCTGGCCAAGCCGGAGACATTCATGAACTTGAGCGGGCTGGCAGTGGCCGCTTTGGTTCAGGAGTTTGAAGTCGATCCAGCCAAGGATCTGCTCGTGATCTACGACGAGCTCGATCTCGCCCTGGGGACCTTCAAGATCAAGGAACGCGGTTCGCCGGCAGGACACAATGGCGCCCGCAGCATCACGGGGGCGCTGGGCAATCAGGAATGGTTGCGCCTGCGCATCGGGGTAGGTCCGGATCTGCCGCCGGAGGCCCTGGCGGCAGGTGCTGGCAGACGTCCCGGCAAGGACTATCTGCTCTCGCCCATGCGCAAGGCGGATTTGACGGTCCTGGACGAGGTTTTGGACCGGGTAGCAACGGCCACGCGGCGCGTCATCGATGAGGGACCGGCAGCCGCGATGAACGAGTTCAATCGACGCGAGTAAAACAGCTCCGGTCGAGCACGCAGCAAGGCAGCACCCGGCCAAGGCATTTGCCGGCGGGCAGGGGATGAAAGCAAGGCTGGAATGCGAAGCGAGGCTTCGCGGGTCCAGCGGAAAAGGAATTCAGATGTCACGTGTGTATGAGGTTATGTTCATTGTTCGGCCAGACGTGGTCGAAGAGGATAGCGACAAGCTTATCGCCGGCTTTTCCGCGACCGTTACCGGTGGCGGCGGAGTAGTCAAGACCGTCGAGAAGATGGGTCGCCGCAAGTTGGCCTACACGGTGCGCAAGTTCAACGACGGCTACTATGTTCTGCTGACCATCGAGGCCAATGGGGCCGTGGTTCTGGAGCTTGAGCGCCGTCTGCGCGTCACCGAACCGGTGATCAAGTTCATCACCGTGCGCATCGACGAAGAAGAAAAGCGCCTGGCCAAGGTGAAGGCCCTGCGTGGCGTGCGCCGCAAGCCGGAGCCCGTGGCTTCCGTCGCTGCTCCCGTTCCCGCTGCCCCTGTCGCCGCTCCAGTCGCCGCCGCTCCTGTGGTTGCAGCCCCGGTTGCAGTCGCGCCCACGGCAGAAGTTGCAGAGCCGGTTCAAGCCGCCGTCTAGCAAGGTTGTCACCAAGCGCCGCAGCCAGACCCCTCGTAGCAGGGAACCGGCTCCGGCCCGATCCACATTCCCGAGCGTCCACAAACGATTCTCCGGGACTGAAGAGAGTGAAGAGGAAACACCATGTCTGAAGAGACCCCTGGAAAGGCGCCCGAGTCGGGCGCATCGCACGCACCTCACGCCCCATCGGGGCCGGGTTCCGGCCCGCGTCCGGGCGGACGGCCCTCCGGTGGACCCGGCGGCCGCGGCAAGTTCTTCCGCCGCAAGAAGGTCTGCAAGTTCTGCACCGAGAAGATCGATGCCATTCCTTACCGCGACGTCCGCCTGTTGCAAGGCTTTGTGGCGGAGCGCGGCAAGATCGTGCCCCGGCGCCTGACCGGCGTCTGCACCACCCACCAGCGCCGCCTTACCCGCGCCATCAAGCAGGCCCGGAATATCGCCCTGCTGCCGTTCGCCACAAGGCACTAGGTTCCGGTTGTCGCCCGCCCCCATCGGGGCCGCTCCCTGGCAACGTGGAGCGGCCTGATTGAATCCGATTCGGCAGGCGACACGTTACCCAAAGCCGATTGAGAATCCTGCGTGGTCCGGCCTCGCCGCTGCCCTTGAATGAAAAGGCCAGAAAGCACCCGGCACCCGCCCGTAACACTGGAGAGTTCCAAATGGAAGTAATCCTGAAAGAAGACGTAGCCAATCTGGGCCACCGCGGAGACGTGGTCAAGGTCGCAGACGGCTATGGCCGCAACTTCCTGCTGCCGCGCAAGCTGGCCATGCAGGCCACCCTGGCCAACAAGGCTGTCATCGACCAGATGAAGAATGCCGCTGCCCGCCGTTCGGCCTCAGAGAAGGCCGTGGCAGAGCTGTTGGTCGCCAAACTCGAGCCCCTCGTGCTCAGCTTCACTCGCAAGTCGGGCGAAGCTGGACACCTGTTCGGCTCCGTCACCTCGGTCGACATCGCCGCTGCCCTTGAAGCCAAGGGCTTTGAAGTCGATCGCCGCAAGATCCAGTTGGACGAGCCCCTCAAGAGCGTGGGCGATTTCACCGTAGCTATCAAGCTGCATCGTGAAGTCGTTGCGCACATCAAGGTCACGGTTGTGGCCGAAGCGACCGAGGAAGTGCCCGTCGCGGCAGAAGCCGCAGCCAGCTAGATCGCAACCCGCTTTACCCACCCGCCTCTCGGCTCGCCGGGGGGCGGTGGTGTGTTTTGCTTCTTACGTTGGCTGGCCTAAAAACTCCGAACCCGGGCTTGGCGCACCGCCTTTCAACGGATACGGCGTCACCTCATCGTCCTCTTCCGGACATCGCCTCGACGTCTTGCTTGCCAACAGTGAAGGTGACCGTCCCCGGAGCCTGCTCCATATACCAAGGAAAGTGAGTTTGTGATTTCGCTTCAAATATGGCTTCCTCCCTGGCTTTCTGGTTGCGCTCGACTTTGAGCCACACGAGCCCAAACAAAAACACGCCATTTGCGAGTAAGGCCATCAAAGCCAAGCCCAAAATCAGACCGGTCATGGTCTTCTCCTCTCCAGTGTGATGCCACCAACGAGGCATCCGATTGAAATAACCAATGTGGCGATCAGCACGACCAACAATCGCTGGGGATCAAGGTCATAGCCTTTCCACACCTCCAGCGGAACGAAAACCAAGACCAGGACTGCCACTTCTCTCAGGAATTCCCCGAGCATTTCCGAAACAGATCTCTTTTCGCTTTGGGACACCGTTCAACCCACTTCCGGGAGTTGCGCAAGTGTAAACCATCCCGCGCTCGCATCGACAGAGAATTTGACTCGCCAGATTGACCAATAGTCATACCCCTCAGGGGATCCTCATCCGCATTTGGGGAGAGTATAGCCCCCTTCCTTAGCTTGAACCACCCACCATCGCCAGCGGCCGATTGCGGTCGGTGCGCAGCGTGGGCACCGCCGCCAGCAGGCTGCGGGTGTAGGCATGCTGCGGGTTGGTAAGCAGCCGGTCGCTTGCACCGGTCTCCACCACCAGCCCGGCGCGCATCACCGCGATCCGGCTCGCCACCTTGCCCACCACCGCCAAGTCATGTGAGATGAACAGCATGGCGAGACCATGCTGGCGCTGCAAATCCCGCAACAGTTCCAACACCTGCGCCTGAACTGTCACATCCAAAGCAGTGGTTGGCTCGTCGGCAATCAGCAGCCGCGGCCGGTTGATCAATGCCATGGCAATCAAGATGCGCTGTCGCTGCCCGCCGGAGAACTGGTGGGGATAATCCCCGTACCGGCGCGCCGCCTCGGGAATAGCCACTGCCTCGAGCGCAGCAATCGCCCGCCGTTTCGATTCCCTTCCCGTCCACGATGCCGCGTGGGCCTCGGCGCTCTCCGCCACCTGGCGGCCGATGGTCATCACCGGATTCAGCGCCGTCATGGGCTCCTGGAAGATCATGGCGATCTGCTGGCCGCGCAGTTTGCGCATTGCGCCGGCAGGTTGTCGCACCAGGTCGATCACTCCTTCGACCGATTCGCTCCCGTCTCTGGCTTGTTCCTGGCACCTCCAGAGGATCTGCCCCGCCACCTTTGCTGCCGGACCCAGCAGACCGAGAATCGCCAACGCCGTCACGCTCTTTCCCGACCCCGACTCGCCCACCAACCCCAGCACTTCGCCTTCCTCGAGTTGCAGGCTGACACCGCGCACCGCCTCCGTTGCCCCAAAACGAATTTGCAAGTCGCGCATGTCAAGGAGTGAGCCCATGAGGCAATCCTAGCCGATCTGGTTGTCGCCCCTCCAGATTCAGCCTCCCAAAAGGTCCTGGCCCCGGCCCACAAGGCTGCTTCGAAGGCCGTCCAAGGCATGTTGGACGATATTCCGTGCGAAGTTCGACAGCTATACGCCCCGGTGTTCTATCCTTCTCCCATGCTTCTGAAAAGCTTTACATTTCTGGCAATCTGCTTGAGTGTGCCGGCGCTTGGGTTTTCCGCGGCGACTACACCCGTGATGGAACCACAACCCGACGGCATGGCCCTGCACATGGCCTCCGGCGACCTCCGTATCCAGGTCATCTCCGACACCGTAGTGCGCGTGGCTTTTTCCGCGTCCCCTGATTTCTTCAAGCGCACTTCGATAGACAGAGTCCCGCTGCCGCCCTCCACGGCCGCCTTCAAAATCACCGAGTCGCCCTCCACCATCACCCTCGCAACGCAGAAAATCCGCGTCCTGGTAGACCTGACCACCGGAGCCGTTTCGTTTGCCGACGAAGCAGGGCGGCCGGTGCTCTCTGAAGCCTCCGGGGCCAGGACTCTGGAGCCTGCCACCGTGCAGGGCGAGCAAGTCTTCCACATTCAGCAGAGATGGAAAGCCCACCCCGATGAATCCCTGTACGGGTTGGGCATGATGCAGCTTGGTTCCGTCGATATCAAGGGCTTCGACCTCGATATGTGGCAGCACAACACCAATGTCGTCGTCCCCTTCCTGGTCTCCTCGAAAGGCTACGGCATTCTGTGGGACAACACCTCCTTCACCCGCTTCGGCGATCTTCGCCCCTTTGAGACGATCCCGGCCGCCAACCTCTTTGACAAGGACGGCAAGCCCGGCGGCCTTACCGTCGCGACGCTCGACGGCTCGGAAGCGCCCCGGCAGACGGCGGATATCTCGGTGAGTCTTCGCTTTACCGCTGCCGAGTTGGCGCATCCCGATGCCCTCGGCGGGGCCTGGCGTCTCAAGCGTCAGTCCTGGACCGGCTCCATCCTCGCCCCCACCACCGGCGACTACCAGTTTCAGGCCTATTCCAACGGCGGCATCCACGTTTGGATCGACGGCAAACTGGCGATGGATCACTGGCGGCAGAACTGGCTCACGGCCAACGACCAGATTCGCATACATTTTGAGGCGGGCCGCAAGTATTCCATCAAGATCGAAAACGACCCCGAAGAAGAGAGCACCCTCGAATTCCGCTGGAAGACCCCGGACCCCAGCGCCGACACCTTGCTCTGGTCGCAGGTTGCCGATGGCACCGATTACTATTTCGTCTACGGCCCCGACATGGACAAGGTCATCGACGGCTATCGCCTGCTTACCGGCAAGGCTACCATGCTGCCCAACTGGACCTTTGGACTGTGGCAATCGCGCCAGCGCTACGAGACAGCCGACCAGTCGCTCGACGTGGTCAAGCAATTCCGGCAGCGCCAGATTCCCTTCGACGCCATCGTGCAGGACTGGCAGTACTGGCGGCCCGATTCCTGGGGCTCGCACGAGTTCGACCCAACGCGCTTTCCCGATCCCGAAGGCTGGATCAAAGCCATTCACGCGCAGCATGCCCACCTGATGATCTCCGTTTGGGGCAAGTTCAACCCCAATACCGAGAACGCCAAAGAGATGAACGCCAGGGGCTTTCTCTACAAGCTGAACCTGCAGGAGAACATCAAGGACTGGATTCACCAGCCCTATACCTTCTACGACGCCTTCAACCCCGAGGCCCGCAAGCTCTTCTGGTCGCAACTCAATTCGCATCTCTTCCAAAAGGGCGTCGATGCCTGGTGGATGGATGCCACCGAGCCCGACATGCTGCCCGGCCCGCCGACGCTTGCAGGCCAGCAGACCCACATGCAGCCCACCTTCCTGGGCACCGGATCGCGCATGTTGAATGGCTACGCGCTGAAGAACAGCGAGGGCGTCTACACCGGCCAGCGCGAGGCCGCTCCGGACCAGCGCGTCTTCATCCTCACCCGCTCAGGCTTTGCCGGCGAGCAGCGCTACTCCACCGTGACCTGGTCGGGCGACACCACCGCCACCTGGACGGCCATGGCCAAGCAGATTGTCGCCGGTCTGGGCGCAAGCGTATCCGGCCTTCCCTACTGGACCATGGACACCGGCGGATACACCATGCAGGTCAAGTACTCCAAAGACACCATGTCCCCGGCCGACCAGGAGGAGTGGCGCGAACTCAACGCCCGCTGGTTCGAGCTCTCTACCTTCACCCCGCTGCTGCGCGTGCACGGCGAGCTGCGCGTGCGCGAGATGTGGACCATGGGCGAAGGCTCTCCGGCCTACAACGCCGAGCTGAAGTTCGATCGGCTCCGCTATGCGATGCTGCCCTACATCTACTCCATGGCCGGCTGGACCACGCAGCAGAATTACACCATGCTGCGCCCGCTGGTGATGGACTTCCCGCAGGACCGCACCGCCCGCGAACTGAACGATGAGTTCATGTTCGGTCCGGCCTTCCTGGTGGCGCCCATTACCCAGTACAAGCAGCGCTCGCGCCCCGTCTACCTGCCCGAAGGCGCCTCCTGGTACAACTACTGGACCGGGCAGCCCGCTGTCTCCGGTAAGGTCGAAGCGCCGGCCCCCTTCGACGAGATCCCGGTGTACGTGCGCGCCGGGTCAATCGTCCCCAACGGGCCCGCGCGGCAATATGTCGCTGAAAAGCAGTCTGACCCGACCACGCTCTACGTCTATGCCGGCGCCGACGGCCATTTGACGCTCTACGAGGACGACGGCATGACCTTCGCCTACGAGAAGGGCGCGTTTTCGCAGATTCCAATCACCTGGAACGACAAGACGAGTACTTTGAGCATCGGCGCCCGCACCGGCGCCTATGACGGCATGTTGAACGAGCGCACCTTCCAGATTGTGCTGGTTTCCAAGGCGCATCCGGCGGGTTTCTCCCTCACACCAACCCCGCAAAGCACCGTACACTACACAGGCATTGCGACTAGCTTGAAGCTGCAATAGCCTCGGCCGAAAACAAAACTCGGAGGGTGTTGACGACGACCGTCAACGCCCTCCGAGTTCATCATGGAAGCGCCGGTCTGGGTCCCTCGGGGCCGCCGATCGCGAGGTTCTGGGATTGCCAAAAGTCTCCGCTATGTCACAGGGCGCGACTTCGGTCGCGCCGATAAGACCCATAGAATGAGTGGGGCTTTAGCCACCGGAGGGATGCTTGCCTGGCTTTTTGAATCCTGGACAACACTTTTTCCGCAGCCTGTTCAGCCCCGGAAGGAAGCTCTGGAGAGATTTTCCTTCGAGACAAGGCCGTTTTCCGCAGCCTGTTTAGCCCCTGTAACCAATCCAATGGGTCGCAACGACCGCTTCCAGGTTTTTGAGACCGATTCCACCGCAGGAGTTCGATTCTCCGCAAACCGGCCGCATGTTGAGCGGCGCTGTGGGGCGGCCTTAGACGCCCACGCCGAATTCGCCGTGCTGTTCGCGGGCGGCAGCGTAGAAGTCGTAGGGGGTACGCTTCTTGAATTTGTGGCGGTTGCGAAGCTCGGCGCCCAGGTAGATGCCTACCGCAGCGACGGCCATTCCAACCGAGAACCAGCCAATGACACGCAGGGTGCTTCTGTCGTTCGATTCTTCAGCGCCAGCGATGATCTCGGCTTCATTGGACATGGACGGGGTTCTCCTAGGTTTTATGATAGCGCAGTCTTGGCAGGGTTGGAGGGGTGGGCCGACAGGGATTCGCCTGCCTTTATTAACTTGGTAGATTCGATTTGGGAAAGCCAAGTTGCCTTTTCCGTCTCGGGAAGAAAGCTGGAGCGAATGGAGTTGGCTGCCAGTTGGCGCAGTTCCTCGGCCGTGAAGTTCTGCACGGTGTGGGCCAACAGGTATTCGTTGACCAGATCGGAGCCGAAGAAGGCCGGATCGTCGGAATTGAGGGTGACCAGCAGGCCGGCGTCGAAGTAGGCGCGCAGCGGGTGGTCGGCAAAAGAGGTGCAAACCCCGGTTCGTACGTTCGAGGTGGGGTTGAGTTCGAGGGGGATCTGCCGTTCTTTCAGGTCCTGCAGCAGGTAAAAGTCCTTATGTGCGGAGAGGGCGTGTCCGATCCTCTCGGAGCCGATGGAGAGGGCTTCGCGGATGGCTTCCGGTCCGGTGGTCTCGCCGGCGTGGTTGGTGAGACGCAGGCCGGCCTTTGCCGCCGCGGCGTAGAGGGCGCGAAAGCCTTCCGAGCCGGTCCTGCGTTCGTCGCCGCCCAGGCCGATACCGATAATGGAGGGAAATTGGGGGCGCATCTCAATGGCTTTCAGAAAAACCCGCTCGGCCTCTTCGAGCGTGAAGTGGCGGACGGCGTCGAAGATCCAGTAGAGAGAGAGGCCCAGCTCGCTTTGGGCACGAAGGCGGGCGCGTTCCAGGCCGGCGAAGATGGGCTCGAAGGCCGCGGGATCGTGATTGCGAAAGAGATAGATGACACCGACCGAGATATAGACCTCGGCGTGGACCACGCCCTGGGCGGCGAGCTGCTGCATCATGCGCCAGGCGGCGAGTTCGTAGTCGTCGGGACCGATGAGCAGACGTGTCACGGCCTTGAACGCGTCGAGGAAGGCGGAGAAGTCATGAAAGCGGTAGAGCGCCTCGGCCTCGGGGAGAGTGAGAGGCTTGGCATCGTGGCGTGCGCTCAGCTCCACCAGCGTGGAGGGCAGGATGGTGCCCTCGAGGTGCAAATGCAGCTCGGCCTTGGGCAGCCGGCGGATGAAAGACTCGATTTCCATTCTCAAAGAACTTCTCAATCCGCCTGGGAGATTTGCGCATTAGTTCCAGAGCTCATTATGCGACAGCTACGCGTAGCGGTCGCATAGATTCCGCACGATAGGCCTCTCGCTCGATTACAAAACTGATTTCCTTCGCCTTCTCATCTGGCCGCCATATGCCCAAAACCTTGGCAGTCTCAAAGATGGTGAAGACCGACAAGAAGAACAATGAAGTAAAAGCCATATACACAATCGTAGCAAGTCTGAGACCGTTCAAGATCTCTACCAACTTTGCTTGAGTTGTCGGATTCAGTCGGGAAACCTTCAGGGCGATTTGTCTGGATACGTCTACGAAATCCTTGTCCTTCATGGCTCGCTCCTGCTCAATTCTGCAGAAAACGTATGTAAGGAAGGTGATGCGGTGACCGAACCGAAGCATGCCGCAGATCAAGGTCTCGAGAACGCGATAGGTATCACTTTCGAAAGGGAGCTCGCCGCTCATCCCTAAGCGGAAAAGCTCAAACCTCAATTCGAAGAGCCGCTCACGGAACCCATCCAAGAACAACCTCTTGATTCCGATGCTCCAGAAGAACCAGAGTGAGCACACACCTGCAACCCAACTGAGGATGAAGATAGGACTTTGCATGGTCAATAATCCTCCGGGCGCGTCTCGCCTTTCTTGTTTAGACTGCTTGAACGTCTGCCGGGGTCCAGCATTTTCTGCATTTCTGATGCCTCGCTAGATACCCGCTTGATGTGTCTCTTCCGCAAATACCGCTCCCCAGCTCCCCACGCAGTTGAAATCGTTGCGACTCCCCATGGAACACTGAGCGCCATCCAGCGGTTCGCTTTCAAGTCAGCGATGACCTTAAAACTCAGATCGGCAAAAGTTTGCCTTCCCGCTAGTTCTCGAATACAAAAGTAGGCGGTGGTGCAAAAGATGAGAAAGCAGAGAAGTTGCACGAGTCGATCCCATCCTACTGAGATCACCTGCAATAGCCGCATCCGGAATTGGTGGTCGAGCTCTTTGCGAGTGGGCATGCACGAGAATTGTACACACTCGCGCCCACCGCGCCGTTCATTCCGCTTGAAATGCCCATGTCGCGACTATCCCAAAGTG
Source organism: uncultured Occallatibacter sp. (assembly GCA_964560845.1). Lineage (GTDB taxonomy): Bacteria > Acidobacteriota > Terriglobia > Terriglobales > Acidobacteriaceae > Telmatobacter. Next base: position 1,097 of record CAZLMY010000101.1, on the reverse strand, counting down.
GTGAACTTGGCTCTCATTTTCATGTTTGGAAAAGCCTACCGCTTTGCCGCGAACTCCGAGCGGTGGCGGCTATAGAAGAAGTAGATCAGCAGGCCTAGCAGCAGCCAGGCGAAGAACGCCATCCAGGTCATGACTTCCAGGCCCATCATCAGCACGATGCAGAAGACGATGCTCAGCACCGGGAACACCGGGCCAAACGGCGCGCGGAAGCTGCGGTGACGCTCCGGCTCGCGATAGCGCAGGATGAGCACAGCGATCGATACCAGCACGAATGCAAACAATGTGCCGATGTTCGACAGGTTGGATACGGTGCCGATGTCGAGCAGGCCGGCAGGAACGCCGACCACCACGCCGGCGACCCAGGTGGCCACGGCGGGGGTGCGGAACACCGGGTGAATTTTGCTGAACACCGTGGGCAGCAGGCCGTCGCGGGACATGGCGAACCATACGCGCGCCTGGCCAAGCTGGAAGACCAGAATGGAGGAGATCATGCCCAGCATGGCTCCGATAAGCACGAACAGACGCACCCAGATCAGGCCGCTGCCGCCGGGCTGCAGGGAGAGCCGCTTGATGGCGTTCACCACCGGCGCCGCGTCGCCCATGACCGATTGCCAGGGCACGATGCCGCTGAGCACAATGGCCACGCCGCCATACAGAAGCGTGCAGGCCACCAGGGTCATCAGGATGCCGAAGGGCAAATCGCGCTGCGGGTTCTTGCATTCCTCGGCCGCGGTCGAGACCGAATCGAAGCCGATGTAAGTGAAGAAGATGATGGAGCCGCCGGTCAGCACGCCGGTCCAGCCGTTGGGCATGAAGGGGTGCCAGTTGTGCGGCTTCACGAAGCCGGCGGCGGCCACGATAAACACCAAGATGGCGGCGATCTTGATCAGCACGAGCACGTTGTTGGTGCGGGCCGACTCGCGGATGCCGCGCACCAGGATCACGGTTAGCAGCATGACCACCAGGAAGGCCGGGATGTTGAAGCCGAAGTGCCAGCCGGAGTTGTAGATATTGTTGCCGGCAAGATCCTGCAGGCCGGTGGGCAGGTAGGCCGGGGAGATCCACTGGGCGGGGAAGTGCACGCCAAACCAGTCGAA
>CAZLMY010000100.1:0-20994 GCA_964560845.1 uncultured Occallatibacter sp. | reverse complement strand
CGGAATTAAACCGCGTCGGGTCACGCTGTACCGGCAAAGAACGCGATACCGAATCCGGAAAGGACGACTTCGGGGCCAGGTGGCCCGGTCATCGGATCATCACGGGCCAGAAGAGGCTGTGCCCCGTTCATCGCAGTTTTATAGGGCCGCCATGAATGGGGCACGGCCTTTCATCCTGACTCAAGATCGATGGAGGCAGAGTCGATGCGGGGGCCACCTGCCCGGACGATTGGCCGTGGTCGAGTTTCCGCCACTACGCGAATGGAATAGGGGGCACCGTAGGGATCGAATCGGAATGGACCGCGATGCGGCGAGGATGTCAGCTTTCAGAACATCCTCGTTACGCGAAGAGGAACGGTAGAGGTCTGAGCTTTCCCAGGTCCCCAAAAGCGAGCGGACCTGGGGCACCCGATTGTTTGGCGCATCGGGCGGAAGAACGACGCTGCTTCGCATGGGCATTACTTCGGCACTTCACCCGCTTTCATGTTCTTGCAACTCACTACAGTTTTGGAATCACCAACAGCGTGATCGACTGCGCCGGGAAGGTGGCGCTTACGGTGCTGGTGGTGCTTCCGGTTGCCGGGGGCGTTACCGTCAGACCGGCTTGAGCCACGATGCCTGCCAGGTTGGCGTTGCTGTATTGGAAGACCTGCGCCTTGCCGTTCGGCGTCAGGCCTGGGAGCGAAAGGGTATCGGTCAAATCGCCGTAGGTCTTGTTGATCACCATCACCGTGACCGCGCCGTCGGACGAACGCAGGGCGCCATACACCGATAGCCGGCTCTGGTCGCCGCTGACCGAGGAGAGCGAGAGATCGCCGAACTGCGCGTTGTTTCCGTCGTAGTTGCGATAGATCTCGAAGGCCATGAGGCCGGGAATCTGTTTCACCGGATCGGGCGGTCCCCACAGCGTTCCCAGATCGAGGCCCTCGCGACCGAAGATGCCGAGGATGTCGGCCTGGGCAACGGCTCCGTTGATGTGCTCCTGGCCGCCCCAGTTGTATTCGGTGATGGCCAGCTTGGTGCCCGGGTAATCGGCGTTCACCCAGTTGTGCATGCGGGGAATCATCTGCGGCGCCACGAGCGGTACGTTGCAGGAGGATGTGTAATTCGCGTCGGTCGGGTAGTTGGGCTGCGGGTAATTCGGATCGGTGTAAGTCGAGTCCCAGAAGACCCGGGTCGAGTTCAAGCGCGTTTGCTGCTCGCCGGTGTCGCCCGCCGTCGCCAGGCCGACACCGCTGCCGTTGTAATTGGCCGCGAAATACGTGTGCAGATCCAGGTAGTCCAGCAATCGCATCCCGGAGGTGCTTTCCGCGGCCTTGAATTGCTGCAGGTAGTAGTCCAGCAGCGGGACGCCGTTGTGCGCGTTGCGGTCAACCGGATTAGCCCACGGCTGGAAGCACGGACCCGTACCCCAGCCCGCTTCGACGTCCTTCTTCGAGTAGAAGAAGTCCCACCACATCGACATGACCGGGCCGCTCACTTCGGCGGTGGGATCGCTCGCCTTGACGGCCTTGGCATAGCCGATGCCTCTGTTCACCACCTCATCGTAGGTGAAGGCTTTGGGGTGCACATCGATATGTCCGCCGTCCCACCAGTCCGGTTCGTTGTCGAGATCGTAGATGGCCACGCCGCCCTTGGCTGCCGTGCCGAATTTGCTTACCAGGTACTTTACCCAATTGGTGGCATAACTGGTGTCGATGGTCGTGGCCACATCGTTGGGGTCGTTGGCCACGTTGTTGCCGTTGAGCAACTTTCCATTGCCGCAGTCGGAGTTATAGGGATTGACGGCTTGTTGCGCGCCATATTTGGCCACCGAGAAGCTGCACGATGTGCCGTTCTTGGCCACCCAACCCAGCAGCGGAATGGTTCCCATGGTCTTTGCCCCGACGGATTGGTCGGTAAGAAATTGAGCGTTGAAGGCGCCGGTATCCTGCTGGCCGGTGGCGCTAACGCCGTTCATGAAATACCAGTCGCTGCCGGCGTTGGTGACGTCGAGCTGGTAGTTGTAAAGCGAAGTCGCGTCTCCGCCCCAGCGGTCGACCGATAGATTGACTGCTTTGCCTGTCGACTGCGCCATCGAGAATGCGTTCATCCCGTAGATGTACGGATTGATGGGCAGCGTGGGCCCTGCGACATTGACCGTGAGCGCCGGGCCTGCCGCCGCAGCCGGTTGCGAAAGTGCGACCACAACGCTGCCGCTCTTGGTCGTGTCCTGCGAGCTGGTGGCCGTTACCGTGACCGTTGCCGGAGCAGGATAGGGAGTTATGTAGAGTCCCGTCGACGAGATGGTGCCGGGGCTGAGCGTGCTGCCGGAGGGCGCTGCCACCGACCAGGTAACGCCGGCGCCAAAGCTCCCCGTGCCGGCCACTGCGGCGGCGAATTGAAGCTGGCTGCCGATGGTGGCCGCTGCCGGGCTCGGCGTGACTGCGATGGATGTGATGGCATTGGCGGCGTAGGTTGCTGTCACCGTTGTGTTGGCATTCATGGTGACCGAGCAAGCTGTGGTTTTGGTGGCCGTGGTGCAACCGGTCCAGGAACTGAAGCCGTTGCCGCCCGCAGTGGCTGCGGCGGTCAGTGTCACCGCGGTTCCGGCCGCGTAGGAGCGAGTGAAGCTGGTGGAGCCATTGCCCGCGCTGTTGGTGTCGGCAGGCGTCACCGTGATTGCCGCGCCGCTGGCCGGGGTTGCCGAGTTCACCGTAAGCGTGTAGGTAGTGGTGGCGGGCGGGGTCACACCACCGCCGCTGCCGCTCACGCTGCTTCCGCAGGCTGCCATTGTCAAACTCAAACCAGTCACAAGCCAAAGTGCCGTTCCGTTGCCCATTTCTTTCATTGCCTTTCACGAACGCATCCGTTAACCCGTCCAGCTTCTTGCTTTGCAGCCTGTGGCGATAGTCCAAATCGCTGAAAAACTTGCCTCGGGGCTAAAGCCCGGATTCATTTTCAGCTGCTTACGGCACGACTGAAGTCGTGCCCTTTCACACTGCCGGGTTCATCGGAGTTCCACACCGTCGATTTGATCGGAGCTTCTTTAGAACACCAGCCGGACTGATGCTTGGTCAAGCCACCAAGCTTACACGATACGTTACAATTGGCACCACAAGACGCAAGCCACTTCTTATGACGACAACGGACTTCGACATTCCCGGCGATTTTTCGCAGCGCTCTGCTGAGCCTGTACGCGGCACGCGCGGCTTTTGGGCGCTGATTGCCACGCAGTTTCAGGGCGCATACAGCGACAACATTCTGCGCAACCTGCTGCTCTCAATGATTGTGGGCATGGGGTTGGCCCGGAACGAGCGAGAGACATTCGTTTCGATGGTCACGCTGATGTTTTCGATCCCGTTCGTGCTCTTCAGCATGCCCGGCGGGTGGCTGGCCGATCGGTTCAGCAAGCGGACCATCACCATCTGGACCAAGGGGATGGAGATCGGCTCGATGGTGGTGGCTACGGCCGGCCTGGCGACTCACTCGCTCACCGTCTCGCTGATCGCGCTCACCCTGGTGGCCTCGCAAGCGGCGCTGTTCGGGCCATCGAAATATGGACTTCTTCCCGAGTTGCTGCCCGCCAAGCGGCTGTCCTGGGGCAATGGAGTCATCGAACTCGGCACCTTCCTGGCTATTATCGTCGGCACGGTCACCGGCGCTACCATGGCCGAGCGCTTCCATGGGCATGAGATTTATGCGGGCTATGCGCTGGTGGGTCTTGCCTGCATCGGGCTGCTGACAAGCTTCGGTGTGGATCGTGTTCCCGCCGCCGCGCCGCAGAAGAAATTTCGCGCCAACATCTTTGGAGACCTCGGCCACCAGATCAAGCTGATGCGGCAGGACCCTCCGCTGTTCCTGGCCGTGGCAGGGAACACCTACTTCTGGTTTCTCGGTTCGCTGCTGTTTTCAACCATCGTGGTCTACGGGCCCGATGTGCTGCATATCGGCCAGACCAAGACCGGTTATTTGAACGCCACGCTGGCTGTGGGCATTGGCATCGGCAGCATGATTGCCGGATTGGTGAGCGGAAACAAGATCGAGTACGGCCTCATTCCACTGGGCTCCATCGGCATGACCTGCTCGGGCCTTCTGCTGGGCACGTCGCACTACGGCCTGCTGGGTTCGGCGCTCCTGCTTGGTTCGCTGGGCTTCTGGGCCGGGTTCTTTGCGGTGCCCGTGAATGCGCTGATTCAACATCGCCCCAAGGAAGAAGACAAGGGCGGCATCATCGCCGCGGCAAACCTTCTTTCGTTCGTGGGAATCGCTATCTCCGCCGGCGTCTACTATGTTTTCACCGCGTATGTTCACCTCGATCCGCGCGGAGTGATTGTTGCGGCTTCCATGATTACCGCAGCGGGAACAGCTTATGTCCTGATCCTGTTGCCGGAGTGGTTCGGACGCCTGCTGTTGTTCTTCATCACGCACTCCATCTATCGCGTCAAAGTCATGGGGCGCGATAACTTCCCTGACAAGACCGGCGCCCTGCTGGTGTGCAATCACATGTCGTTCGTGGATGCGGCGTTGCTGATTGCCTCGACGGACAGGCCGATCCGCTTTCTCATGTACAAGGGAATCTACGAGCACAAAATCGTGAAGCCGTTCGCGAAGATGATGAAGGCCATTCCCATCTCCAGCGAACAGCGGCCGCGCGACATGATTCGTTCGTTGCACACGGCCAGCGAAGCGCTGCGCCAGGACGAAGTGGTCTGCATCTTCGCCGAAGGACAAATCACGCGCACCGGCCAGATGCTTCCATTCCGCCGCGGTTTGGAGCGCATCATGAAGGGCGTCGAAGTGCCCATCGTTCCCGTGAACCTCGACGGCGTATGGGGCAGCATCTTCAGCTTCGAGCGCGGCCGTTTTCTGTGGAAGATGCCGCGGAGAATTCCGTATCCGGTGACAGTGAGTTTTGGCTCGCCCATGCCACCCACGTCCACGGCCATCCAAGTGCGCAGTGCGGTGCAGGAACTGCAAGCCGATGCCTTCCAACGCCGCAAGAGCCGCATGAAGACGCTCGATCGCGCGTTTGTGAGGACGGCCAGGCGTCATCCTCTGCGCTTCATGATGGCCGACGGCAGAACGCCGAAAGTCAGCTTCGGCGCCGCATTGACCAAGACCATGTTCATTGCGCGCAGACTGCGGAATCAAATCGGAGGGCAACACATGGTGGGCATGTTGCTGCCCCCATCGGTTGGCGCAGCGCTGACCAACTATGCGCTCATGTTGCTTGGCCGCATTCCCATCAATCTGAACTACACCTCGTCGAGCGACGTGATCGCCTCGTGCGCGCAGCAGTGTGGCGTGGATGTGGTCATTACCTCAAAGGCTTTCGTCGAGCGCTTTCCCAATCTCGTCATTCCCGGCCGCACTCTCTTCCTTGAAGACGCGCTGGCCGCTCCGCGTTTCAGCGAGAAGCTGCCGGCGCTCGCGTTTGCGTGGCTCATTCCATCGGCGTTGCTGCGCGGTTCGCTGCGTACAAAAGACACCGAGCCGGCATCGGCCCGTGTCCCTGGAACAGACGACAGAAACCTGCCTGCCATCGATCGGCTGGCCACGGTGATTTTCTCCAGTGGAAGCACGGGTGAACCCAAAGGCGTGATGTTGACCCATTTCAATATCATGGCCAACATTCAGCAGGTGTCGCAAGTGTTCATGCTCGATGGGCACGACAAGATCCTCGGCATCCTGCCGTTCTTCCACTCCTTTGGATTCATGGCGGCCCTGTGGATGCCTGCAACCAATGGCGTCGGCGTCGTTTACCATCCCAATCCGCTGGACGCGCAAGTTATCGGCGGCCTGGTAGAGAAGTACAGTGTCACCTTTTTGATTGCCACGCCCACCTTTCTGCAAGGCTACATGCGACGCTGTTCTCCGGAGAGCTTCGGCAGCCTTCAATATGTTCTGGTGGGCGCAGAAAAACTGCCTGAGCGCGTTGCGCTGGCCTTTGAAGATACGTTCGGCATTCGTCCGCTTGAAGGCTACGGATGCACCGAATGTTCGCCGGTTGTTACTGTGAATGGCCGCGATTTCCGCGCTCCAGGATTCCGGCAAGTGGGCGCACGGCGCGGCAAGATTGGGCATCCGCTGCCCGGCGTTTCGGTGAAGGTTGTGGATCTCGATACCGGTGAGCCGGTGGCGCCCGGTACTGCGGGAATGCTGCTGGTGAAGGGCCCCAACGTGATGAAAGGTTACCTGGGCAAACCGGAAAAGACCGCCGAAGTGTTGCACGACGGCTGGTACACAACCGGCGATGTGGCGTTGATGGAAGAGGACGGTTTTCTGACCATTACGGATCGCCTTTCGCGCTTCAGAAAGATTGGCGGAGAGATGGTTCCACACATCAAGATTGAAGACAAGCTGCACGATCTGGCCGGAGTAACTGAGCAGGTGTTCGCCGTGACCGCGCTTCCAGACGAAAAGAAGGGTGAGCGCATTGTCGTCCTCACCACTCTGTCGGTTGAGAAGCTATCGCCGGTGCTCGAAAAACTGCCGCAGTGCGATCTGCCCGCGTTGTGGAAGCCACGTGCCAATCAGTTCTTCCATGTGGCGGCGCTTCCAATGTTAGGAACGGGAAAGATCGATCTGCGCGGCGTGAGAGTGGCGGCTGCGCAGGCTGCCCAAACTGTTGAAGCGTAGCGTGCGGCGATTGAATCGGCTTTGCAATTCGCCGGACCATTTCTCCTCGCTTTCGATTACGCTGGGCAGGGGGAGGGAAACGTATGGAGACTTTCTATTCTCAAATGCGAAATGCGTGGGGTCTCCTCCTGTTGCGCTTGCTGGTCGGATGGGTGTTCCTATCCGAAGGCATTCAGAAGTTCCTTTTCCCCGAAGCACTGGGTGCAGGCCGCTTTGCCAAGATTGGGATCCCAGCGCCGCAATTCACGGGCCCGTTTGTCGGCGTCGTCGAAATTGTTTGCGGCGCGCTGCTGATGGTTGGCCTGTATTCACTGGCGGCCACCGTGCCGTTGTTGATCGACATTGCCGTGGCGATTGCAACCACCAAAGTCCCGATGTTTCTCAAGCAAGGGTTCTGGCCGGCCATGCACGAGGCGCGCACCGATTTCTGCATGTTACTGGGACTGATGGCTATTGGGCTGCTGGGCGGCGGAGACTTTTCCTTCGATCAACTGCGGCAGTCTGCAGAAAACAGGCGCTTCCGGTAGCCGATTCTTCAGCCGCCGGAAACGTGTGGCAAGCGAAGGGGAAGGAGTTACTGCCCAGGCGCCTTGGCAGGACCGCTGTCTTTTTGCGCGGGCGCATCCGGGGACTTCTGAGCCGGCGCGTCAGCGGGGCTGGCTGCAGGCGCCGCGGCTTTGGTTTTCTCGCGCAGATCGGCAGCCTTCCGCAATTCTTCTTCATGCCGGATCTTGTCGGCTGCGGCCTGGGCGTCGGTCACGTACTGGAACATCTGCACACGGCCCGGGTATTGCTCCGAGGTGTAAACGTGGTTTTGCTTGTCGATGGCCACGCCCACCAGAGCTTTGAATTGGCCTGGAAGTTCGCCGTGATCGAGCCCGATGTAAGTGAGTAACTGACCCTCACGGTTAAACACCTGGAGCCGGTCGGTCATTTCGTCCGCGACCCAGATGTGCTCGTCGCTATCGATGGCAATGCCCTTTGGACGGGCAAAATATCCTGGCCCATCGCCGTGCTTGCCAAACAAGCTGATGAAGTTTCCGTCGGCATCGAAGATCTCAACGCGGTTGTTGAGGGTGTCGGTCACGTAGACGTTGCCTTCTTTGTCCAGAGCCACGCCCTGTGGCGCGCCGAAGTCTCCGGGCGTAGTCAGGTAATGATTCTTGCCGCCGGTTCCAATGCGGCGCAGCAACTTATAAGTGTCCGCGTCATACACAATCACCTGGTCCTGCTGGGTGTCGACCACATACAGAAAGCGATTCTCTGTATCGAGCGCAATGCCCACCGGATCCACGAGCCCTTCGGTGATCTGGTTAGTTACTTCATGTAGAGAATTGAAGACCAATACCCTGCGCATCTTGCCGTCGGAGACAAACAGCGAGTCGTCGTCATCGATGGCGAGGCCGTTGATCCAGCCGAAATGGGCTTCATAGCCGTTGCGGATCAGCTTGGTTTCGCGCGTCTCTGTGTTGAAGATGAAGATGGCCCCGACTTTTTGATCCGCCACGTATAAGAGCCCTTTGGAATCGACGGCGATGCCATAGGGTCCGATCAGTTGGAAGGGAAAGGTCTTGGGGTTGAACTTTTCATCTTGAGACTGGCCGCCCGCGAGCCTATCCATCCAGGTCGGCTTGGGCTTGGTGGTTGCAACCGGCGTGTAGTCGATCTTTACCCCGGCAAAGTAATTGAGCCAGCGCACGCGGCCGATGTTGGGCGGGCTGGGCCACACCAGCTTGGTGGGGTCGAATGGAAACTTCCGCGGGCCCACTTCAGGCGCTGGGACGGGGGCCGGGGCGGCCTTCTTTTTCTTGTCGGCGTGGGCGGCAAAGGGCATCGCCAGACCGAGAGCGACTAACAGGAACAACGCGAGCGGCTTGGGGTTGCGCGTCGGATTGATGAGGAAGCGTAACATCTTGAACTCCAGTTATTTCCCAGGGGAAGTCGTCTGCTTCATGTCGATTCTGTTTTTGTGGCAGCTGTCACAGAACGCCATGTTGTTGGTCTGGTCTTTTACCAGCAGATCGGCCTGCGCCGAAGCGTGCGGCTGATGGCAGGAGAGGCAACTTAGCGGGGTCAGCACCTTGCTTTGGTTGGCCGGGTCCATGACGTCGGAGACGGGGTGATACTCCACCGGATGTCCCAGGCCAAAGCGCAGGGGCAGAATCGCCACCTTGTTTTTCTTGTAATAGTCGTCGGGCAACTTCACCGCGCCGTTGAAGATCGAGAGCATATTCTCGCCTTCAACCTTTTGCGGGGCAGCCTGCGGACCGTGGCACTCAAGGCAAAGTGCATTACCCGGCAGACGCAGCAGGTGATCGTTGTCGCCGCCGTGCGGTGTGTGGCAGGTGGAGCAGCCCTGCACAAAGGCCGGCTGATGGTGAAAGGCCTTCTTGCCCTCGTCGGCTACGTCGCTGTGGCATCCCAGGCAGATGGCGACCGAGTCGGTCTTCGGCAACCCGGGCTGGTTGCTGGCGTGCGGACTGTGGCAATCCGTGCAATCGCCGGCAGCGCCGGGATGCGGCACCTTGGCTTTGTCGATCTGCGTGGCCTTGTCGTCATGGCAGGTTACGCAAAGGGCCTTGGCGTCGGGCTGGGTCAATACCACTTTTCCGTCTTTGGCCGGAGCATGGCACATTTCGCAGTTTTTGTCGGCGAACGGCGCGTGCATGAACTTCGCCATCAGCTTGGGCGAGTCCGACTTATGCGGATCGTGGCACTCCAGGCAGTTGGAGGTAGCGAAAGGCTGGTTCTGGTGAGCTTTCTGAAGCCCGGCATCCTTCGCATCGTGGCAATCCAGGCAAAGCGCGGGGGCGGCCTTGGTCAGGTGGAACCGGTTCTCTGCCGTTGGCTCCGGGCCGGTCTTGTGGGTCAGGTGGCAGGTGTCGCAGCCCATTTCGAGAGCGGCATGAAGGCTGCCTTTTTCCGGCGCGGTCAAGAGGTTTGAATGGCAACTGCCGCAGAGGTTTTCTTTTTCGCCGCCAGACATGGGCTTCAGCAACTGGTTCTTGTTGTCGCTGCTATGCGCGTCGTGGCAGGCAAGGCAATCGCGCATCGCGGGAGGATGCACGGTGCCCTTGATATCCGCAGCCTTTTTGTCGGCATGGCAGGTGATGCACAGGGCAGCCGGGGTCGCGGTGATGAGCTTGATGCGCGTCGTGCCCCTGTCGACCCGGACCTCATGGCAGCTCAGGCAGCCCATGGCCATGGCCGAGTGCACCGACTTGCCCGTGGTCTTTTGCTTGTGGCACTCGACGCACTTGGCGGCGTCAACATTCTTGTCCAGTTGCACCGGATGGACCGCTGCGGCTGCCGGTCTGGCCAGCAAACCGAGCAAGACAATGCAAATCCAGATCTGTAAACCAAGCCTGCGACCGCCGTGGTTCGCGATCGTCCCGCCGAACCAGACGCGAAGATGGAGCAGTGTCATGCGGCCTCCGAAGAATGCCTGTTGCACGAGCGTTGCCGTTATCGGAGAGGCCGGTCGAGTCTTGCTGCCTGCGCGTAACCGTTTGAACAAAAACAAGTTGGCGATCCCGTTGGTTTCGGCACAGAATCCTCTGACCGTGATTTGGACTCCATGTTGGGCGTTCTGCCGCAGCGGATTCGGTCAAATGCCCCAGAGAGCGGCGGGGAGTCATTGCTGCAGCATAGCCCATGCCGACAGAAGGGTCCAATATCCGATTTCCGGAACCGCCGCGGCCACGAACCGTTGAAGGGCAGGGCAATCGCATCAATACGCCGTCCAGGACTGGGTCAAAACGCCGTGAAACTCGCCCTTGCTGCGTGATTTAGCCCAAAACGCATTGGGTGTGTAGTGACTCAATGTTATTTAAGCTGCTTAGTATCTTTTGTTTGCGGTAGCCACTCAGTGTGGTGCGCCACATGCATGTTGTCTCTCAAACGGGAAAATGAAATGGCTCCGGAATCTCAATGCTTCATTCACAAAACGCGCCGCTCCCCGCTCGTCCTGGAGATCCTCGATGCCGGGGACGGCTTCGATGCGGGGGGATAGGGAGCCGGTTCGACGCTCCAACCGGGGGAGGATTTCAATTTGGATACAGTCCGCGTCAATTGGCAGCTTAAAGCAATCTTGCCCGTAGTCCTGGTGTTGCTGGCGGGTCTTCTGCTGCTCACCCTGGCGACCATGTCGTTTCGGGACCCTGAGCGTCATGCGGTGCTGATGGTGGCAGCGGCAGGAGCGGTGCTCATCTGCGGAGTTTCGATTGGCGCTCTGGCCTATTTGATTCAGCGCCCCATGGTCGAATTGCAGGAAAAAGTCGGGTTGATCAGCGAAGGAGATCTGGATGTTGCAGTCAGCTTCTCCCGGCGCAATGACGAAATCGGAGATCTGGGACGCAATTTCAACCACATGATGCAGCAGTTGCGCGAAAGCCGCAAGGAGATTGAGACCATGCATCGCACACAAATGTCTCGCGCCGAACACCTGGCAACGCTGGGAGAGCTTGCCACCGGTTTGGCCCACGAAATCCGCAATCCGCTGGCCGGAATTGCCGGCGTCATTGAAATCATCGGGCGCGATCTGCCCGAATCCAGCCCAGCGCGCGGCATGGTGAAGGATGTGCGCCTGGAGATCAACCAGATCAACCGCATCCTCACCGATTTGCTTGAAACCGCTCGCCCGCATCCTCCCAGGATGATGCGCAGCAACCTCAACACCACCGTGGAACATGCCGTCATGCTGGCCCGCCAGCAAGTGCTCTCCCAACCCATCAAGATCGAACTCCAAAAGGCGCCCGACCTTCCCGAGGTAGAACACGACAGCGATCAGATTCACCAGGTATTGCTCAACCTGCTTCTCAACGCGGTCCAGGCCATCGAGGGCGCCGGCACCGTGCGGGTGGTGCTGGGTTCCCACGACGGTTGCGCCAGCGTCCTGGTCGCCGACACAGGACGCGGCATCCCCGAAAACCAGTTGCCGCAGATATTCCGACCCTTTTACACGACCCGGGGCAACGGCACCGGGCTGGGGCTTTCGCTGACGGGCCGCATCGTCGAAGACCACCACGGCCGCATCAACGTGACAAGCGAGTTGGGCAAGGGCAGCAATTTCGAAGTGATGCTCCCCTTTAGCGTGCCCGCGGCGGAGCTAGAGTCTGTCGAAACCGACTAGCTGGGACGATGGTGCCCGCCGGTGCTGGAGCCGGGCAGAATCCGTTGTCGATTCAGCAGCTTGCGTCTCGTTCCGCATTCATTCGCCCAGCCGCTAACTACCATAAATCGACTCCCCACCCTCCGTTCCTGGCATCAGGAGCCTAGCCTTCGCTTTGGCCTGGCTTTACGAGTGATTTGAATCACATTATTATTCAGGCACCAAGTCCTCTAATAGAACCAGTCCAGGATGTGCCGGGAATCACACCTCCAGACGGCTTCCCGCCCCCCATGGACCACCGGCTCCCCAGACCTCAAACAAACCGGTGAAAGCTGAACTGCCAAGACAGGCTGGCTTGCTTACGTAGGAAATGAGAATGCCGATGCTTGCTGAGAAAATCCTGATCGTCGATGACGAACGCCTTGTGCGCTGGTCGCTCCGCCAGAAATGCGAAGAATGGGGCTATCAAGTGATTGAAGCCGATGCGGGTGAGGCCGGACTGAGGCTGGCGCAGAAGGAATCCCCCGACCTGGTCCTGCTCGACGTGCGCATGCCGGACCTGACCGGCATCGAGGTTCTCGACCAACTGAAGAAGGCCGGCGATGCCCGCGCGGTGATCATGATTACCGCGGATCCCCAGCTTGACGACGTCAAGGCCGCCCTCAAGCTCGGGGCCTACGATTTTGTGGGCAAGCCCATCGATTTCGATGAGTTACATGTGGTGATCAAGAGCGCGCTCGAGGCCACCAGTGTGCGGAACGGCGCCCAACCGCCGCGCGGCGAGGCGCGCCGCGAAGTTGGTTACGACAGCGTGGTGAGTGTTTCGCCCAAAATGACGGAGTTGATGAACTTTGTCAAAAAGGTGGCGTCCTGCGAGGCCTCTACCATCCTCATTCAAGGTGAAAGCGGCACGGGCAAAGACCTTATCGCCAAGGCTATCCACTACGAAAGCTCCCGGCACGCAAAACCGTTCGTCGCCATCAACTGTTCCGCCATCCCGGAGCAACTGATGGAAGCCGAGCTTTTCGGGCACGAAAAGGGCGCCTTCACCGACGCCAAACAGATGAAAAAGGGCCTGTTCGAGGCGGCCGATGGGGGGACGCTGTTCCTGGACGAAATCGGCGAGCTTTCGCCCTTGCTGCAGGCCAAGCTGCTGCGCGTGCTTGAAGATCAGGTAATTCGCCGCGTCGGCGGCATTCGCGATATGCAGGTGGATGTGCGCGTCATCGCCGCCTCCAACCGCGATCTGGAAAAGGCGGTTCGCGAAAGCCAGTTCCGGCAGGATCTCTACTACCGCCTGGCCATCATTGCCATCTTCATCCCTCCGTTGCGCGATCGAAAAGAAGACATCCTCCCCCTGGTGGAGTTCTTCATCGATCGCTATAACCGCAGGTTCAAGAAAGCCGTTCGCGGCATTACCGACGACACCCGCCATCTGATTCTGAGCCACAACTGGCCGGGAAACGTTCGCGAACTGAGGAACACCATCGAGCGCGGAATGATTCTGGAAGACGACCCGTTTCTGCGTCCCATGTATCTGCCGTTTTCCGTGGGTGAGTCGGGGGGCAGAACGCTGTTTGAGCGCACTTCGCCGGCCGACGGTGGCCGCAGCTTGCCCAATGGACGAACATTACCGCGGCTTTATATCCCGGAAGGCGGAACGTCGCTGGAAGAAGTGGAGCACTCCATGGTTGAGCTGGCCATGAGCCAATCGAACGGCAACCAGACCAATGCTGCGAAACTGCTGGACATCAGCCGGGATGCATTGCGCTACAAGTTGAAGAAATTCGGCCTGGCGCACGGCGAGGATGTAGCGTAAGAGATCGCTCTGGTTGTCTTGAGCCTGTTTAGCTCCTGAAGGGCACACTTCGGTTCCTTGACACAGCGTCTCTTGGCGTCCAGAATGGTCATGGTTTTTGAGAAGGGCCGTAGACGCTGCACAAAGATGCAGCGCGCCGGCTTGGCGATCGAGGCTGCATCGTCGATTGGTTGACGTTGCTTCTGTCGCAAAAGACCGATCGTTCTGGCGCGATCATGCTGACGCCGGCAACGAACGCTTTACGCCAGATGCGGCTGGCCTCAATGCCGGATCCAGTGGCGTGCAGCGGTTTTTGCTGAGCTGTTCACCCACGACGAGCAAACGCTGAGACACTCAGCGCCTCTACCGCCTCGGCCAACAGCCTCTCCCCACTCGCAGCGATACAAGGTCCCGCAGCGGACCTCTCTTTGTTGCGTCGAAAAGCCTCTGCGACCCATGCTCTGACGTACCTTTTTTGCGGATTCTGGATTCCGGCACGGGAAAGCTGTACCCAGCGAGCCAAATCCGCACGAAGGTCAACCTTCCGGCATCGATAACTGGCGTCGCGGGTTTCTGTGCGCCGAATAACACATAATGAGGCACATTCTTATGAACCGGTTTTTCTTCGTGACCCTGACTCTTTGCGCAAGTGCAGGCTTTGCCGCAGCCCAAACCGGCAGCGCCTCCTCCACGGATGTTCTGGGCGCCCATCTCAACTATGGCCGCGGTTGCACGGCATGTCACGCACCGCACAGCGGCACAACCAGCATTGGAAATGCCAGAACTTTGGGCGGCGGCACGGGCAATGTTGCTCTTTGGGGCGAAGATGCAGGCAGTTTGTATGGGAAGACGATCGTTACAGGAGGCGGCAAATTTGTCGAAGTGTTGCCGAGCGGCATTTCGGCGAAGACACCCGATGCTGCCGGCATGCTCGCTTGCCTGACCTGCCACGACGGCAATTATGCGTCGAGCGCCATGATGAGGAACCAGGTCTACGAGAGTCTGCCCGCGACCTACCCGAATCGAAACTCCATTCCAACGCTGCTCGGAACCACCAGCGGCGGCGCTGGAAACTACGTCAACGAGCATCCCGTGGGGTTGAATGCCAAACTCAATTGCGGCGGCACAGCTCATTGGGACTGTACCCAGGCCAACGGCGTGATCAGCATGAACGGCGAAGCTTCCAGCAGGTTCGTCAAGAACTATGGATTCTTTGTGCAGCCTGGCAGTTACAGCAATAACGCCGTGGTGGTTTGCACCACCTGTCACGACCAGCATTCGATGAATGTAGTGAAAGTGACCAACGATTCGACGTCAGGATTGCCCGCCGGGAACTACGCCACCATGTTCTTCCTGCGTGCCCCTTATAACCCCAAGGACACCAACCCCCTGTCAAACCAGACCGCGCAATTCTGCCGCCAGTGTCATGGCGACAAGTCAAATGAGATGAGAGGCAGCGCCGCGGGAACCACTTTCTAGAGGGGCGACCGCTCCTCCGGTTTTACTCCATAGGCCAACCTTGCTATGCTGGCGGCACATGGAAACTGCGGCGATTCAAACACATGGGCTCACCCGGCGCTTCGGCGCGCTGACGGCTGTGGACGATGTCACGCTCAGCGTGGCTCCGGGGCAATTTTTTGGCTTTCTGGGGCCGAACGGGGCGGGCAAGTCCACCACCATCAAGATGCTTACCGGTCTGCTGGAGCCGAGCGCTGGATCCATTGAGATTCTGGGAAAGCCATTCGGCGCCGGGGCTCTGGACCTGAAGCGGCAGATCGGCGTGGTGCCGGAAGGCATGGCGCTGCTGGGGCGCTTGACTGCCCCGGAGTATCTGCATTTTGTGGGTCGCATGTATGGCCTGGACCGCGCCACGACCAACGAGCGCACCCAGGAGTTGCTGGAGTTCATGCAACTGGCCAACGAGAACCGCAAGATGGTGACCGACTTTTCCCATGGGATGCAGAAAAAGCTGGCCTTGGCCGCGGCGGTTATACACGGGCCCAAGGTGCTGTTTCTGGATGAGCCGTTCGAGGGCGTGGACGCCATTGCCGCCGGGATGTTGAAGTCGATGCTGATGGGCATGATCGGCCGCGGCGCCACTATCTTTCTGACCACGCACGTGTTGGAGATTGTGGAGCGGCTCTGCAGCCACGTGGCTATTATCAGCAAGGGGCGACTGGTGGCCAACGGCTCGCTCGAGGATCTGCGCGCCGGTGTTGCCTCAACGCTGCCCGGGGCAGAGCAGGAACAGCGTCTCACGCTGGAAGAGATTTTTCTGGCCATCGTCGGCGCGGGCGGCCAGCAGGAACCGGCCCAGGAGTTGTCATGGCTGGCATAACCGGGACCGGCGCTCCAAGACCAGCCTCGGGTGGCGTGTTGGGCGCCGAGGCGCGCGCGCAATATGCGGCGCTCGGACGGTTGCGCTGGGCTATGCTGCGCAACAGCCTGCGCTCGAACAAGGGCGTCTTCGAGTTGGGCGCGCGCACTTTGAGCTACATCTTTTACCTGGTAGGCGGCCTCTTTCTGGGCGGCATGGCCGGGTTGGGAGCCTATGCCCTGGTTTCGGACGAGAAATGGAGCTACCTGCCCATCTTGTTCTGGGTAGTACTGCTGATCTGGCAGATTGTTCCGATCATGCTGGCCTCGTTCCAGGAGCAGTTCGACCTGACCGTGCTGCTGCGCTTTCCGGTGCGTTTCGGCTCGTTTTTCCTGCTCTATGTGGTCTTCGGATTGGCAGACATCTCGACCGTTCTGGGCGGGCTGTTCTGCCTGGGCATCCTGGTTGGAACGACCCTGGCGCGGCCCGATCTGATGGGCTGGACGGCGCTGGCGCTGGCGGTCTTTGCGGCATTCAACATACTGCTGGTGCGGTCGATCTTTGCCTGGATCGATCGTTGGCTTCAGCAGCGGAAGACGCGGGAGATTCTGGGCATGGTGTTCATGCTGGCCATGCTGAGCCTGAACTTTCTCAATCCGGCGTTTCGCCATCAGGGGTTTGGCAAAGGACCACACAGTGCGTCGGAATTCCGCAAGATGAAAGCCGAATACGGCCCATTGCTGACCAAAATCAATGCGGTTCAGGAGTGGCTACCGCCGGGGTTGGCGGCGCTGGCTGTGCGGCGGGCCGGAGAACAAGATCCACAGACTGGCCTCGAACAACTGGGTGGCCTTGGATTCTGGGTGCTAGCCGCGGGTGGCGCCCTCGCCTTGCGGCTCAAATCCGAGTATCGCGGCGAAAGCCTGGGCGAGGCTCCGGCAGTCAAGAAAGCGCCGGTGGCCAGGCAGAAGGCTGCCCGGAAAGCGGCGGTGGAAAAAAACGGCGCGGTTGGCTCCGGTCCCATTGCGGCAGTGATCGAGAAGGAAATCCGCAGCCTGATGCGGACTTTGCCGCTGCTGTACGCCATTGGCGCGCCGCTGTTGCTGGTGCTCATGTTCTCCGGCATCTTCAACAAAGGCGGCGGTGCGCCTGGGCATGGGTTCCCGCTGGCGTTGCCGATTTGCATGGTTTACGCGCAACTGGGCTTCACGCAGATGTTTTACAACAACCTGGGCGCCGAGGGCGCAGGCATTCAGTTGTACTTTCTGTCGCCCACGCCGATTCGCACCGTGATGCTGGCCAAGAACCTGTTCCATTCGGTGCTGTTTGTGCTGGTGGCGTTCTTCGCATGGGTCTTGGCCATCTTGCGCCTGGGCATGCCCGACGTCGCGGTGATGGCGGCGACTGGGGCATGGCTGCTGTTTTCATTGCCCGGCAACCTGGCGGCCGGCAATATCTTCTCGCTCAAGATGCCCTATCGTCTGAACCCAGGACGAATTTCGCGCCAGCGCGGTTCGCAAGCCAACGGGTTGCTCAGCCTTCTCGTCCAACTTGGAATGATCGGGGTCGGTGCGGTCGTTTTTGCCCTGTGCTGGCTCTTTGACGAGCATTGGCTGGCCGTGCCCATCTTCCTGTTGTTCTCTTCCGTCGCGGTCTACGTCTGGGTCAGGGTAATGCGCAATGTGGACAGCATGGCCAACGGGGTCAGGGATTCGCTGATCGGTACGTTGATGAAGGCGGAATAGCTCTGCTTGCCAGACACCGGCCTTGACACCGGCTTCCCCCAATTTCGCCGCTCCTCCGTGTCAGTGTCGACCACGGTCCAGCTTGGCCCAAAAACCCCGACGCTCCAGGACAACCAATTAATTCCAGAAGAACTCTATAGGGAGAGTACCGCGCGCAGAACGCGGAGCCAGGAGTGTGACATGTCTTCCTTCGTGGAACCTGCTCAGAAGCCTTGGCATAATCCAGATTCCCTTCAGAGAAGGGAAGGGCTGCCCGAAGCCGCCGATGCGCCGGTAACGCAGCCTTGCTCAGAGCTGCACCGGGTGTTCGGTCATGAACCGGAAGCGACCCACGACTGGCAGGCGCCCAGCCCCGAGGCAAAGTACCGCGCCCTCCTTGAGCAGATACCGGCTGTAGTTTTCATGGTCTATCTCGATCGCGGCATCAGCGAAGCCTATCCAAGCCCGCAGATTAAAGCGGCTCTTGGCTACCGGCCCGAAGAGTGGCTGGAAGATCCGGCCCGCTGGTTCGAGCACATTCATCCCGACGACAAGCAGCGCTGGAGCCAGGAGGCCGCCAGCCTGTTCCACTCAGGACAACCGCTGCTGACGGCCTATCGCTTCATTGCACGCGATGGGCGCGTGATCTGGTTTCAATGCGACGCGCGGATGAAGCGACGAGAAGACGGTCGTCCCTGGTTCATCCATGGAGTGGCTTTCGACATCTCCGACCTGAAAAGAATTGAAGTGGAACGGCAAGAAGAACGCAATTTCATTTCGGCAATTCTGGACACCGTGGGCGCCCTGGTGCTGGTGCTCGACGATGCCGGCCGTATTCAGCAATTCAACCCGGCGTGCGAATTGACCAGCGGCTACTCGCAGGAGGAGGTCCAGGGAAAGTGCTTCTGGGAGTTATTGCTTCCTTCGGAAGAAGCGGAACGCTTCAAGTCGGTTTTTGAATTGCTGCGCACGGATCTGCTGCCGCAGAATTACCAGACGTCCTGGGTTACCCGCCATGGAGACCGGCGCCTGATTGCCTGGACCACGACGCTCTTGCCTGCCAACGGAGAAAGCTCCGGTTACATTATTGCCACTGGAATAGACATTACAGAGCGCAAGCAACTGGAGAAGGCCATTCTCGACATCAGTGCGCGCGAGCAGCGGCGCATCGGTCAGGATCTGCATGACGGCCTCGGACAGCATCTGACCGCTATCGCCTTCATGGCCAAGGTTCACGAGGCGAGGTTGGCAGAGAAGAACAGTCGCGAGACCGGCGATGCCGCCAAGATTGTTTCCCTAGTCAATGAAGCGGTTCACAAGACGCGTGAGTTAGCGAGAGGCTTGCTTCCGGTTGTTTCCGAAGCTCAGGGCCTGATGGCCGCGCTCGAGTTATGCGCCGCTGAAGTGGAAGACCTGTTCGGCGTATCGTGCCGTTTTGAATGCGATGCGCCTGTCTTGATTCACGACAACAGTGTGGCTACGCATCTCTACCACATTGCCCAGGAGGCAGTGAACAACGCAATCAAGCATGGACACTCACGCGCGATTCAAATCCAACTGAGTGCCACGTCCGGCTGGGGCCGGCTGGAAATCAAAGACGATGAAAGAGGCATATCGGAGCCGATTGCAGGACCGGGGATGGGACTGCAGATTATGAAATACCGGTCAGGCATGATCGGCGGGGCGCTCGATGTGCGACGGGACAAGATGCGCGGAACCATTGTGACCTGCAGGTTTCCGCTGCCGGAGGAATGACGGGATGCATGCCACGGAGGTCTCCCACGTGCGAGAAATGGCACGGGTCCGCAAGAGGACCGTGTTTGTAGTGGACGATCATCCCTTGTTGCGCCAGGGCCTGGCCATGCTGATCAATCGGGAGCCGGACCTGACCGTCTGTGGAGAAGCAGAAGAAGCAATGGCAGCCATGAAGGCCATCGCCAAATCCAGACCCGACATTGTCATAGCCGACATTTCGCTTAACGGTCCCGATGGATTGGATCTTCTGAAAAACCTTCGCTCGCTGTGCCCCGATTTGCCGGTGCTGATTCTCTCCATGCATGACGAGTCAATCTATGCGGAACGCGCCTTGCGGGCCCGTGCCAACGGCTACATCATGAAGCAAGAGGCCACCGACCAGGTGCTGGTGGCGGTGCGCCGCATCCTCGATGACAAGATTTATTTGAGTAACCGAATGGCCAACAAACTCCTGCAACAATATATGTCCGGCCGCACCGCTGAAACCGACTCCCGACTCGCCGCGCTTTCCGATCGAGAACTTGAGGTGTTCCGCCTTATTGGCGAGGGCCTTGGCACGCGCCAGATTGCCGACGTGCTTCACCTCAGCATGAAGATGGTCGAATCTTACCAGGCGCATCTCAAAGAAAAGTTGTCGCTTCGTACCGGGCGCGAACTGATGCAACATGCCATTCAATGGAAGTTGAGCGACAGACCTTCCTAGACTTCACCAATCCAACTTCCGATCGACACCGTACGGCGCTCCCTATCGGGGATTCCCCTATGCCATCCTGGGTATCCGGTACTCATTCAGAATGAGGCCACGCCCGCTTGTGAGTCTCGCTGGCACTCTGTTGAGATGTCCCAGTCGGCGAATTCCGCGCGGATGTTTCTGTATCGCCCGCGTCGAAAAATGTCACAGACGAACTGCAAGGCCACAACCGAAAGCAGACAGAGGCAGAACGAACCGTGTCGTGGATAACTTTCCAGAGTTGATCGGCACAGCTCGTCGCCTTGAGAGGAGAATCCGCACATGCCTACGGAAACAGTGCCTCACGGCAGATCGACACAGAAGAAACCCGCAGCTGCGGAAGTGCATATCGTCTGGATGACGGCGGGGTTGGGTTGCGATGGAGACTCCGTGTCTATCACCGCTGCAACGCAGCCGAGCATCGAAGATGTTCTGCTCGGCGCCATCCCCGGCTTGCCGAAGGTCCACCTTCATAACCCTGTGCTTGCGTACGAATGTGGAGACGATTTTCTCAAGCACTGGTATCAGGCCGAGCAGGGAAAACTCGACCCCTTCGTCCTGGTGATCGAGGGATCGATACCCAACGAGAAAATCAAAAAGGAAGGCTACTGGGCGGCTCTGGGAACGGATCCGCACACCTTGCAACCGATCACCACAAACGAGTGGATCGATCGTCTTGCTCCGAAGGCATTGGCGGTGATTGCCTGCGGCACCTGCGCAACGTATGGCGGTATCCACGCAATGGAGGGCAACCCCACCGGGTGCATGGGCTTGGCCGATTATCTGGGATGGGACTGGAAATCGAGAGCGGGTTTGCCCATCGTCAACGTGCCAGGATGCCCGGTGCAACCGGATAACTTCATGGAGACGGTCCTCTATCTTCTCTCAGTAGTGTCCGGCTAAAACCGGGTCGCTCGCTGTAACGATCACATATTACAC